>JBGQCF010000005.1:0-91772 GCA_041495205.1 Gammaproteobacteria bacterium
GCGCCGCGCGGGAATCATTGCAAGGAAAAAAATGCCGAGCGCGCCTTCGATGATGCGCGGCGGCAATACCAGGAGCGTTCTGGCGCCCAGCGCAGCACCGGGAATGCCTGTCACCGAATAGGCAGCACAGGCGCGCCAATCGATATCGCGCCACCACGCGACAATGCGCGAGAAATTCACCATGATTGCCGCAATGGCCATGATTGGGACTGCTTGCCGCGGACCGAATACGATTACAAGCACCGGCATCAGCATGATCGAAGAACCGAAGCCCACGATGCCGCTGAGCGTGCCGGCAACAAGGCCGACGGCAAGAATAAACAGGAAATCCACGCAGGGTTCTTTCAGTACGCTAACGTTTTGCTTTGCTGCGGGGTTGCACAGTGGTTGAAATGGTACAATGCTTCCGGCCTGTCCGCACTAATACGATGTCAGGTTTGCCTACGTTGTAGGACTTTCAGCGTCAATTTGTGCTAAATTTAAAATGTCCTCAAAAAGCGATTTCACCGGTGGCATTTAACTGCCGACGTTACGAAGCGGATTAATTCGATTGAAGATTGACTAGGGAGAATCACAATTGGCTTTTTATAATCGCTTTTCGGCTGTCTATTTGTAGTTAAACGTCATCAATACCGTTCACGATACTGAGAAAGTATTTATGGGGTTCGGAGAGAAGTTACAGATAACGAGCTTTGTTGTCGGTGTCGTGGGATCGCTGCTTGTTCTCGCCAGTGCGGTCCTTGGCTTTATTGGCACCCGTATTTCCGACAAAGGGTACTGGGAGGCGATCGGCGTCATTAAGTCAGAGATTAAAGACGCGCGGGTCCGGAAAGAACCTCAGTGGACTGCATTCGTTAAAGTTAAGTCCAACGGGTTTCCTGCGATGGATAAACCGATGAAGGTTCGGCTACAGCTTCATCTACATAGTGACGACAACACCATTCCGCTTATGGTGCGGGTCGCAGCCGACAAGGATGGACATTACTCAAATACGGTGGCGGGACCGGCCGGAGTAGTGGAGCAACTCATCAAGGAACCGCAAACGTATTATGTAAGCGTGTCTCACCCTTCCATTAATTGGCGCGCGGAGGTTCTCGGGTTTGACTTTCCACGTTGAGCCACAGATACCATGACGTTTAACAATTCACTCTATCCGACCGACTTCGCCAGCGGCTGAGTTCAATAGTTAGCCGTCATATGGCAGAGGCCGCGAAGGAAATACTGACCAAACTTGAGGAGCACCTGCGCTTTGTTGATGAAAGCGCACTGGTAGTATTAAAGGGCCACCTAGTCATCGAAGAAACGCTTGGGGAGATCATCTCAACGTTCGTTTTCCACGGCGAGTACCTGGAGGAAGCGCGTCTAACCTTCGCACAGAAAGTCGCGGTAGCGCGAACGATGTCCCTTGACGAGCATGAGAACGAAATGTGGCAACTTATCGTGGCAATAAATAGTCTGCGAAATGATCTTGCGCATTCGCTGCAATCTCCCAAGCGTGCGACGAAAACCAAAGCGCTCATCGATCTCCACAAGAAACTCGGTGGAACGGTGAAGATGCCAGACGGGAAGGAGGTGCCAGAGCATGTCGTTCTGTCGTTCACCATTTCGTTTAGCCTGGGATTTCTTTCTGGCTTCGTCGAGGAAGTTAGGCGGTTTCGGTCGACGGTTGACGAGTTGGACAAGATCGCAAACCCTCATCGCCACAAATGACGGCTAACAGCGCGTTCGAGCGAAAACATAGGGGTCAAGTCTTGATTCTTGAATGTTCGATGGTGAGCAAAGTGATCATAGCAGATATGAGGAAGTCAAGATTCAAGACTTGACCCTACTAATCCCAGGTCCATTCTGTGGTGCGCATGGCTTGTGAAGCCGCCGGGGTGAAATGTGCGAGCATTCGAAAACTGTCCTCGTTTGCAACCAGCGCCTAGCTAGATTCCCCGTGACGGCGGGTGCACCATCCGTTTGACTCCTCAGAATCGTCGCAATGGAGTAAGAAATGAAAAAACCACTAATTGCCGTGCTTGCAGTGATTGGTTTCGCTGGATGTGCAACCCCGGGTTCTGGGATCGTCCAGATCGCGGACGACACCTATATGCATTCGAAGTTTGGATCCGCGTTCACCTATTCTGGCGGTGAGGTGAAAGCAGAACTATACAAGGAGGCCGGTCAGTTTTGCGCGGCCAAGGGGAAGAAGCTAAAGCCCTTAGACTCAACGTCAAAGGATGCTGGTGTTGCCACGTATGCATCTGCGGAAATTCAATTCAAATGCCAGTAAGGAGTATCCCTGCATATACAAATACCCACACGTCTTGACGAATTCACCCTCATCAAGAAGCTCTGCGCAGCATGGACACATATCGATGCCTAACCCGGCGGTCAGCACGGACGTCCCGCATGCGCGGCTTCGCGCGCGCCGCGGGCCGCCGGTTACCTTGGTTCGTTAGAACTCATAGGAGCCATCAATGCGTATCGCCGTTTTAGTAATCATCACAGCAATGATCTCGGGTTGCGCCTCCACATACAAACAGACCAACCTGATTGAACCTACCGCAAAGCTTTTGAAAGGAAGATCGGTTGTTATTGCAACCCCAGCCAACGGCTCTTATGAGAACAAAGAATATTCGACATCTGGGAGAATGACTGCTCTTGCTGTGCGTGCGGCTTTTGCGAGATTCACGAACACCAACACAGTGTCGACTGATTGCAAAGAACTTGAGTGTCTAAAGAGAAATACTTCATCAAATTTCGATTACTACGTAATCCCTGAAATTCTTCACTGGGAAGATCGTGCCACTGAATGGTCAGGAATTCGAGACAAAATAGAGATCAAATTAATTATCTACGAAGGGCAAAGCTGGAAGGAGCTAGCCACCACAATCATCTCAGGAAAGAGCAAATGGGCGACATTCGGCGGAGACCACCCTCAAGATCTTCTTCCAGAACCACTTAATAAGTATGTCGAATCTCTTTACTAAGCAGTTCTAACAATTCAATCAACCGGACCCGCTAAAGCGGTCCGGTTATTTCAACTGTTAGGGTGCATCAAGGATGTCCCGCATTACCAAGGCAGACCGCCTAAGGGATGCGTTTCTTGACGCGCTAAGGTCGCAAGGTGCCGATTGGACATACCGCCAAAGACGCAGAACCGGCAGCCGCTTGAAAAACGGTTAACCGAACCTGCTCAAACTGAAATGCTCATCGAGAAACTGACGGCACAAGGTTAATCCGTCGTCGTTTATTTCTACAATCTTGGTGCCTATACACATCTCGGTGATATTCCGGACTTCGACTTTGCACTGTAGAAATCTTCCTGTATAAAGCTCGCATTTCAACTCAAGGACTTGCCCGACAGAGAACTTTTTATTACACATGATCAGGAAACCTTTGCTACTAAAGTTCTGGATCAGGCAAGGAACCCAAGCGCCTTGGACGGCCAATGCTCCTCGGTGGGTGATTGGAACCCGCAGCTCCGCGCGCAGGTCAGGCTTTTTCATAATAGTGGTTACCTGAAGGTTACGTTAGTTCTAGTGGTTCCGTGGCTCCCCGAGTAGGGCTCGAACCTACGACCTGCGGATTAACAGTCCGTCGCTCTACCAACTGAGCTATCGGGGAATTTGGGTAAGTGTTTTTGAGGCGCTTATGTTAGCGTTTTGGGCGTTTACGGTCAACCAAACTGGCTAACAAAACGAGGCGATTAGCGATGAAATGGCTTAAACGGCTGCTGATTATCCTGGGCGTTTTGCTCGCCGCAGCCGTGGCTGTGCCGTTCTTTATCCCGCTCAGCGCCTATATTCCAGAGATTGAAAAGCTTGCCAGTGAAAGACTGCATGAACCGGTAAAGATTCAGTCGCTGCATATATGGCTGCTGCCCACACCTCATGTTGCATTGAGCGGGATTGCGGTCGGCAAAAGCAAGGAAATTAAAATTGGCAAGATCAGCATCAGACCGGACATGGGTTCGCTCTTCGAGCCGGTCAAGGTGCTGAAACGCGTGGATATTGATAACGTGACATTGCACCAGGGCGCGCTGAGCGTAATTCCCGCTTCGATTCAGCCAGGCGGAACGTCGCAGCAGGCCATCAAAATCGAGCAAGTGAGGTTGCGTAATCTGCGCCTCGAGCTGAAAAAACAAACGCTGGGTCCGTTTAACGCTGAAGCCGATATCGGACCAGACAACAATCTTGAAACGGCTGCGATTACAAGTCCCGACGAGAAGCTGAAAATTACAGTTAAACCGGAAAAAGACTACTACCTGCTGAATGTGGTAGCCAAGAAATGGCAGCCTCCGATCCCGCAACCGGTGTTAATTGATGAGTTGCACATACACGGCAAAGCGACTCAACATGATCTCAGCCTGCAACCAATCGATGCCAAGTTCTATGGAGGCAGCGCAACCGGCAAAATGCAAATGAGCTGGCGCAGCGACTGGAAGGGGAACGGAGAGTTTCACATTAAAGCGGTTGAAATCGAACCGCTGGTAAAACTGTTTACCAAGACCTCGTTAAGCGGCAAGCTCACGGCGGACGGCCAGTTCAGCAGCAATGGCAAAAGCGCCGAACAATTGATCGACAACCTTAACCTCAACATGGCTTTCAGCATCGCAAATGGCGTGATCAATAATGTGGATCTAGTGCAGGCGGCAAAGTTCATCCCCACAAAAGGTTCGGGCGGCGGGCAGACACATTTTGACGAGCTTTCCGGTAATGTGCAGCTCGCCGACAAGCGCTACCGGCTGCGCAACATTAAAGTAACATCGGGCGTACTGAGCGCTGAAGGCAACGTGGATATCGCGCCGAATCAGGATTTGTCAGGAACGGTGAAAGTGAAAGTGAAAAGCGGATCCAACCTGGTAAGCGTACCGCTTGCGGTTTCCGGTACCGTCAACGATCCGCTGTTGCGACCGTCCACCGGCGCGATGGCCGGCGCTGCTGCCGGCACGGTGCTGTTGGGTCCGGTGTTGGGAACCTCCGTGGGGATCAAGGCCGGAGAATTTACTGAAAACTTGTTTGACAAAAAAGAAGGCGACAAACAAGACAAGAAACAAGAAAAATAGAGCGGTTTAAATCAACGCCTGGCGTATGCGCTCCAGCGCCTGCTTCAGGTTCTCCATGGATGTCGCGAAGGAGAGCCGGATATAGCCTTCCGCGCCAAACGCCGAACCGGGCACTACCGCAACCCCTTTTCCCAGCAGGTATTCACAAAAAACGATATCGCTGCCGTTTTTAAGCAAGCCTTTGGCGTGCAGCCTGGCAATCGCCTGGCGCATGTCGGGAAATGCGTAGAACGCTCCGCCGCTCGGCAAGCATTTCACTCCAGGAATGGCGTTGAGCTTATCCAATACAAACGCATGCCGCTCGCGGAACGCATTGACCATTGGCAAAATGCAGGACTGGTCGCCGTTTAACGCCGCTTCCGCAGCCACTTGTGAAATCGAAGTCGGGTTGGACGTGCTTTGCGACTGTACGTTTTCCATCGCGGTGATGAGGGCTTCCGGCCCGCCTGCGTAACCGATGCGCCAGCCGGTCATCGAATATGCTTTGGACACGCCATTCAACACCATGGTGCGCGCATAGAGGTCCGGGCAGGCGTTGAGGATGTTCACGAATTTACCCTTTTTCAGCAGGATGTGTTCGTACATGTCGTCGGTGGCGATCAGAACCTGCGGATGCCGGCGCAGCACCTCGCCCAGCGCTTTCAGTTCCTCCAGTTCATAGACGGCGCCCGTAGGATTGCTCGGGCTGTTGATCACCATCATGCGGGTCCTGGGAGTAATTGCCGCTTGCAGTTGCTTGGCGGTGATCTTGAAGCCTTGCTCAATGCCCGCTTCGATGATGACCGGCTTGCCTTCGGCAATCAGTACGATATCCGGATAGGACACCCAGTAAGGCGCGGGAATAATGACTTCGTCGCCGGGATTGATGTGCGCCAGCACCAGGTTAAAAAAGCTCTGCTTGCCACCGCAGGAAACCAGAATTTGCCTGGCGGTGTATTCCAGGCCGTTGTCGCGCTTAAACTTGGCGATAACGGCGTTTTTCAGGCCGGGCGTGCCGCCCACCGGGGTGTACTTGGTAAACCCCTTGTTGATGGCGGCGATTGCCGCTTCCTTGATGTGCTGCGGTGTATCGAAATCCGGCTCACCCGCACCCAAGCCGATGATGTCCTTGCCTTCGGCTTTGAGCGTGGCGGCACGGGCGGTCACCGCAAGGGTGGGGGAGGGCTTGATTAACTGAACGCGTGTCGAAAGTTCCAATTCCGGTTTCCTCGTCGCTGGTTGCAGCGCCGGACATTGCCGGCGTGGTAAAATCAAACGTTTCAAAGGCGCGATATTGTACCTGTGATTGTCACTTTCCCCAATAGCCCTTACAAGCTGCACCAGACGTTCGAGCCGGCCGGCGACCAGCCTGAAGCAATCACGCAACTGGTGGCGGGAATCAAGGACGGGCTCGCCTACCAAACGCTGCTGGGCGTGACCGGTTCGGGGAAAACCTACACCATAGCGCATGTGATTGCCAGGCTCGGCCGCCCGGCAATCGTCATGGCTCCCAACAAGACGCTTGCCGCGCAGCTCTACTCCGAGTTCCGCGAGTTTTTTCCCGAGAGTGCAGTCGAGTACTTTGTTTCCTATTACGATTACTACCAGCCGGAAGCTTATGTGCCTTCACGCGATCTGTATATCGAGAAAGATTCCAGCATCAACGAGCATATCGAGCAGATGCGGCTCTCCGCCACCAAGTCGCTTTTGGAGAGGGAAGACTGCATAATCGTCGCCACCGTTTCGGCGATTTACGGCATCGGCGATCCGGTGGATTACCATGGCATGATCCTGCACCTGCGCGAAAAAGAAAAAATAACCCAGCGCGATGCCATCAAGCGTCTTGCCGAAATGCAGTATGAGCGCAACGAGATTGAATTCAGGCGCGGCACTTTCCGCGTGCATGGCGACGTGCTGGACATCTTCCCCGCGGAAAGCTCCGAGACCGCGCTGCGGCTGACTTTGTTCGAGGATGAAGTGGAAAGCCTGTCGCTGTTCGATCCGCTGACCGGCCATATCCTGCAGCGGGTAGGGCGTTATACCATCTATCCCTCCAGCCATTACGTCACGCCGCGCGACACCACGCTGCGCGCCATCGAGGCCATCAAGCTGGAATTGCGCGAGCGCATCGAGTATTTCCAGAAACACAACAAACTGATCGAAGCGCAGCGCATCGAGCAGCGCACTCGCTTCGATCTGGAAATGATGAACGAGCTGGGCTTTTGTAAAGGCATTGAAAACTACTCGCGGCACCTTTCGGGCAGAAAAGAAGGTGAGCCGCCGCCTACCCTGATTGATTATCTGCCGCCGAACGCCTTGATGGTCGTGGATGAGAGCCATGTCACCATCCCGCAACTCGGAGGCATGTACCGCGGCGACCGTTCGCGCAAGGAGACACTGGTGGATTACGGTTTCCGGCTGCCGTCGGCCCTGGATAACCGCCCGCTGCGATTTGATGAATTTGAAGGCATCATGCGCCAAACTATATTCGTATCCGCGACACCTGCCGAATATGAGCGGGAACATTCGGGCCAGGTGGTGGAGCAGGTGGTGCGCCCGACCGGGCTGATCGATCCTCGCGTGGAAGTGCGCCCCGCGGCGACCCAGGTTGATGATTTGCTTTCAGAAGCGAATGCCCGCGCAGCTTTAAAAGAGCGCGTTTTGGTGACGACGCTCACCAAACGCATGGCGGAAGATCTTACCGATTATTTTGCCGACCATGGAATCAAGGTGCGCTACCTGCACTCGGACATCGAAACCGTTGAAAGAGTCGAAATCATCCGCGATCTGCGGCTGGGCGAATTCGACGTGCTAGTCGGCATCAACCTGCTGCGCGAAGGGCTGGACATTCCCGAAGTCTCGCTGGTGGCGATACTGGATGCCGACAAGGAAGGTTTCCTGCGCTCAGAGCGCTCGCTGATCCAGACCATGGGGCGCGCTGCAAGGCATATCAACGGTACCGCGATTCTGTACGCGGATACCATCACCGGCTCGATGCGCCGCGCTATGGATGAAACCGACCGGCGGCGCAAGAAGCAGATGCGTTATAACCTTGAGCGCGGCATTACGCCGATAGGGATAAGCAAGCGCATCAAGGACATGATAGACGGCATTTACGATCCGCAGCTTGCGCAGCAGCAACTCAAGGCAGCGCAGAGTGAAGCGGTTTACCAGGCGATGAGCGAGAAGGAACTTACCAGGGAAGTGAAGCGTCGGGAGAAGGAGATGCTCGCCTGCGCCAGGAATCTGGAATTTGAGCGTGCGGCCGAACTGCGCGACCAGCTGAAGGAATTAAAACAAAAATTATTCGGGGTGGTGGAACCTACTTGAAGTGTTACTGTTCGATTACAATTGTGAGAAAAGAATCTTTATACCGGAATGAATGAGGGACTTGGGCGTTTATGAGGGTGAAGAATGATGATTAATATTTTGAAGCTGGCAACAAGGCCCGAATACGTCGCAAGTCTTGCCGTAGGTTTTGTTGCAATCCTGGCGGGGTGCGACAGCAGCAGCAATGCGAAGCTGGCCAATCAGGGCCCACCTCCCGCGGTCGTCACGGTGGCGCAGCCGGTTGCAAAGGACGTGGTGGAATGGGACGAGTACACCGGCAGGCTGGAGGCGGTACAAGTGGTTGAAGTGCGCGCCCGGGTGAGCGGCTACATTTCCCAGGTGAATTTCAAGGACGGCGCGAAGGTGAAGAAGGGCGATCTACTGTATGTCATTGATCCGCGCCCGTACATCGCAGAGCGCGACCGTACCGCTGCTGAAGTCGAACGCGTCAGCGCGCAGCTCGAGCTTGCGAAAAACGATTTAGCGCGTGCCGAGCGGCTGCTTAAATCGCGCGCCATCTCGGAAGAAGAATACGATACCCGCAGCAAAGGCGTGCGCCAGCAGGAAGCGGCGCTGCGCTCGGCGGAGGCGGTTCTGCAAGAGGCGAAGCTCAACGTGGAGTTCACCCAGCTGCGCGCGCCCATTGACGGAATCATCAGCAGAACGCTTAAGACCGTGGGCAACCTCGTGGTTGGCGGCAGTAATTCCGGTGAAGCGACGCTGCTCACCACCATGGGTTCCATCGATCCTATTTATGTATACATCGATGCCGACGAGCAATCGGTATTGAAATATCGGCGGCTCGCGCGCGAGGGATTGCGTGAGTCCGCCCGTCACGGCCCGATTCCGATGGAGCTTGAGCTCGCCGACGAGAAAAATTTTCCTCACAAGGGTTTCACTGATTTTGTGGAGCCGCGACTTGACCCAACTACAGGCACAGTCAGGGCGCGCGGCGTGTTCCCCAACCCGGATGACCAGCTCAGCCCCGGCTTTTTTGTGCGCGTGCGCGTGCATGGCAGCGGCACCTATCCGGCGTTGCTGGTTTCAGACGCGGCGATCGGCGCGGACCAGGAGAAAAAGTTTGTTCTGGTCGTGAATGGCGACAACGTGGTGGAATATCGCGCGGTGAAACCGGGCCCTTTTATTGATGGCCTGCGCGTCATCCGTGAGGGGTTGAAACCCGGCGACTGGGTGATTGTGAATGGCCTGCAGCGTGTGCTCCCAGGGGTCAAGGTGAACACGGAGAAGGTCGCTATGGCGAGCCTCGCGAAAGGGCGTGGTGCGAACGCGGCGGCGACAGACGGCGAAAAATTGCCGCCCAAGAAGCAGGACGATATGGAAAAAGCGACGCCTAAGAAACAGAAAGCGGGAGCTCGTCAGTGAAGTTCGCGCACTTTTTCATTGACCGGCCGATTTTCGCCGCGGTCCTATCGATTATTTTCGTGCTTGTCGGCACCATCGCGCTGTTCCAGCTGCCGGTGGCGCAACTCCCCAATGTCGCTCCGCCCACGATCGTGGTCAACGCGAGCTACCCCGGCGCCAACGCTGTGACGGTGGCCCAAACCGTGGCGACTCCCATCGAGCAGGAAGTGAATGGGGTCGAAAACATGCTTTACATGTCGTCGCAGTCCACCAGCGACGGGCAGATGAACCTCACCGTCACGTTCAATCTCGGTACCGATCTCAACCAGGCACAGGTGCTGGTGCAAAACCGGGTGGCGATCGCGGAACCGAGACTTCCGGCGGAAGTGCGGCAGAACGGCATCACCACCAAGAAGCGCTCCCCCGATCTCACCATGGTGGTGCATCTGCTGTCGCCGGACAATACCTACGACCAGCTCTACGTGGGGAACTACGCTTATCTGCAGCTGAAGGACGTGCTGGCGCGCGTCCCCGGCGTGGGTGACGTGCTGGTGTTCGGCGCGCGCGACTACAGCATGCGCATCTGGCTTGACCCAGGCAAAGTGGCGCAACGAAACCTGACCGCTACCGACGTCGTCAACGCCATCAGAGAGCAGAACGTGCAGGTAGCGGCAGGCGTCATCAACCAGCCGCCGGCGCCGAATACTCACGAGCTTCAGCTCACGGTCAACACCCTGGGCCGGCTGTGGACCGAAGAGCAGTTCGGCGACATCATCATCAAGTCCGGCAACGAGGGCGAGGTCACGCATCTGCGCGACATCTCACGCATTGAGCTTGCCGCGCGCGACTACTCCGTCAACAGCTACCTCGGCGGCAAGCCCGCCGCTGCGCTGGTGATATTCCAGCTTCCTGGCACTAATTCGCTGGAGACTGCCAAGGCGGTGCGCGCCACCATGCAGAAACTCAAAGAGCGCTTCCCCAAGGGCCTCGACTACCGCATCGTTTACGACACCACGCTTTTCGTCCAGGAATCCATTCGCGCGGTGATTGAGACACTGATCGGGGCTATCCTTCTGGTGGTGATGGTGGTGATCGTGTTTCTGCAGACCTGGCGCGCTTCCATCATCCCCTTGCTTGCGGTGCCGGTCTCCCTTATTGGCACCTTCGCCGCCATGGCGGCGTTCGGGTTTTCGCTCAACAACTTGTCGCTGTTCGGGCTGGTGCTCGCAATCGGCATCGTGGTGGACGATGCCATCGTGGTGGTGGAGAACGTCGAGCGCAACATCGCGCTGGGGCTTACTCCGAGGGAGGCCACATTCAAGGCGATTGACGAGGTGGCCGGGCCGGTGATTGCGGTCGCGGTGGTGCTCGCCGCCGTGTTTGTCCCCACCGCATTCATCAGCGGATTGAACGGCCAGTTTTACCGCCAGTTCGCACTGACCATCGCGGTGTCTACCGTGATTTCCGCCTTCAATTCTCTCACGCTGAGCCCCGCCTTGTGCGCGCTGCTGTTGCAACCGCATGGCGCAAAAAAGGATTGGTTCACACGTTTTCTGGACCGCATCCTCGGCTGGTTTTTCCATTCATTCAACTGGGCGTTTGAACGCAGCAGAAACGGGTACACGCGCGTGGTCGCGCGTGTGATCAGGATGAGCGCCATCATGCTGGTCATTTATGCGGGGCTGCTTGGCGCCACCTGGCTGGGCTTTGCCAAAGTGCCCACCGGCTTCATCCCATCCCAGGATCAGGGCTACCTCATCACCTACATTCAACTTCCCGACGCGGCCTCGCTTGCGCGCACCGACGCGGTGGTGCAACGCGTGGCGGCCATTGCGCGCGAAAACCCCGGCGTGCTCAACACCGTGGAATTTGCTGGATTCGGCGTGGTGAGTTTTGCCAATACGTCCAATACAGCGAGCATTTTTTTGCCGCTCAAGCCGTTTGCCGAGCGCGAGCACGATCCTAATCTCTCGGGCGAGAAAATCGCTGCCACGCTGCGCGAAAAATTGAGCGTGATCCAGGACGCGTTCGTTGGCGTGTTCTTACCGCCTCCGGTGCGCGGCGTGAGCACACTGGGGGGCTTCAAGATGCAGATTCAGGACCGGGGCGGTGCCGGCCTGCAAGCGCTGCAGGCGGCCGCGCAAAAACTCGCGGATGCCGCCAATCATCAGCCCGAACTGCAAGGCGTGTTCACCAGCTTCCGCGCCAACACGCCTCAGCTCTACCTGGATGTGGACCGCACCAAGGCCAAATCCATGCAGGTGCCATTGAGCGATGTTTTCAGCACGCTGCAGATTTATCTGGGCTCGCTCTACGTCAATGATTTCAATTTGTTCGGCCGCACCTACCAAGTCAGGGTGCAGGCGGACGCGCCGTTCCGCTTGAGCGCGGATGACATTCGTTTGCTCAAGACGCGCAATGTCAAGGGCGACATGGTGCCATTGGGCACGCTGGTATCGGTCAAGGAAACGACCGGTGCGGACCGGGTGACGCGCTACAACCTGTTTCCCGCCGCGGAACTGAACGGCAACACCGCACCCGGCTTGAGCTCCAGCCAGGCCATCGGAATCATGGATAATCTCGCAAAGAAAGAACTGCCCAGGGAATTCGGCACTGAATGGACCGAACTGATCTTCCAGCAGATTCTCGCGGGCAACAGCGCCATCGTCATCTTTCCGCTGTCGGTGGTGTTCGTCTTCCTGGCGCTCGCTGCCTTGTATGAAAGCTGGTCATTGCCGCTCGCGATTATTCTCATCGTGCCGATGTGTTTGTTGTTCGCCATCACCGGCGTGTGGCTGCGGGGATTCGACAATAACATCTTCACCCAGATCGGCTTCGTAGTGCTGGTGGGTCTCGCCTGCAAGAACGCGATTTTGATCGTTGAATTCGCCAAGCAGCACCAGGACCGGGGGATGAACCGGTTCGATGCCGCAATCGAAGCATGCAAGCTGCGCCTGCGACCCATCCTGATGACGTCTTTTGCCTTCATCTTCGGTGTTCTGCCGCTGGTATTTTCCGTAGGGGCCGGCGCAGAAATGCGCCAGGCATTGGGGACGGCGGTATTCAGCGGCATGCTGGGTGTGACGTTTTTTGGAATATTTTTGACTCCCGTGTTCTATGTGGTGATCCGCAAGTTTGTCGAGCGGCGCGAGGCGCGGCTGGCGATTGCCGCCGCTACGCAGGCAGGTGGCGCGGCCCGCGATGGAGCGCCCGCCGCCAAACACGAGCCCGAATAAATGAAAAACATTAACGTGGCGGGCAGACCCAAATTTTCCGGATTCGTGGATTTTTCAGGGCTGCTTCGCCTGGTGAGCACTGCATATGTAGTGGCCTTGGCGGGCTGTGCGCTGGTCGGGCCTGATTACAAGAAGCCGGATATGCCGGTCGAAGAGGACTTTGCCAATGCAAACCAGGAAGGGGTGACTACGGCAAACGCTGAAGCCGCCTGGTGGAAAGGATTCAACGACGAGAACCTCAACCGCTATATTGAAGCCGCGATTTCCGCCAATCATGATTTGCGCATCGCCACGGCAAACCTGCTGGAAGCGCGGGCACTCCAGGTTCAGGTGGGTTACGATCGCTTTCCGACTGTAACTGCAGCAGCCAGCTATACCAAGGAGCGCGCAGCCAGGGACGCAACACTTCCCGGCTCGTCACGCAATAGCGGGCTTTTCCAAGCCGGTTTCGATGCGTTCTGGGAGCTTGATTTCTTCGGACGCGTGCGCCGTAACATCGAGGCTGCGACAGCGGACGTCGAGGCGGCGGAGGCGTCGCGCCGTGACGTGATGGTGAGCCTCATCGCCGAGGTCGCCCGGAACTACTTCGAGTTGCGGGGCGAGCAGAACCAGCTGCAGGTGGCCGGGGACAATGCGAAAAACCAGCAGGAAACCCTGGATCTCACCCTCGCGGTGCTGGAAGGAGGACGGGGCACTGAACTCGATACCGCCAATGCGCGACAGCAGTTAAACACTACGCTTGCCACCATTCCACTACTTGAAGCGTCTGTCCGACGCACTATATATAGACTCAGCGTGCTGACCGGCCAGCCGCCGCAAGCGCTGGTCGCGGAGCTCGATGAACCTGTGCCGCTGCCTGAGTACAGCGGACCGGTTGCGCTCGGACATCCTGAAGACTTGCTGCGGCGGCGTCCCGATATCCGGGTTGCTGAAAGAAGCCTGGCGGCTGCCACGGCGCGCGTCGGGGTGGCGGTTGCCGATCTTTTCCCCCGCGTCACCTTTAATGGCAGCGTTGGATACGAAGCTCATAATCTGTCCGGGCTCGGCAGGAGCGGCAGCGATACTTATTCCATCATTCCCTCGATCAGTTGGGCGGCGTTCAACCTGGGAAGGGTGCGTGCCGGAATACGGGCTGCGGATGCGCGCACGGAAGCCAATCTTGCGTTTTACGAAAAAACCGTGCTGACCGCGCTGGAGGAAACCGAGGACGCACTCGTCAACTTCGGACGCGAGCGCGTGAGGCGCGATTATCTGCGGGCGGCAGCGGCGGCCAGCAGGGAAGCAGCGGCACTTTCGCGACAGCGCTACCAGGAAGGAATTGCCACCTTCTTGACTGAACTAGATGCCGAGCGCAGGCTGCTTGATACCGAGCAGCAGTTGGCGCAGAGCGAAACCAGCACTGCGACCGCGCTGGTGGCCGTTTATAAGGCGCTGGGTGGGGGTTGGGAAATCGAGCAGCCGCTTGCCGCGCAGTAAGTCGTTTAGTAATCCGCACAAGAAGTTTGGTCTTGTTTCGCTTATCCCGCACTTTTGAAAATTCAAACCGGCTGTTCCTCCGACAAATGAGCTGGCGGGTTGATTTACCGGCTTTAGCACCAATTTAAAAGAAACTTGAGTTGAAGCGGCGAAGTAAGCATGTCTGGGGAAATCGGATCAGAAATGTAATTTACAGAAACGTTGCAGCGCCTTCACAGGGATCTCAAGAATTCAAGCAGCGCTTCGCGATCCGGGGTGGAAAGCCCCTGGAAGTTGCGGGTCACCGTGCTTGCTTCACCGCGGTGTCGCTGGATCGCATCGGAAAACGTGACCGATGCGCCGTCGTGCATCAATCGAGTCCGCAGCCTCACACCCCACAGAGGCGCCGTGCGCACCTTGTTTCGCGTGGCCTGCATGCGCTCAAGTGAGAAGTTCTTCCAGGAAATTTTGTACGCGTTGCGACCATAGTGTTCATCCATCGCCATGACTATCCCGTCGCCTGTTCCCACGTTGTGCAACAGAAAATCCGAGAACGGATGAAACGTTTTTTCTCCCAGTGCGTCGGGAATTTCAAAAGTGCCGCCGTTGATCATCGTTCCCGCCCGCGCGGTCGTTAGAGTGCGTGCGTGACAGGTGGAGCAGCCGACTCTGTCGAATAGCTTTGATCCCCGCTTCACTTTCAGGGTCTCCGCGAGCACGCTGTCGCGCGCCGGAGTTTTGGTGGCGCGGATAAAACGGGCAAACTTGTCCACATCATCCAACCCGTCGGCCCCGGCAGTATTGTTGGGTTCGGGCGCCGTATTGCAGAGATTGGTGACTTCGTCGGGAAACAGCCGGCTGGTGATGCCCATTTCATTCAGGTAGGCATCGCCGGAGAACGACAACAGGCTTGCTTGCTGATTCTTCCAGCCGAACCGTCCGACACCTGTGTGCCCGGGAGCTTCGACGATAGGAACGCGAAGCACCTGGCCGCAGATTTTCCCGTGGGTGCTTCGACACTGCTTGCGTGCAAGCTCAATCAGGGTCTGATCAGCGACAGCTTCAACGAACCCGTCGCCCAGAAGGTTAAGCGAGATGCGGGTTGTGCGGATGGTTTCGGATTGGGGCACGCGTTCATGAATTTCCGTATCAGGAAAATCCTCATTCGGACAGATGGCGCGGTCATTCACCAGCGATCGGCCGGTGATGATTTCGGCGCCCCGGGCAATAGGAATCCTTGGATTTCGGAAGCGACCGTCCGGTCCGAGATGGCCGACGCGCAATTCCGTAATCTGGCTCGCGCTGCCCGATTTCGGATCCTGATGACACTCGCGGCAGGACTGCGCGTTGTAGAGAGGACCCAGGCCGTCCTCTACGGTCTCGACCTCGTCAAAATTTTCCTGGTCAGCCTGGTGAGTGGCCTCATCCACCATGCCGTTGCTCTTATCGTCAAATCCGGCAGGCGCTTCTGAAGGCAGTTGGGCGATCGAAGTAAGAGCAAGACATAGACCGGCAATCGCTAGCACGATTTTCATGGGTTTGCTCCATTACTGCGACCAAGGGTCATGGTCATGGAAGTGTGCCGCTCGTGGTTGGGGGTGGGACGGCAGTCTGTTGGGTAAATTACATGGTTTTGGTTTTTGAGTCAACGCGGGAAGGTTCGACACAGAGCGATAAAATGAGGTCGAAGACAAATTAATTTTGTTTTGAACTGATATTATAACGGGCATTTGGCAATCTTTGTTTCACATTCCCAGAGAGTCTGTGCCTTTTGCCTATTACAAACGGTTAAACAGAGCGCAACAGCGGATTTACCGCCGCAGCGACGGGATTCGTTCAATTCAGTTGCCGGAAACACGTTTTGATTCCTTGCTTGAGGCGCTTGAAAACAACCTCAAGTGCGATCAAACCAAGGAAGTGGAAACCGTTTGCCAGCGTATCCTCGACCGGTTGAATGCAGCGCTAAACGTCTCTGCGGCGCGGGTTAAGGTTTACGCAACGCGGCCCCACGGGCGATGGGGCGAACTCCAAGGTCTTTACACTCCGGCTGATGACCGCGATTTGGCGCAAATCGAGGTCTGGATGCGCACCGCACAGCGCCGGCAGGTCGTGGCTTTCCGAACCTTCTTGAGAACATTGTTGCACGAGCTTTGCCATCATCTGGATTACGAATTGCTGAAGCTGCCGGAGAGTTTTCACACCGAGGGCTTTTACCAACGTGAGTCGAGCCTGTTAAATCAACTCGCTCCACAGAAGCAAACAGTTGTCTAAAATATTACTTTTACTACGGGTTCTCTCCCTTGGGTAAATAGATAGATTGGCCGAGTTGGAAAAAATAAGGGTTCTTTTTATCTGCACGGGCAATATCTGCCGCTCGCCCACCGCGGAAGCGGTGTTCCGTCGGCGCATTCAGCAAGCGGGTCTAGAACATGCCTTCAGCGCGGATTCGGCGGGTACCCACGATTTCAATCTCGGCAGTGCTCCTGACGTGCGGGCACAGGCAGCGGCGGAGCACAGGGGTTATGGCATGGAAGGAATGCATGCGCGCCAGGTGACGATGGATGATTTCGAAACTTTTAATTTCATACTGGTGATGGATAAAAGCAATCTGGCGATATTGAAAAAGGCGTGCCCGCCGGAATCCCTGCACAAGCTCACGTTGGTCACGCAATTCAGCAGCAATTACCCGGGCTGGGAAATTCCCGACCCCTATTCGGGCGACAGCCTTGCTTTCGAGCGGGTACTGGACATGCTGGAGGATGCAGTGGAAGGTCTGGTCAAGCGCCTGAGCCGGTAGCTCGAAAGCCAGGTTTGCTTAAACGGGCTTGGGCAATTGGCGCACGAATTGCTCGATACCGCGCAACAACATTTCCACCGCGATCGCGGTCAGGATCAAACCCATCAAGCGCTGAAAAGCCTGAACGACGGGCTCGCCGACGAGCCGGCTGATGCGCTCGGCGAAAACGAGCACCGAGGTTGAAATGCCGAGTGCGAGGCTGAGCGCGGTTATCCAATCAGCGATGCGCTCGGGTTCTCTGGAAACCAGCAGCAATACCGTTGCGAGCGCCGAAGGACCGGCAATCGAGGGAATCGCGAGCGGAACGATGAAAGGCTCCCGGTCCATCTTGTCGCCGAAAATTCCGCCGGGGTGATGGAATATCATGCGCAGCGCGATCAAAAACAAAATCACGCCACCGGCGATTCCGAGCGAGCTTTGCGAAAGATTCAGCACGCGCATGAAAGGTGCGCCGACGAACATGAAGGCGAGCAGCACCACATAAGCGATGGCGCATTCCCTGAGAATGATGCCGAGCCTGCGCGAGCCTTCGGTATTGGCCAGCGCTGCAACAAACACCGGGATATTACCGAACGGATCAACCACCAGCAGCAACACAATGGTGGCTGAGACGAAGGAAATATCCATGGAACGGTTATGGCCTTACTTGCGGGTTTCCACCTGCACCAGCGGCTCATCTTCGCTCGAAGTCTGGGCAGGTCTGATGCGCGGCGGCCTTGGCGGCGCTTCGGGAGCTTCTGTTTCACCCGTTGTTACTTTGGCTTTTTCCGGGCTGGTTTCGATTTGCACCAGATCGCCCGCTTCGTTGGCCTGGTATAGGTCGGCGAGAATTTTTGCCGGTGTTGCAGCCTCATTGACCACAACGCTATCCTGTGCCCTGTGAACAGGCGTGGACTCGGCATGAACCTCGACAGCAGGGATCACCTCGCTTGCGGGCTTCGTCTCGTTGAATTGCTGCTGAGGCGCTTCCCTGAGTTGCATCTGCGCCGTTTCTGCGACTGCTGCTGTTGCCGGCGCGGTTATCACAGGTTTAGGTGGCTGCCGTACTGGCGCGGCGTAGCTTTCTTTGCGCTCACCGCGCTCGCGCTTGCCGCCCCGCCTGCCGCGTTTGCCCCTGTGTTCACCCATCTCTTGCGGTGAATCAGGTCTCTCTGTTTTGGCCACCGCGGCTTCCGGTTTGGGCTCGGGGCGTTGCTGTCGCGGTCTTTGACCCGGTTGGTTCTCAGTCCGGTCAACCGAGCGTTGCCGTTCAGGCTGGAATCCTCTTGTCGCGGGTTCGCTTCCAGCACGGCTTCTTTGCCTGGCATGCTGTTCGAAGCGCTCGCGCCGCCTGCCGCGCATGGGTTGCCGCGTTTTGGGCTGCGCTATTTCTTTCGTCTTTTCCTCCCGTTTGAACCAGGCGAGGATTTTTGAAATCAGCGTGGGCTTGGCTGGAAGAATCACTGGGGCAGGTTGTCCGAGTGTAATTCCTTGTACCGCTGCCTCCTGGCGCACGGGTTTGGTTTCTTGTCCTGGCTTGGCTGCTTCGGCTTCTGCAGCAGGCGCTTCCACCATTTTGTAGCTCGCTGCCGGTTCGGCCTGTGCGAGTTCATCGTGGCGTAAGCGGGATATATTGTAGTTTGGTGTCTCCAGATGGATGTTCGGTATCAGCACCACGTTGACCCGAAGACGCGATTCAATGCTGTGGATTTCCGCGCGCTTTTCATTGAGCAGAAAAGTCGCAACATCGACCGGCACCTGGGCGTAAATCGCGGCGCTGTTTTCCTTCATCGCTTCTTCCTGAAGGATTCTAAGGATGTGCAGTGCGGTTGACTCGGTGCCGCGGATGTGGCCGGTGCCGTGGCAACGCGGGCAGGGCATATGGCTGGTTTCACCTAATGACGGCTGCAGGCGCTGGCGCGACAGTTCCATGAGGCCGAAACGCGAAATCTTGCCCATCTGCACGCGCGCACGGTCATAGCGTAGCGCTTCACGCAGACGGTTTTCCACTTCGCGCTGACTGCGCTGGATTTCCATATCTATGAAATCAATCACGATGAGGCCGCCCAAGTCGCGCAGGCGCAGTTGGCGTCCGATTTCATCCGCTGCCTCGATGTTGGTATGCAGCGCCGTTTGTTCGATATCCGTTCCGCGCGTGGCGCGCGCCGAGTTCACGTCTATTGAAACCAATGCCTCGGTGTGGTCTATGACGATGGCGCCGCCGGACGGCAGGAGAACCTGGCGTGCAAACGCGGTCTCGATCTGATGCTCGATCTGAAAGCGCGAGAACAGCGGCACATCGTCTTTGTAAAGCTTGATGCGGTTAACATTGCTCGGCATCACATGGCTCATGAACTGCCTGGCCTGATCGTAGATGCCCTCAGTGTCAATCAAAATTTCGCTGATCTCGGGATGGAAATAATCGCGAATGGCGCGTACCACCAGACTGCTTTCCAGGTAAATCAGAGAAGGGGCTTTTTCCTTTTTGGCGGCGTTTTCTATCGCCTCCCATAACTGCAACAGGTAATTTAAATCCCATTGCAATTCTTCGAAACTTCTGCTGATGCCGGCGGTGCGGCCGATGATGCTCATGCCCTGGGGCACGTTGAGTTGCGCCATTATGTCGCGCAATTCATTACGCTCTTCGCCCTCCACACGCCGTGACACTCCTCCGCCTCGGGGATTATTAGGCATCAGCACCAGATAGCGGCCCGCAAGACTGATGAAGGTGGTGAGCGCGGCGCCTTTGCTGCCGCGTTCATCCTTGTCCACCTGAATGATCAGTTCCTGCCCTTCGCGCAGCACGTCCTGTATGCGCGCGCGCGCCGGGTCGATGTTTTCTCCGGACTGGAAATAAGAGCGGGCGACTTCCTTAAAGGGGAGGAACCCGTGCCGTTCGCCGCCGTAGTCAACAAAGGCGGCTTCCAAGCTGGGCTCGATGCGGGTGATGGCACCCTTGTAGATATTGCTTTTGCGTTGCTCCTTGCCTGCGGATTCTATATCGAGGTCAATGAGCTGTTGACCATCGACTATCGCGACGCGCAACTCCTCGGCTTGCGTCGCGTTAAACAACATGCGTTTCATTTTATGCTCTCCCGCGCTCTGCACGGGCAGGGCAAACCCTTACGCGTCTATAATGGCGTTTATGTATCGAGTATTCGTCATGTGCTCGTCATAATTTCGAATCGGCTGAAACGGACGGACAATTCACTCAACGGGTTTGTCAGTAAAATCCTGTTATCTATTTAGCTCAGGACTTAAAAATCTGCTCGGAGCGCGTATCTCGGTTGCTCTCGCTACTTTAATGTGGTGAGCGAAGTTAACCAGTTATCAGGTTTTGTCAATGTGTTCAAGCACTTGGTGCTGAACATGGGACCGGATGACGGTTTCCGCACCGGCCTGGGAAAACCATGAATTTCAAGTATAAGCAAAATGCGTGATTTAAGCAAAGCATCTGTTTCCTGGAGGAGCATCGGCGAGGACAGCGAAAACCAACGCATAGACAATTACTTGGCGAAGGTTTTAAAAGGAGTTCCTAAAAGCCACATTTACCGCATACTGCGCGGCGGCGAAGTGCGGGTAAACAGCAAGCGCGTCGGGCCGACTTACCGCTTGCAGGTCGGCGATAAACTGCGCATTCCTCCTGTGCGTACCGCCAAACGAACACCACAAGATACCGCACCGCGCTCCAACCTGCTGCTGGAGGTATTATTTGAAGATGATAGCCTGCTCGCCATCAACAAACCTAGTGGCATTGCGGTGCACGGAGGAAGCGGGGTCAGCAGCGGAATTGTCGAGCTTTTACGCATGCGCGAGCCTAAACCGAGATTTCTGGAGTTGGTGCATCGCTTGGACCGCGATACTTCTGGCATCCTGCTGCTCGCAAAAAAACGCAGCGCACTCACCACGCTCCATCAAATGCTCCGCGCGGGAGAAGTTGAAAAGCGCTACCTGGTACTGGTCAAGGGTAGGTGGCTCAATCAAAAGCAGAGTGTCAGGCTTCCCTTGCATAAATATGTGACGGCATCCGGCGAGCGGCGCGTTGCCGTGAAAACAGGCGGGCAGGCCGCGCATACGCTGTTTTTTCTGCGCCAAAACTGGCAGGAGTTCAGCTTGCTTGAAGCGGAACTTAAAACCGGACGTACCCATCAGATCCGCGCGCATCTTGCGCATCTGGGCTTCCCCATTCTTGGTGACCCTAAGTATGGCGATTATGCATTGAATCGCGAACTGGCGAAGCGGGGCCTCAAGCGCATGTTCCTGCATGCCTGCAAGCTGGTGGTCAAACATCCCGCAAGTGGAGCAGTTTTGCAGCTGGAAGCGCCTCTCCCTGAAGACTTGCAGCGGTTTATCGACAATCTGGAGGAGCACCGTGCTGAGCCAAGCAAAGGCTGAAACGGCCTTGAAGCCAAAGCGTTTTGAACTTTTGGTATTCGATTGGGACGGCACATTAACGGATTCGGCGGACCTTATCGTGGCCTCGATGCAGGTCGCGTGTATCGATTTTGGTTTGCCGGTTCCCGATGCCAGGCAAGTGCGGCATATTATCGGCCTGGGATTCAGGGAAGCGCTGGCGCATTTACTTCCGGAGCTTCCCGTGAGTGATTACCCGCGATTGGCGGAGCGTTACCGCTATCATTTTCTTTCCAGGGATGCACCAATACCGGTTTTCCCGGGAGCCATTGAAACCATCCAAAAATTACACTCAGCGGGTTTTCTGCTTGCGGTGGCGACCGGCAAAAGCCGCAAAGGGCTGAGCCGGGATTTTCATGAGACCGGGCTGGGGCAGTATTTTCACGCTTCGCGCTGTGCCGATGAGTGTTTCTCCAAACCACATCCCGCCATGCTGCTCGAGCTGATTGAGGAATTGCAAGTTGCAGCGGACAAAACGCTGATGATCGGCGACACCACTCACGATTTGCAGATGGCGCGAAGTGCCGGAGTGGCTTCGCTCGCCGTCGGTTATGGCGCCCATTCCAAGGAAAGCCTGCTTGCGCTTTCCCCTCTTGCCTGCGTAATCGATACCCGGGAGTTGCAGCAATGGCTGAAAACACACGCGTGATTTGCGATAGCCGGGACCTTGCCGATCGCGGCAAAGGGGTGCGTTTCAATCTCGAGCGTTCGGGCGGGACTTTCCCCGCTTTTGTTATTCGCTATCATGGCACGGCCTAGGAACCTCTGATTAAGTCCCACGCGGTTGCGACGGTGGCTTTCCGGGATGGGATGCGCGAAGCGAGGCGCAGCTAAGGGTCATTCCCCTTGGCAAGCCGAGCGACAAAGCAGACCGCCTGGACAAGCCCCGTCCCTCCGGGTTGCGGCAAAATGCGGCGTCTGCGTCGTTGCGCTCCTTGGCTTCGTAGGCTCAACTACGACCTTCGTCGCGCGCCTTGCATTCATCCGCATTTTGCCAGCAACGCAACCCGCGGAGGACCTAATCAGAGGTTCCTTATGCCTATTTGAACCGCTGCGCCCATATGGGCGTGGAACTGGACTGGCACGGGGGTGAATTTTTCGATAGTTCCGGGTTATACTTGGTATGTTGTACGCATGGCGCTACTTACCTTCCGGAAACCGGTCAATGTGTGGCCGGGCCGTGTAAAGGCGGTGAGTTGGAGCGTCTCGCTGTAGAAGAGAAAAACGGCAAGGTTTACGTGATTATCCGAAGAGGCTAGATATGCCGGAAAACAACAGCCCCGATAGTAACTGGGAACGTCAAGTTCTAGAAAAGCTCGCGCTTTCGGCACTGCAAGAGCAGCGCAGGGCGCGCCATTGGAGTATTTTTTTCAAGCTATTGTCGTTTATCTGGCTGTTCGGCTTGCTGTTTCTCGCCGTAGGCTGGATAGGCAAAAAAGAAGTGCCGCTTTCAGGCAAGCACACCGCGCTGGTTGAGCTCGAGGGAATTATCGCGCCCGGCACTGAAGGCAGCGCCGAGAACATTAATTCCGGGCTGCAGCAGGCTTTTAAAGACAAGAACACGCAAGGCGTCATTCTGCGCATTAACAGCCCGGGTGGCAGCCCGGTGCAGGCGGGTAGCATCAACGATGAGATACGCAGGTTGCGCGCAAAGTATCCCAATATCCCGCTGTATGCGGTGGTGGAAGACGTCTGTGCATCGGGTGGTTATTACGTCGCTGTGGCTGCCGACAAAATTTTTGTGAACAAGGCAAGCATCATCGGCTCGATTGGCGTGCTGATGGACGCTTTTGGGTTTACCGGGACCATGGAAAAACTTGGTATAGAGCGCCGCCTGTTTACCGCAGGAGAAAACAAGGGGTTTCTCGATCCATTCTCGCCGTTGAATCCTGAACAGAAAGACTATGCGCAGAAAATGCTTAACGAAATTCACCAGCAGTTTATACAAGTAGTACGCCAGGGCAGGGGCAAGCGCTTAAAGGAAACCCCGGACATATTCAGCGGCCTGGTATGGACCGGGCAAAAGAGCATTGAGCTTGGCTTGGCTGACGCCATGGGCAGTGTGGATTATGTGGCGCGGGAAGTGATTAAGGCGGAAAACGTGGTGGATTTTACCCTACATGAGAGCGTGGTCGAACGCTTTTCGCGGCGCTTTGGCGGCGCCATGGCCAAGGCGCTGTTCGACAGCCCGCGCTGGGCTTTGCACTAGCCGGCGTAAAGCAGAAACACTGTCGGCCGTTTATTGATTTCCGGTAGCTTGCTTTTCCACTCGCTGATGCGTTTGGTAGTGATGCTCTCGCTCGCGAGAGTGATATCGGTGGCCAGACACAACAGGGTGGTTTCGCGGCAGGTTTCAAGCAGGCTTTGCAGCAGCTTGCGGTTGCGGTAAGGCGCTTCGATGAAAATTTCCGTCTGATCCAGTGCTTTCGAAGTCTTTTCCAGTTCCGCAATCTTTTTTATTCTTTCCTCGCTGCTAACTGGCAGGTAGCCGTGAAAGGCAAAGCGCTGCCCGTTCAGTCCTGAAGCCATCAGCGCGAGCAGGATGGCTGAAGGGCCGACCAACGGCACCACCCTGATGCGATTTGCGTGAGCCAACTTTACCAAATCGGCGCCGGGGTCGGCTACTGCGGGGCAACCGGCTTCTGACATCAAGCCTACGTTTTTTCCTGAAAGCAGCGGCTTGAGTAGATCTGTAAGTTCCTCAGGTCGGGTATGCTCGTTGAGAACCAGGAGCTTAATCTGCTGCAGCGGCGTGGAAAGTTCTAAACTCGCCAGATATTGTCTTGCGGTTTTGGCATTTTCCACAATAAAAGTGTCGAGGGTGGCGACAATACGCTTGACTCCCTCCGGCACCGCCACGGAAATATCACCGTGGCCGAGTGGAGCAGGGACGAGATACAAAATGCCAGGCTGCATGGGCCTAGATGACCTCCAGCCCTTCGTTTTTCAGCATGTCCACCAATGCGATAAGCGGCAGTCCGATTAGTGCCCAGGGGTCGTCGCCTTGCATGGCTTCAATCAGCGCGATCCCCAAGCCTTCGGTTTTGGCGCTTCCACCGCAATGATAGGGCTGTTCTTTGACGAGGTAGCTGGCAATTTGCGCATCGCTTAAACGGCGAAAGCGCACGCGGTAAGGGATGACCTGGATTTGGGTGTTGCCGGTTGCCGCGTTGAGCAGGCACACCGCGGTGTAAAACATCGCGATTTTGCCGCGTAATAATTGCAATTGCTTAAATGCGTTTTCATGGGTGTAAGGCTTGCCAAGCTGCGCGCCTTCCAGCGTTGCAACCTGGTCACAGCCGATAATCAGTGCTTGCGGCCACTGTCTGGCTGCTGCGGCCGCTTTCGATTGAGCGAGACGTGCGGCGGTTTGTTCTGGCAATTCGCCATGCAAAGGCGTTTCATCCACATTCGGCGCAACGGTGGAAAAGGGGATGTGCAGGCGCTCGAGCAACTCGCGGCGGTAAGCGGAAGTCGAAGCCAGAACCAGCTGCGGAAGGCTCAAAGTTTTCTCCTATGTTTTTGACACGAAACTGTAAAAATAATATCATGCGCGCCTTATGTCTGAACAGATCGTGCTTGATAGCCTTGAATTTTCACGAAGCGCTGAAGTTTTACGTGGTAAAATAGCAACTGCAAAGCTGCGCCGCCTGCGCGATTATTTGTTTTCCGCTGACGGTGTCATCGAGTATGAGTTGAGCGGAGCGGTGGACGCGGAGGGGAAATCACTGCTGCATCTGGCGATCAGAGGCAAGCTTTACCTGAAATGCCAGCGCTGCCTCGGGGAGTTGGCGCATGATTTAGACCTGGTTTCGGATCTATTGCTGATCGAGGACGAAAAAGAATTCCCTGAAGTTACCGAAGAGAACGAGGCCGTGGATTGTATTTTGGCCGAAGCGGAAATGGATGTATTGGCTTTGCTCGAGGAAGAAATCATATTGAAGCTGCCGATTTCCCCCAGGCATGAAACGGCCGCATGCAGCATGACCAAGCGTGCCGGCGGTGAAGCCGCCCAATCAGTTTTCGCGCTTCTTGCGGCGCTTAAAAAATCTGCAAAGTAAACGAGGAGTTTGTTATGGCAGTTCAGCAAAACAAAAAGTCTCCGTCAAAACGCGGCATGCACCGCGCCCATGACTTTTTGGCCAACCCGCCGCTGGCGGTTGAGCCGACCACCGGCGAAGTGCATTTGCGCCATCACATCAGCCCCAACGGCTATTACCGCGGCAAAAAAGTAGTACCCAGCAAGGGCGAATAACCGTTTTCTTTCCTTGGCGCACCCCTGCCAGCACCGGTAATGGATATCACGGTAGCCATTGATTGCATGGGCGGCGACCATGGTCCGCACGTCACGGTGCCTGCGGCAGTAAAATTCCAGCGGCGATATCCTGATGCCCATATTGTTCTGGTGGGTTTGCGCGAGCTTGTTGAACCTGAACTGCACGCGGCCCATCTCGAGATCAACCCGAGATTACGAATCCATCACGCCAGCGAAGTGGTGACCATGGATGAGCCACCGGCGCAGGCGCTGCGCGGCAAAAGAGATTCCTCGATGCGAGTGGCAGTCAATCTGGTCAAGAGCGGTGAAGCCCAGGCCTGCGTGAGCGCGGGGAACACCGGTGCATTGATGGCGATTTCCCGGTTTGTCCTGAAAACCTTGCCCGGTATCGAGCGCCCGGCCATCGCCTCCATCCTGCCTACGCTTCAGGGGCGCACCTGTGTGCTCGACCTGGGAGCGAATGTTGAATGCACCCCGCAGCATCTGCTGCAATTCGGCATTATGGGCGCGACACTGATGGCCTCAGTTGAGCATATCGCAAAACCCAGCGTGGGATTGCTCAATATCGGCGAAGAAGACATCAAAGGCAGCGAGGTGGTGAAACAGGCGGCGGAATTGCTGCGCAACAGCGGCCTCAATTTTTATGGCAACATCGAGGGCGATGATATTTACAAGGGCACGACTGACGTCGTGGTTTGCGATGGTTTCGTTGGCAACGTGGCCCTCAAAACCTCGGAAGGACTGACGCAGATGCTGGCTACATTTTTGCGCAACGAATTCAAGCGCAACATATTTACCAGTCTGGCCGGATTGATCGCGCTCCCGGTGATCAATGCTTATAAGCGTCGCGTTGATCCTCGCCGTTACAACGGCGCCAGCCTGCTGGGTTTACGCGGCATTGTGGTGAAAAGCCACGGCGATGCCGACAGTTTTGCATTTGAATTTGCTATTGAACGCGCGGCAGAAGAGGTGCGCAACGGCGTTTTGCGGCGCATCAGCGAACGCATGGCGCTGATTCACGAAGGGCTCGCCTGATGTATTCCCGCATTGCAGGCAGCGGCAGCTATCTCCCCGAAAAAATCCTTACCAACCGCGACCTCGAGGCCCTGGTGGACACCTCGGACGAGTGGATTGTCTCGCGTACCGGAATCCGCCAGAGGCACATTGCGGCGGAAGACGAAAAAGCCAGTGACCTTGCGCTTCATGCCAGCAAGAATGCCATGCGTGCGGCACAAGTTGCGCCCGGTGACATTGATTTAATCATCGTCGCCACCAGCACTCCCGACATGATTTTCCCGAGCACCGCATGTATCTTGCAGGCGAAACTGGGAATTAAAAACTGCCCGGCATTTGATGTACAGGCAGTGTGCAGCGGTTTCGTATACGCGCTTGCCACGGCTGATTTGTTCATCCGCTTCGGGCAATCCCATTGCGCGTTGGTGGTGGGCACCGAAGTATATTCACGCATCCTCGACTGGTCCGACCGCGGCACATGTGTTTTATTCGGCGATGGCGCCGGGGCGATAATTGCCAAACCGAGTAAAACGCCGGGGATCATTTCCACCCGTTTGCATGCGGATGGCAGCTACTACAAGGTTTTGTCGGTTCCGGGTAGTGTCAGCAATGGAAAAGTCGTGGGTAACGCGCATGTGGTAATGGAGGGCAATACGGTGTTCAAATTTGCCGTCAAGGTTATGTGTGAAATGGTGGATGAAGCCTTGACTGCAAACAATTTCAAAAAAAGTGATGTCAACTGGCTGATTCCACATCAGGCGAATATCCGCATCATTGAGGCTGCTGCGAAGAAGCTGGGTTTAAGTATGGATCGGGTGGTGGTAACGGTGGATCGTCATGCCAACACTTCTGCTGCTTCGATTCCGCTTGCGCTGGACTGCGCGGTCCAGGACGGGCGCATCAAGGCGGGTGAACTTATTCTGATGGAAGGAGTGGGGGGCGGCTTTACTTGGGGTTCGGTATTGTTGCGCTGGTAAAACAAACATGAAGTTTGCATTCGTATTTCCAGGGCAGGGTTCTCAATCGGTTGGTATGATGCGCGGTTATGCGGATATGTCCGTGGTGCGTGAAACATTTGAGGAAGCCTCGCATATCCTTGATCAGGATTTGTGGGCGCTAGCCGAAAACGGCCCGGAATCCGCATTGAACATGACGGTTAACACGCAGCCGCTGATGCTGGTCGCAGGTATTTCCGTATACCGCGCCTGGGAAAGCCTGGGCGGCGCAGAGCCGGCGCTGCTGGCAGGCCATAGTTTGGGAGAATACACTGCCCTGGTAGCGAGCGGCGCGATAAGCTTTGCAGATGCCTTGCCGCTGGTGCGGTTTCGGGCTGAAGCGATGCAACAAGCGGTACCTGAAGGCACGGGCGGGATTGCCGCAATTCTCGGACTGGAGGAAAAACAAGTGCGCGAGCTATGCCTTGAGGCGGCGCAGGGTGAGGTGCTGGAAGCCGTAAATTTCAACTCCCCGGAACAAGTGGTGATAGCAGGACATAGAGCGGCCGTATTGCGCGGCATGGAAGCGGCTAAAGCCAGAGGTGCGAAGCGCACCGTTATGCTGCCGATGAGTGTGCCTGCCCATTGTTCCCTTATGCGGGACGCTGCAAACCAGCTCAGGCAACGCTTGCAATCACTAACACTTAAGACACCGCGAATTCCGGTGCTGCATAATGCGGACGTCAATATCCATACAGAGTCGCAGGCAATCAAGGATGCTTTGGTGCGACAGCTTTATAATCCGGTGCACTGGGTGGAAACCATTCAGGCTTTGGTGCGAAAAGGTATTACCCATATCGCCGAATGCGCGCCCGGCAAAGTCCTGGCTGGTTTGAACAAGCGCATAGCCGCCAACCTGGAAGTGATGGCATTGATTGACAGCAACACCCTGAAACAGGCTTTGTCTGTGATGGTTTAGAGTGCATTTACCACGGGCTTGACCAATAGTCTCTGTATGATTTTAGACAAGCATATTGCGTTAGTTACCGGAGCGAGCCGCGGCATCGGCCAAGGCATCGCTATGGAACTGGGCAGGCAAGGCGCGACCGTAATCGGCACGGCCACCAGAGAAAGCGGTGCTGAAGCGATCAGCGGCTATCTTGCGGCAAACCATTTCCAGGGTACGGGACTGGTTTTGAATGTAAATGATGGCGACAGAATTGAACAACTGGTCGCGGAGACCCGGCAGCGTTATGGTGCAATTTCGATCCTGGTGAATAATGCCGGGATCACCCGCGACAATCTGTTGCTGCGCATGAAAGACGAAGAGTGGGATGAAATAATGTCCATCAACCTGAAATCGGTATTCAGGCTAAGCCGGGCGGTGCTGCGCGACATGGTGAAAGTGCGCTATGGACGTATCATCAGTATCACTTCCGTTTCAGGGGTAATGGGCAATGCCGGGCAAACCAATTATTCGGCGGCCAAAGCCGGAATCGCGGGTTTTAGCAAGGCTCTGGCGCGCGAAGTGGCGAGCCGCAATATCACCGTCAACTGCGTTGCGCCCGGATTTATAGACACCGACATGACGCGCTCATTAAGCGAGGCGCAGCTGAAGGCGCTGACGCTGCATGTGCCGCTGGGCAGGCTGGGACGAGTGGAGGAGGTGGCTGCGGCGGTCGTATTCCTGGCCTCTCCTAGTGCAGGATACATAACCGGTTGCTCGCTGCATGTGAACGGCGGCATGTACATGGATTAACTGAACGTTTCAATTTCGATTTTATAATTAGGGCAAATTTGGTAAAATGCCACAGTTTGTGAAAGATTAGCACACCGTTTCAGTTGCATTTAGATTCAGTTGTCTTGACCACCACAGGAACAGAAGGGGGTTTAGATGGAAAACATAGAGCAGCGCGTTAAGAAAATTGTTGCCGAACAGTTGGGTGTTAACGAAACCGAAGTCAAGAACGAGTCGTCATTCGTAGATGATCTTGGCGCCGATTCGCTGGATACGGTGGAGCTGGTGATGGCGCTGGAAGAGGAATTTGAATGCGAAATCCCTGATGAAGAAGCGGAAAAAATCACCACCGTGCAGCAGGCCACAGAATACATCAAGACCCACCTCAACTGATCTTCCCCGCCCCTAATCTTTTGCACCTGGAGTAATCTTGTCCAGACGCAGAGTCGTCGTTACCGGCCTCGGCATTGTTTCACCTGTCGGAATAGGCGTCGCCGAAAACTGGAAAAACATTTTGTCGGGGAAATCGGGGATCACCAGGATCACCCGTTTTGACCCTTCGGCATTCAGCTCCCAGATTGCCGGCGAAGTGAAAGGTTTTGACCCCGGTCAATATCTCTCGGTCAAGGAAATCCGACGGATGGACACGTTTATTCATTATGGACTGGCCGCGGGTATCGAGGCGATCAAGGATTCCGGCATCGAGATCACCCCGCAAAATGCCGAGCGCATCGGCGTCAACATCGGCTCCGGTATCGGCGGCCTGCCGATGATCGAAAACTCTCACAGCGAATTACTGAGAGGCGGCCCGCGTAAAATTTCGCCGTTTTTCATTCCCGGTACTATCATCAACATGATTTCGGGCAATCTTTCCATTATGTTTGGACTGAAAGGCCCCAATTTGGCCATCGTCACAGCGTGTACCACCGCCACGCATTGTGTTGGTGACTCGGGGCGCCTGATCGAATACGGCGATGCCGACATCATGGTCGCCGGCGGCGCCGAATCTACGATAACCGAGCTGGCCATCGGCGGTTTTTCAGCCGCAAGGGCGCTCAGCACGCGCAATGACGACCCGCTCACCGCCAGCAGGCCCTGGGATGTGGGGCGCGATGGTTTCGTGTTGGGGGAGGGCGCAGGGGTGTTGGTGCTCGAAGAAATGGAGCATGCCAAAAAGCGCGGCGCGCGCATTTATGCCGAACTCGCGGGCTTTGGCATGAGCGCGGATGCGTATCACATGACTGCGCCTTGTGCAGACGGCGATGGCGCTGCGCGCTGCATGCTCAACGCCTTGCGCAACTCGGGTATTAATGCCGACCAGGTTAATTACGTCAATGCCCACGGCACTTCCACTCCGTTGGGCGATATCGCCGAGACCGTGGCGATCAAGCGTTGTTTTGGCGAGCATGCGCGTAAACTAGCCGTGAGTTCCACCAAATCCATGACCGGGCATCTTCTGGGCGCCGCCGGCGGTGTGGAAGCGATATATTCGACGCTAAGCATACTTCATCAGGTTGCGCCTCCCACTATCAATATCTTTGAACAGGATCCGCAATGCGACCTGGATTACGTTCCCAATACCGCGCGTAACATGAAAATTGAAGTCGCGTTGTCAAACTCATTCGGCTTCGGCGGCACCAACGGTACTTTGGTATTCCGCAAAGTCTAGCAGCGCCGCATTCTGCGGCTTTCGGTTAAACTGCAAGCTTGCTGTTCCTTGGTCCCCAAGCCGCGGTGCTTGGTGCTGATCCTTATGGTACTGATAAACGGTCTTCAATCTAATTTTTTGAGCGCATACGACCGCGGACTTGCCTACGGCGACGGTGTATTCCGCACTTTGCGAGTGATCCAGGGAAGAGCGCATTGCTGGCGACGCCACTACCAAAAACTTCAGTCCGATTGCCAGGTGTTGGGCCTCGCTTGTCCAAGCCACTCCGTGCTGAGCACAGAACTTAACCGGATTGCATTGGAAGAACCGGAATGCGTGCTGAAAATCATTATCACCCGCGGTTCGGGTCAGCGCGGCTACCGCGTGACTGCGGGCATGCCACCTACCCGCATCATTATTACCAGCCCGCTTCCCGAGTATCCGCCAAGCTATTACGAGCGAGGTGTCAGTCTGCGTGTATGTGATTTAAGATTGAGCTGGCAGTCCCGTCTTGCCGGAATCAAGCACCTTAACCGCTTGGAAAACGTAATGGCCAGGCGGGAGTGGGATGACGCGTCTGTTCCCGAAGGGTTGCTTCTCGATAGCGAAGGCTTTGTTATCGGCGGAACCATGACTAACTTGTTTATGCTCAAAGGCAATGAACTATGGACACCCGATCTGACACGATGCGGTGTAGCCGGTGTACAGCGCAAACGTGTTCTGGAACGGGCAGCCACCTCAGGCATTCCTTGCGCTGAGCGTCATATTTTATTGGTGCAGTTATTGCAGGCAAATGAAATTTTTCTTACCAACAGTGTGATCGGCGTGTGGCAGGTTGGAGAAATAGGGCAAAACCGATGGGAGCCAGGCGCTTTCACGCCCAAGGTCAGGCAGTGGCTTAACGAACCCTGTGATGAAACGCCTAATTAGAGCCCTGTTGTTTCTTGCGTTAGCGGTTTTCGCAACGGCAGCGGGCTGGTTGATTTATTATGCCGATACACCGCTGCAATTGCCGCGCACGCCTTTGGAATTCAGCTTGAAGCAGGGTTCCAGCCTGCGTAACGGTGCGAAACAGCTGACTGAAATCGGGGTTCTGGACCACCCATGGAGTTTTATTGTCATGGCAAGGGTTTTGGGCAAAGCGGGGGAAATCAAGGCAGGCAACTACGAATTCACCAACAATCTAACCCCTTACCGGTTGCTCACCAAGCTCACCAAAGGCGATGTCACGATGAAGGAAATCGCTTTCATCGAGGGCTGGACGTTCAATCAGTTGCGCAAAGTGCTTGACGATTATCCGGGAATCCGGCATGACAGCGCGAACCTCAGCGACGAGGAGATATTAAAGCGCATCGGTGCCACCGAAAATTCTGCTGAAGGGCTGTTTTTCCCTGATACTTATTTCTTTAATGACGGCATGAGCGATCTCACGATACTCAAACGCGCTTATCGAACCATGGAATCCAACCTCGCCACGGTTTGGGAAACGCGTGCCAAAGATTTGCCGTTTTCGGATACTCACCAAGCGCTGATCATGGCCTCTATTGTGGAAAAAGAGACCGCTCAAGCCGCCGAGAGGCGCATGGTTGCCGCAGTGTTAATAAACCGCCTGAGACTGGGCATGAAGTTGCAGGCGGATCCCACGGTGATTTATGGCCTGGGTGATAAGTTTGACGGAAATTTGCGCAAGCGCGATTTGACCTGGGATACGATTTATAACACTTATACCCGCGAAGGCTTGCCGCCGACGCCCATCGCCCTGCCAGGGTTCGCCTCGATCCAGGCCACACTCAATCCTGCCGACACCAAGGCCCTGTATTTTGTCTCCAGGGGCGACGGCACATCGCACTTTTCGGAGTCGCTGGAGGAGCACAACCGCGCCGTGACAAAATATCAAAAAAGCGGCCGCCACAATCGGGGCAACGGAGATTAAGACTTGAATTCACCACGGCAAAACACCAAAGGCAGATTCATCACCCTCGAAGGCATAGACGGCGCGGGCAAAAGCACGCACTTGTCCTGGATCGCCGAGCAGTTGCGGGTGCGTTGCCCCGAAGTGGTGGTGACTCGCGAGCCGGGCGGCACGCCATTAGGAGAAAAACTGAGAGAAGTTCTGCTCAAACAGACTATGCACCCTGAAACCGAAACACTAATCATATTTGCAGCGCGGCGAGAGCATCTGGATAAAGTAATCCTTCCCGCGTTGACGCGCGGCGCATGGGTGATTGCAGACCGTTTCAGCGATGCCACCTTTGCTTATCAGGGTGGGGGCAGGGGGGTGTCACCGGATAAACTGGAAATTTTGGAACGATGGATACAGCAGGGGTTGCAACCCGATCTTACTCTGCTGTTTGACGTGCCAGTGGCGATTGGCAAAAAGCGGCTTTCCGGTAACGCGAGGTTTGATCGTTTTGAGCGCGAGCAAGAAGTATTCTTTGAGAATGTGCGCTCGGCCTATCTAGAGCGTGCCGCACGCTACCCGCGGCGATTTCGGGTGATTGATGCCTCACAAAGCATGGAGCAAGTTAAGAAACAACTCAAACAAATAATTACATCATATTGTTTATGAATATATATCCTTGGCAAGAGAATATCTGGAGGCAGCTCGTTTCGCAACTGAGGAGTTGGCCAAACGCATTCCTCTTGAAAGGCCGCAGCGGTATCGGCAAGCTCGATTTCGCGCGCGCTATGTCGCAGTACCTGCTGTGTGAAGCCCGGCTGCCCTCCTTAGCCGTATGCGGTAAGTGCCAGGGGTGTTTGTGGTTTGCGAATGGCAACCACCCCGACTTTCGCTTGCTGGAACCGGCGGCTTACAGCGAACATGCCGAAGAAACCGATACCGACGAAAAGACAAGGAACACCGAGAAAAAAACCGGCAATCAAATCAGTATTGAGCAAATCCGGGAGTTGGATGATTTCATCAACCTTACCAGTCATCGCAATGGCTACAAGGTGATTCTGATTCATCCTGCGGAGGCAATGAATCCACATGCGGCAAACGCGCTTTTGAAAACCCTGGAAGAGCCGCCTGGTAATACCTTGTTCATCCTGGTTTCGCACAAGCCGCAGCGCTTGCTGCCGACCATAGTCAGCCGCTGCCGTAGTGTGGCGATGCCGGTTCCGGGGAGGGAGGCAGCGCTCATGTGGCTAGTGCAACAGAGTGTCAACGAACCGGATATCGTTTTAGCGCAAGCCGGTTACGCGCCACTTGCCGCGTTGGAGATCAGTAAAGGAGAAAGCCAGGAGCACCGCATGGAGTTCCTGCAACAGATCAGCGCTGCCAAGCTAAATCCTCTTTCGCTCGCAGAAAGCGCCCAGCAATACCCGCTTTCAGATATTATCAATTGGCTGCAAAAATGGATTTGCGACTTAACATACTGCAAATTTGCCGGCAAAGTCCGTTATCATTTGGATTTCGCGGACAAACTGCAAAAGCTGGCTGAAAGTGCGAACGCTTTGAATCTGGTGCGTTATTACCGGGAACTCCTGGAGGCGCAGCGCGCGGTGCGGCATCCGTTGAATACCCGGCTGGTGCTGGAGCAGCTGGCGATATCGTATTGCAGATGGGTGCTTAATACAGAGAGGGTGGGGAATGAGTGATACGCAAAAATCTCAGGCAGCAGTGCGGCCTGGAGTGCTTTCCTTGAATATCAAGGAAAAATCTGCGCTGTACGCGGCGTACATGTCTTCTTTGAAAGGTGGAGGAATTTTTATCCCCACCAACAAAAGTTACCACATCGGCGATGACGTGTTCATGCTGTTGAGCCTCTTGGGAGATCCCAACAAGTTACCAGTGGCCGGACGCGTGGTGTGGATCACGCCGGCAGGAACCCAGGGCAACAAGGTGCAGGGCATAGGCGTGCAGTTCAACAGCGACGACAGCGGAACCGCGGCGCGCGTCAAAATAGAAGGATTGTTGGGCGGTTATCTGCATTCCAGCCGGCCTACGCATACGATGTAATACCGGGCTTGCCCACCCTATAGCATGTTTGTTGATTCCCACTGCCACATCAATTTCCCTGAATTTGCCGGCAAGGTTCCCGAAGTTCTGGAGAAAATGCGCGAGAACGAGGTGAGCCACGCATTGTGCGTCAGTGTGAATTTCCCCGAATTTCCCGAGGTGCGCGCCCTGGCCGAGCAATATCCAAATATCTATGCTTCGATTGGCGTGCACCCGGACTACGAGGAGGAAGGGGAGATCACGGTTGAAGATTTGCTGACGCGCACCCACCATCCCAAAGTCATCGCCATCGGTGAAACCGGTTTGGATTACTATCGGCTGAAAGGTGACCTGGAATGGCAGAAAACACGTTTCCGCAACCATATCCGTGCAGCCAGGCAATGCGGCAAACCCCTCATCGTCCACATGCGCGAAGCTGCCGATGACACCCTGCAAATCATGGAACAGGAAGGTGCTGGCGAAATCGGCGGGGTCATGCACTGCTTTACCGGAAGCTGGGAAACCGCCCAAGCCGCCATGGCTATGGGTTTCTACATCTCGTTTTCCGGCATCGTGACTTTTAAGAACGCTGCTGGACTTAGGGAAGTCGCGGTGAAAGTGCCGCTTGAGCGTATGCTGATCGAGACCGATTCTCCTTATCTTGCGCCGGTGCCACACCGCGGCAAAACTAATGAACCTGCCTTTGTGCGCCATGTAGCTGAAGAAATTGCCCGTCTGCGTAACTTGTCTGTTGAAGAAGTAGGCAGGGCCACCACGCAAAACTTTTTCAAGCTTTTCAGGCTGCAATAAAGCCTTAAAGAAGCGTCCCCATCGGATTATCTTCGATGCCGACGGCCCGAAAAGGACTTCGTATAATGTATATTATGTTAAATTATTATTGTTCAGCCCGAAACAGCAGCTTGCATAATCTTCCTCAAGTAGAATAAAGCCCCTTCTTCTTAAATTATTATCGTCTTGGTCTTCAAAAAGCAGTTGTAATGCTAAGCCAAATATAAGGATAATTTCCGTACTGCTCATATACTTCAGCTCTAATTTATCCGACAAGAACCACTGGACAGTCGATCTCGTTGAGCAAAGTGGCGAAGCCCTCGCCTTCGCGGAAGCGCCTATCGCCGTTGAGGACCAACACACCGGCGCCCTCTCGCCGCACCGCCGTAGCAAGATCCTCTACCCCTGCGTAAGTGATGCACTGGCAAGCGGCCGAGGTGATTCCTGCGTGCGCCAGCAGAACCTTTGCCTCGCTTGCGCGCGAGGAGAACTCATCTGCAGTAGATGCAAGTACCAGCAATCTCAATTCCAGGCTGCCCGATAGCGCCAGTCGTTGCGCCAATTCCAATGCCCGGTGTGAACTAGCCGAACCATCGTATACCGCCACGACCGGGCGAGATTCCCGAGTGGGCCGGGTTAGACCCGGCAACGTTTCAACCAGCAAATACCCCAGCGACCGCATTCCCATTCGCGCGCGATTGCCCAGTACGACAAGATCGAGTTCACCGGCCAAGGCGAACAACTCGTCGGCAATCTGGCCGCGTGCGATGTGAAACGACCAACGCAGCTGCAACCGGGCGGCCGTCTCGGCGAGCAGGTGCTGTGCTTCTTCCGCCTCACGGCGCAAGGCCTGCTCCACATCCTCCAATGCGATGGTGCGCGAATCAGGAGACAAAAACCCGAGTTCGCGCGTGAAAGGCAGGCTGCCAACCCGCAACAAATTGATGTCCTCGACGAATAGTCCCGCCAATTCGGCATCCAGTTCGGCAGCCAAGGCGGCGGCTGTCGCCAGCGCCGTCCTGCTGCGCGGCGAAACATCCAGTGCGAGCAGCACCTTGCCGATTCTAGGGTTGTCCTGCATCGCCATCCTCGTGTGCGTGTGCGCCTTTGCTTAAACCGGTGTCCTCCCTGCCATAGGCGCGCCGGAGTTCGGCCAATTGCTTTAAGCGGTCCGCCACTCTGCGGTTGACGCTACCTTCTGGAAAATGTCCCTGGAGATCAGCCTCGCCCGCAGTCAAGCCGGTCAGCATTTCTATGGCCTGGTCCACGGTTTCCACCGGGTAGATGTGAAAGCGCCCGGCTGCAGCTGCATCCACTACGTCCCGTCGCAACATCAGGTGTGGCACGTTAGTGGCCGGGATGAGTACGCCCTGATCACCGCTCAGGCCACGTTTGCTGCAAATGTCGAAAAATCCCTCGATTTTCTCGTTCACCGCACCGATTGCCTGCACTCGTCCGAACTGATCTACCGAGCCGGTCACCGCCAGCGACTGTCGTATCGGCTGGCCGGACAGTGAGGATAACAGTGCGCACAATTCCGCCACCGAAGCGCTATCACCTTCCACCGGACCGTAGGTCTGCTCGAACACAAGACTGGCTGACAGCGACAGCGGCAGCTCAGCGGCATAGCGCGAGGCGAGGAAGGAGGTGAGAATCAGCACGCCCTTGGAATGGATTGCACCGCCCAGCTTGACCTCACGTTGGATATCGATCAACTCACCGCTACCCAGGCGGGTGGCAGCCGTGATGCGGGACGGCTGTGCAAAGGCAAATTGGCCAAGCTGGTATACCGAGAGACCATTGACCTGTCCCACCTGGTCGCCTGACGTGTCTATCAACAGCGTGCCGCGTAAGATGGCTTCGTACGAACGATCGCGCAACCGGTCAGCACGGTGAATCTGCGCTTCGATCGCCCGTTCGACATTCTCGCGCGCCACCGCTTTCTGGCCACCCTGCCCCGCCCAGTAGAAAGCCTCACGCACAAGGTCGGCCAGGCTTTCCATGTGGGTCGAGAGCTTCTCAGTATCCTCGGCACGGCGGGCGCAGTGCTCGATCACGCGCGCCACGGCTCCGCGATCGAACGGCAGCAGCCCTTCCTTGCGAGCCACCGTGGCGATCAACCGAGCATACAGAAGGTCGTTTTCCTCGCTGCGCGGTACCTCATCCTCGAAGTCAGCCGCGACCTTGAACAATTCCACGAACTCCGGATCGTATTCGGCTAACAGGTAATACAACAATCGATCGCCCAGCAGGACTACCTTGACGTCCAGCGGAATCGGTTCCGGCTCCAGCGAAACGGTGCTGACCAGGCTGTACATTTGGCCAAGCGACTCGATGCGGATCTCGCGCGTGGACAAGGCACGCTTCAGCGCTTCCCAGGAAAACGGCTGCGTAATCAGCTTGAACGAATCCAGCAGCAAATAGCCACCGTTGGCCAAGTGCAGCGCACCGGGCTTTATCAACAGGAAATTAGTTACCAACGCACCCATTTGAGAAAGGTGCTCCACTCGTCCAATCAGGTTCTGGTAGGTCGGATGCTCCTCGTCGATAATCGGTACGCCACGCTGGTCGCCATGATCTACCAGCAAGTTGACCTGGAAGCGGCTGAGATCGGCACGCTCCGACAGTCCCATCAAAGCCGCGCCTAAAGATTCCTCCTTGGGCTGGCGGAAATCGTTCATGTTCTCGATGATGTTTTGCTGTACCTCGTCCAAATATGTCCGTACTGCCTGGAAATCGGCGTACTCGCTTCGTAGGGCATTGATCAAGTGCCCCACCGCGAACAGGACGGCCTCCTCCTTGAGCTTGCGCACGCGCTCAAAGCGCTCCCGCCGCCAGCGCGGCGCTTGATGGAGCATTTTTTCCAGCATTTCCTGCAAATTTCCGGTGTCGCGCTCGATACGCTCCTTTTCGTCTTGCGGCAATTTGGAGAAGTCTTCCGGACTGATCACCTCGCCATCTTTGGTTGGGGCAAATGAGAAGCCATTAGGAGTGCGTAGCAGGACAATGCCACGCTTGGCAGCTACGTCGCCGACTTCCTCGAACGCCTTGGTCTGCTGCCCGCCAAATTCTTCGTTGATCTGATTGAGCCGGCGACGGTACTCCTCGCCCTCGAACACAGTAGGGATAATCGAGCACAAGTCTTCTACCAGTTGCTGCATGTGGGTGCGTAGCTTCGCCCCCATTCCTGCTGGCAGATGGATAGCGCGCGGCTTATGGGGTTGGGAAAAATTATTAACGTAGCACCAGTCAAACGGGCGGGCCTCTCCAGCTATGCGCTGCTTGAGCAGTTGTCGCATCAGGGTGCGCTTGCCGCTGCCACTCGGTCCCATGACGTAGAGGTTGTAGCCCTCGCGGCGCATGCCGATGCCGAACTGTGCAGCATCTACGGCACGTACTTGTCCGATGATCTCGGTAAGGTCCTCGAGTTCCGCGGTAGTTTCGAAAGGGAACTTGGCGGGATCGCAGCGCCGGTAAAGACGTTCTGCCACCAATGGTTTGAAATTGCTCATTGTTCTCTTTACATTGCGCGTATATCTGGTGAATCAAATAAATGTGCTGCTGCAATACGTATTGCTTTGCAGGTTGCCCATTCACGGCTTTTATATATCGTACCGTAATATTGGCATATTGATGGCAATCGCGTCCGGAGTCATGCGCTCCGCATTGCGATCAAGATCCCGGTGCCGCAACTCGCCGTCTCAAAGCGCACCGGCAGAAATTGTTCGATCAACCAAATCGTAGTTTGTGCGTGACTGCTCAGGGAACGTGCCGTAACCCGTGACGCTCCGCCGGCGAGCGCCAGGTAGATCAGAAGCTGATCGCTGGCATGTATGTCGAGCGCCACTCCGGCGCCTAGATCAGCAGCCAGTTCAGCTCCCGCCTCCTTGCCGAGTTGTTCGGCGCGCACGCCGCGCTGCGCCACACGCCCGGCACCGAAAACACTGCGCTCAGTTTCAGCCCACAGCACGATTGCTCCACCTTGGCCGTATGCTTGATCATTGCCTAGCACTTGCGTCTTGATGGTCGACTCGGTAACGCCAAACCTTCGCAATGGCTCGATTGCGGCGCTGCGCATGCGCTCGACAATATGCCCCGGCAAATTCACGACATGAGCATTGCCAGACAACGCTTTCAGTTTCCCGGCGCAATCGAGTTGCAGCGCGTGCAGCGTGCCCGGATCGACAACAACCTCAACCTCGCCACCGCCGCGCGGATAATATCCACGCCGCTGCAACTCGCCGCGCACCCGGGCCCCCATCCTGCCTAACAAAGCCAGCAACACGTGTTGAAAATAATCGAATGGCGGCGCCGCTCGTACGTCAGTGCCACCGATTATGCGAACACGCACGCGCTCGCCGCTGTGGATCATCGCCGGCAACAGCGCCTGCAGCACCAGCGTAACACTGCCCGCAGTGCCGACGTCAAATTGAAAATCTCCGCCGCGCAGACGGCGCGGGCGAAACGCCAGCCGTTGCGCTTTCAGCGCGAGTCCGTCGACCTCGGCATCGCACAGCGCGGCAACTGCGTTTACCGCGGTCAGATGCTGCGCGGCAAGCCCCGGATTCGCACGCTTGGCGCGAACGTTCGTAATGGTGACCGTGGTGCCAGTAATAGCAGCGAGCGCGACCGCCGTGCGTACCAGTTGTCCGCCGCCTTCGCCGTAGCAGCCGTCGATTTCGAGCATTTCAACCTCAACACATCCTAACCGGGGTTCGAAGAATTTTGCGCCAGGGAATCGAAGGCCTTGAAGCGGCCATCACCCTGCAGACTCGGATCCGCTCGGCACAAGGGATTGTTGTCACCCGTCATCCTGGTCCAGCAAACCTCGGACCTCGCCCTCGGCCACATCGTGACCGGCGCCCGCGCCGCTTCGAGGCACTGAGCCGGAGCCGTTGTGGTGCTAAAATCTGTAAACCATACTCAGTCGCATCGCACATGAAGCCAATCTTTCACCCGATGCTGGCAAATGGTCCGTTCGGGGACCCGGGCCTGTATGTCGACTTTTTGTTTGAAAAACGCGCCCTGATGTTCGATCTGGGCGATCTCCGGGCGCTGGCACCGCGCAAGATCCTGCGCGTGAGCGACGTGTTTGTGTCGCACACGCATATGGACCACTTCATCGGCTTCGACTGGCTGCTCCGAATCTGTCTCGGCCGCGAGCATATGATGCGGCTTTACGGCCCGCCCGGATTCCTGGCTCAGGTGGCAAGCAAGCTCGGGGCGTACACCTGGAACTTGGTCGAGCGCTACGACACCGATTTCTCGCTCGAAGCGACCGAGATTCACCCCTCCGGCATGGCGCGGCGCGCCCGCTTCCGTTGCCGGGCGGCGTTCCGGCGCGAACGTGAGCAAGAACTGCGAATAGATGACGTTCTGCTCGACGAGCCAGGGTTCCGGGTGCGCTGCGCGTTGCTCGATCACGGCACGCCGTGCCTTGGTTTCGCCCTTGAGGAAAAACAACACGTCAACGTCTGGAAGGACCGCCTCGAAGCGCTCGGCTTTCCGACCGGGCCGTGGCTGCAGGAACTCAAGGATGCGGTGCTCGCCAACGAGCCGGATGCGACACCGTTTCGGGTATGGTGGAGGACGCAAGGAGCTGTGCACGAGGAATTTTTCCCGCTCGGCGAACTCAGGCGGCGCATCCTCGAAGTCGTGCCCGGCCAGAAAATCGCATACATTACCGATGCCGCATACCACCCGTCCAATGCCGCGTACATCGCGGCGTTGGCGGCGGGCGCTGACTTGTTGTTCATCGAAGCGCCGTTTCTCGCCGCCGATGCCGAACGCGCCGCGCAGAAGTACCATTTGACCGCACAACAGGCTGGGATCCTTGCTCGCGCCGCCAGCGTGAAAGCCGTGATCCCGTTCCATTTTTCGCCGCGCTATAGTGACCGCGAGGTCCAATTGCGCGACGAAATTGCAGATGCCTTTGCCGGGAACCCTGTGCCGCGCTGATGCATGACAGCCAGTACACAGCCTCAGTGGTCTTCCAGCCTGGGAATGCTTTCCTCGGCGGGCTCTCCGGTCTCGGGATCGATCCAGTCTGCAATCCCAGCGTCCGCCTCGGCTTCCTCGAGAGTCTCACCTGGTTCGACTTCGGAATTGTCCCGATACTGCATGTCCTGGATCGCTTCGATCAGACCCGGAAATGGACCTGATTCATCACCACCGCTCTTGGACTGCCAGTAGAACCCATCAGGGCGCTCGATAATGCGCGTCTTGTCGTAATCTGGGGGCGTTTCAGGAATGATATGGGTCATGTTACAGCTCCTTGCTGCGCTGGATAAATGACATCACCGAAATCTATAGGCATAGGCGACCGTGGTCGCCTGCGGGAACTCGCCGCCCCAATGGTGGCAAAGCTCATGATGTTGTGCCGCTTAAGCTGTTCCAGGGTAGACGCCTTGCGTGCGTGGTTCATTTCTTGCCTCCTTGCCACTGCCTGCAGCAGCGGTACATGGATGGATTCGGCTTTGCCTTTTTTCATTATCTACTTGCAGGACGATGGACATTTTGATCCATATCAATCGCGCGCCCCCGGCTATAACCGGCAGTCGCGAAGCGAGCCGGACGACTTGACCGGTCTATCTCAGTCCAAATTCAAACAGAATGTTGCGTGGAAACGGACCGGGGCTTCGCGTTGCAGATGCTGGTAAATTAGACACCGGAGCCTCAATTAGCGTCTTATTTAGGTACTTACCGCGCGACACCCAGAACGAGCAATACTATGCCCAAGGTAATCAGCCACTTGCTCACACCGCGTTCTTTTCGACAATGGTAATGGTGTTTAAATATTATCGCGCTTAACTTCAAGACGTCCCAACGCAAATCGCAATGGCATCGAGCCAAACCTAAACCCGATGCCTACTTTCACCCTGCGTAACACCTCCGGCGATTATATGCGCAGTGCGCAACGGTTCCGGAATCAAACTATGGACCGCGAAACGCCGCAGCAGGTTTTCGGTTTCCGCAAGGGAACTGCCACGGCGCTGGACGTAAACCCCGGCTACGTGTTCCATTGGTCCGGCGCGCTCGATAAGCTGCCATTTGCGCTTTCCTCCCGGCACATGGCTTAGCAGCGCGCGGCGGATCGCCTCCAGGTTCGGCCTGCGGCGGGTTACCAGAATTACTGGAATGCCCAGCGCCGCGTGAAGCGCGTCCAGGTCGACTACATTGAATCCTGCGAGCGCAATCCCCTGCAGCAGCACAGCGTGAGTCTGGGACCGGAAACGCGAGTGTCGCACCAAATCAGTCAATACCTTGGTGGAATTTACTCCGTCGCGCCGAACCTTGCCGGAGAGCACGGCGTCCAGCCGCAGTCCCGCATACACTGCCCCTACTACCAGCACATTCCCGCGGTAATTCTGATCAAAGGGGGCATCATCAAAACCGATAATGTGTGTAAGGCGCCTCGACATGTGATAGAGCAGCGTAACTGGCTTGTTTGTACCAAGTTAATCGTTAATCTCAACTTAACGAAAAGGAATAGGTCACGTCAAGAAAAGGATTAGGCCGCCACTAGATTGCAGTCCAGCATAAACATTCCCTCTGGCTTATTTTGCACGTCTCATGGAGTGAAGGAGAGATTAACAAGCAGTTTTCAGCCCTGGAAGTGCATTAAACTATAAATCAACAATGTGCTGAACAAATCACGTCTAAAAATGCGCGGGATAATTTACGTTGGTACAAGCGGCTGGACTTACGACGCGTGGAAGGACGGCTTTTATGCCGGCATCCCGCGCAGCGCATGGCTGAAATACTATACCCAACACTTTCATGCAGTCGAAGTGAACGCCACCTTCTATCACCAACTCAGACAGAGCACCTTCGCTAAGTGGGCGGAAACAACCCCTCCCGATTTCCGGTTCGCGATCAAGGGCCACCGCTACTTGACACATGTCTTGAAGCTGGAAGTTTCTCGAGAAGTTTTTTTGCGGCAAATGCAAGCCGTTAAGCCCTTGGGCAAACAGCTCGCTGTGATGCTTTGGCAGCTACCCGCCGGACTGAAGTGCGATCCACTACGCTTGGAGCGATTCGCGCGTATGCTTGATACTTGGCAGGAGACCCGTCATGCTTTGGAATTCAGGCACCAATCGTGGTTCGACGAGCCTACTGCGGAGTGCCTGCGGCGTCACCGTCTCGCTGCCTGCCAATCGGACGCAGCGGATTGGCCTTTGTGGGACGCCGTGACGACTGATCTGGTCTACGTGAGGCTGCACGGGCACCGCATCACATATGAATCCAGCTATGCTGCTCGGCAACTCGCCGATTGGGCAAAACGCATCCGGCGTTGGTCGATGGAAGGGCGCGACGTGCACATTTACTTTGATAATACCGATGCCGGGCACGCTCCGCGCGATGCGCAGCGTCTGGTCGCATCGCTGGCTTGATTGCGCCGGAGCGGCATGCTCGCGTTAATTCCAGCGCAATAGAAAAGTATCATCCGCTTGTCGCTCTACCCGTGTACCGAGCTTCATGCCTTCGCGGTTCAGGCACTCGAATAACCAAAGCATGCCCTCCTCGGGTGCGCGGTTAACGCGGAAGCGGCGAATCTGGGTCGGAGTGGCAGTGAATTGCAGCAGCCTGCCGGTGGAAGCATCCACAACCGGGAAGTACATCAGCGAGAGATCGGCCCTGTAGCTCTCGTGCCCGCCGATACCTTCGTAGTCATTTAGGAAATCACCGCAGCCGTAAATGATTGGCCTTTCCCGGTAGACTTCGATACCCTTTACGTGGTGCGAGGAATGGCCGTGTACCACATCTATTCCAGCGGTGTCGATGAGGCGATGCGCAAATGCGCGCTCTTCGTACGACACATCAAAAATCCAATTGCCGCCCCAGTGGATGGAAAACACGGCTATGTCTCCTGCCTTCTTTTCGCTAAATATCCGTCGCGCGATTATGCCCACAGTATGCTCGGAAAAATCCTTCAGGAAATTAACGCCGGAACGCTCTTTCGTTGCCGCCCATTCGCCAGCTACACCACTGCTCTCCATTGCAAAGGCGAATACAAGCACCCTTCCCTTGTTAGCCACCTCGATACGCGCCGGCGCCGCCGCTTCCTCTTGGTTGCGCCCCGCTCCGGCAGTACGCAGGCCTGCTCGGTGCAGTGTATCTAGAGATTCGGTCAGTCCACTACGCCCCCAGTCCAGCATGTGATTGTTGGCCAATACACAGCAATCGGGTTTTGCGGCGGTGAGGCAAGGTATATTCGCGGGACTCATGCGGTAATGGATACCCTTTCCTGGCCAGGCGTCTTTGCTTGACGTAACAGAGGTCTCCAAATTGATTATGCGCACATCCGGCCGAACGCGTTCGAACTCCATCAAGGCATCGCCCCAAATGTAAGCAAAATCGACAGGCTTCTTGAAAGTTCCGCTAGCGCGCTCGGCCAACTCCACGTAGTCAGTCGCCGAGCGCACGTATGGCTCGAAAAGATGCGGCTGGCTTGGGTGCGGCAGTATCTGGTCCACACCCCGACCAGTCATAACGTCGCCACACAGAAATAACATCATGGGAACGGGCGAAATTACTCCGCACTGGCCGCTCGGTGCCACGCCGGGTTGACTTCCGCACTGGAGTTTGATGCTGTATTCGCAGGTTCTTCCACTGCTTCAGCATCCAGGGCATTCTTCTGAGTGTTTGCGGGCACATTCATGTTACGTGGTCGTTCCCTGAGCGTAAAATCCGTGGCATTCCTGCTCACGCCCGCGAACCACCCTCTTGCCAACCAGCGGCCCACGCGTCTCTGTAACAACGGTGCATTGGCGTTCCACGTGGTCGGTATCATAGAAATAAAGGACAACCCAATCGCGAAGTCTTCCAAGTTTGTGTGCCAAAGCCGTGTTCGAGTAGAGTGCTGTAAAGTGCCACTCTCCGCGCTCGGTATGAAGTACCGGCAACCAAGCTTCATTCTTGGGGTTGAATCGCTTCGGTGTGATTTTAGGCAAATGCCCTGATGCGGCTTTATCACGGTATTCACGGTCTATGTCCAGCAGCGTTTCAACCGGGGGCTCATGAGCCTTCTCGTTTACGAGACGCGGCCGTCGCGTTCTCACGCGGCCAAGCATTTTATCCAGAATAGCACGCCATGCAGCTGCGCGCCTTGAGCCTATGCCGGGAACGCTTTCGAGCCTTCCGTCATGGGCGGCTGATTCCAGCTCTTCGAGGGTATCGATATGCAAGGTATCGTGAATTCGCTTGGCTAGCTCCGGCCCCATGCCTGGGACTGACTGAAACAGGGCCGCAGGGTCGGTGGTTCCACGCAGGCGTTCCAATTGGCCCCACCGTTCTGTAACCAGAATTTCTGCTATCGCAGAGGCAATGCCTTTACCAATGCCGGGAAGCGCATCGAGACCTTCAACTCCCTCCGCTCCAAATATGTCGCGCACGCTTCGGGGAAGATGCGCGATCGTATCGGCTGCCTTGCGATAAGCGTTCACACGGAACGGATTGGCGCCCTGACTGCGAAGGAGATCCGCTGCCTCGCGTAGTTTGTCGGCGATCTGTTGATTCTCCGACCACGATGTTTCGGCTTGGGTCATTCGAGCGACGGGATACTCAGCTAAGTTGTTACATGATTATATTTGTTTTTGTTGCTCCAACGGCCAAATAGTGGTTCGAGGCGCCAGCCTGAGGTATAATTTCCAAAAGCCTGATACTTCCAGGCAGCCCACTCCTTCAGATTGCGCGCCCGGTCCTCTCGTTAAGCTCCTGCCATGAAACGAAACGCTTTACCATTACTGATCTGCCTGCTGCCCGCCGTCGCCCTTGCTCAGACCGTGTACGAATCAAAAGATAAGGAAGGCCCGGTGTTCACGGACACACCGAGTCCAAGCGCCCAGCCGGTCGATCTCCCACCTGCCAACGTCATCGACACCCCGACACTGGCGCAGCAGCAACCCGTCAGCCAGCCTGCTAACCCGGGCTACACGGCGGTCGCCATTCTTTCACCGCAGGAGCAGGGTACCGTGCATACCAATACTGGTGAGTTTCAAGTCAGCCTCGCTCTCACCCCGGCGCTGCAGAGCGGCAACGCTATTAGCGTATCCTTAGACGGGACAACGTTGCCCACGCTGCGAAACTCTATGCAGTTCGACATCACGCCCGACGAATGGAAGAGCGCAGCCAAGGACAATGTTCTGCATGAGCTTGAAGTTGCTGTATTGGACGGTTCGGGCAACACCCTGATCACTGCAGACCCGGTGAAGTTCTATGTACACCGCGCCTTCATCCGCCGGCAAGAGCGTTGACAACCGGCGTTAGCGGACTCTGGCGGAGAGCGGGAGCGATGAGACAGGACTTACGGATCGCGGCCAAAAGCTCGCCATATCGGGGAAGCCTCTGGGGTGATTCTCGATGGAATAGCGGCGATTGTGCGGCGAGTCGTCGTCAGCGTCGCTAGGCCCGTATTCTGCGCCGAGGTTCGTCGGAGACGCTGCCTGGTAGTCGCGACGGGTACTACGAATGGAAAACAACTGGCCCGCCCGTAAGCCCCCCTACTTCTTTACCATGACGGATGGACAACCCTTTTTGCTATGGCCGGGATGTGGGATTGCTGTGAACGCGAACGTGACCGGATCGAAACGTTTGCGTTAATAGATGTTGCTAGTTGCAGATTTGGTGCCCGGAGCCGGAGTCGAACCGGCACGGGCTGGTTAGAGCCCGAGGGATTTTAAGTCCCTTGTGTCTACCAATTCCACCATCCGGGCATAAAAGTGATTCTACTAGACCCTAAGAAGCAAGTTCCGGTGAGCTTAATGACACAAGGGACTACGTCCCTTTTCGTCGCAGCTCAGACTCCTCGCTGCGATCTACCAATTCCACCATCCTGGGTATGAAGCTCAAACTTGTTTGGAGGCGGGGGTCGGAATTGAACCGGCGTCCACGGCTTTGCAGGCCGCTGCATGACCACTCTGCCACCCCGCCACTTTTACGGACATTAAAAACTAAAAAGGAAAACGAAGTTTTAGTGGAGGCCACCTTTCGGGTTATGCCGTAGCTAAAACACTTCATCTTCGTTTCATTTGGAATTGGAGCGGGAAACGAGGCTCGAACTCGCGACCTCAACCTTGGCAAGGTTGCGCTCTACCAACTGAGCTATTCCCGCAAAAAACTGAGTGTGCATTATAGGAGTCTGCTCACTAAAGTCAAGGATGCTCACCCGCGTTTCAACGCCTGCGGCATAGCTTTTTTCAGATAGTAGGCCATTGACCACAAAGTCAAAATTGCCGCAATGTAAATGCACCAGGTGCCGATCAATTGGGCGTTCAGCATCCACGGCAAAGTATCGTGATAAAGCAGCAGCAAAATTGCGGCCATTTGCGAAATCGTTTTGATTTTGCCGAGAAAGGACACCGCCACGCTTTTGGCGGCGCCAATTTTTGCCATCCATTCGCGCAGTGCGGAAACTGCGATTTCGCGGCCGATGATGATGAAAGCGATCAGCACATCCACGCGGCTGCTCCCGTCTTGATTATCTTTGAGCGAGACCAAGATAATCAACGCGGCTACTACCATAAGCTTGTCGGCGACCGGGTCGAGAAACGCACCAAAAGCCGAGGTTTGGTTGAGCGTGCGCGCGAGATAGCCGTCAAGCCAGTCGCTGATCGCGGCGACGGCAAAAATTGCCGTCGCCAGCTGATTTTTATGATGCATGGCCAGCGCGGCATCGGAAAGATAGAAGATCCCGATAAACAGCGGAATCAGAAGAATCCGCAGCCAAGTGATGAGAATGGGTATGTTGAATGGCATGGGGTGCGCTAATGCAGCTCGCGATAGATAATTTCGGCCAGTTTGCGGCTGATGCCCTCCACCATCGCGAGGTCGTCCACACTCGCCACAAGCACGCCCCTTAGTCCGCCAAACCGCGCTAGCAGTTTTTGCCGGCGCTTCGCGCCCACACCGTCGATTTTTTCCAGTGAAGACGTAACGCGCGCCTTGGCGCGCCTGGCGCGGTGACCCTGAATCGCGAAGCGGTGTGCTTCATCGCGGATATGTTGAATCAGATGCAACCCGACATTGTCGCCTGCCAATTGTAGCGGTTTTTCATCTCCCGGGAAAATCAGTTGTTCCAAACCCGGCTTGCGTTCTTCGCCTTTTGCCACGCCGATTAAATAAATATCATTCAGGCCTAGCTCCGCCAGAATTTCTTTAGCTGCATTCACTTGCCCTTTGCCGCCATCAACCAGTAACAGATCTGGTACTTTGCCCTCGCCCGCCGATATTTTACGGTAGCGCCGCGCCAATACTTCGCGCATGGCCGCGACATCATCACCCGGTGTGATGCCTTCGATATTGTAACGGCGGTATTCGCCGCTTTGCATGGAAAGATTATCAAACACCACGCACGAACCTATGGTGGCTTCGCCCATGGTGTGGCTGATGTCGAAACATTCGATGCGCTGTACACTCGCGGGCAGTCCCAGAACTTGCAGCAGGGTCTGCAGCCGCGCTTCCTGTGTAGCCTGACTGCTGTATTTTTGCTCGACGGCGAGAGTCGCGTTTTGCATCGCCATATTGAGCCAAACGCGCCGTTCCCCAACCGGCCTTGAGAAGATTTGCACTTTATGCCCTGCATAGCCGCTTAACGCTGTTTCCGGCGCGTCTTTGGCTATCGGTTGGTTGACAATAATGGTTTGAGGAGCTTTGCGGCCTAGATAATGCTGCAGCAGGAATGCTTCCAGCGCGGCCGCCGGCTCATACCCTTCCGCATTCTGCGGGAAAAAGCTTTTGTCCCCCAGATGCCTGCCGCCCCTTACCATTACCACATTGACACACAGCAATCCAGAGCGGGCAACACAAGCCACGATGTCCGCATCCACCTCGTTATGGCTGCTCACAAACTGTTTTTCCTGGATTGTGCGCAGCGACTGGATTTGATCGCGATAAAGCGCTGCCATTTCGTATTGCCGCTCATCGGCCGCATCCTGCATTTTCTGCGTGAGTATTTGCAAAACTCGGTTTTGTTTGCCCTGCAAAAACAGCAATGCGTTATCCACGTCAGCGCGGTATGTCGCTTCGTCAATCAAGTTCACGCAAGGCGCGGTACAGCGCCTGATTTGATATAGCAGGCATGGGCGGGAGCGGTTAGCAAATGCGCTGTCTTCGCAGGTGCGGATGCGGAAGACTTTCTGCAGCAGCTGAATGCTCTCCCTTACCGCCCAGGCATTCGGGTAAGGGCCGAAGTATCGATTTTTCTTGTCCAGCGCTCCACGGTGAAACCCGAGGCGTGGGAAGCGGTGCTTGCTTAATACGATATACGGATATGATTTATCATCTCTGAACAATATGTTATATCTTGGAGTTAAACTTTTTATTAAGTTGTTTTCGAGGAGCAGCGCCTCAGCCTCAGAACGGGTTACCGTGGTCTCGATCTCCGTGACTTGCGATACCATCAACTGGGTGCGCGGAGCAAGCGAGGTTTTCTGAAAGTACGATGAAACACGCTTTTTAAGGTCACGCGCTTTGCCGGCATAAATCACCTCCCCTGCCGCGTTCAGCATGCGGTACACCCCGGGCAAATGAGGCAGTCCGGAAATCATTTCCTTGGCGTTAAACATGCTCTTTAAAACCTAGGCTCAGCTTCATTCATCCAGCGGCTTCTCGGCTATTGCCCAATTTACGCAGCGAAGCTGCTTAAAATCAGGTTTCCTTTTGCATTAAGAGTTGATGGCTGATGCGGGCAAAGACTGCTTCGAACATTTGCTGGGTCAGGCGTCTGGTCTGGGTATTATAACGGCTGCAGTGATAGCTATCGTATAAGGTGAGGCCATTTGGCAGAGCATGCACTGAGTCGTGAGCAAACAGGAAATCCTTTATCTTGAGGCCCAAGGCTTTCAGCACGGCGCGATGCGCAATCGTTCCTAAAGCAAGCACCGCGGAACCTTTATCCATGACTTTAATTTCGCGAGCCAAATATTTGTTGCAAATTAACATTTCATCATTATTTGGCTTGTTGTTTGGAGGCAGGCATTTGACTGCGTTAGTGACGCGACAGGCAATAAGCTGCAAACCGTCATGGCTGTCGGTCGAATAGGGCTGATTGGCAAAATCGAAACGGTGCAACGTCTGGTAGAGCAATATTCCGGCGTAATCGCCGGTAAACGGGCGGCCGGTGCGGTTTGCCCCATGCATTCCCGGCGCTAATCCGACAATCAGCAGTTTTGCGTGCGCGTCGCCAAACGCCGGGACGGGCATTGCGTAATAATCCGGGTAATCGCGCTTGACTTGATCGAGATAGCGTGCAAGCCGTGGGCAATCCCTGCATTCCAGACAGAAACCGGCATCGGTTGGTTTTCTTTTCATCTTCACTCTATAGTAAAATCACTCTTTTTCGAAGGGCGAACGCTAGGCTTATGTCCAAAGTTCTTGCAACCGAAATCAGGGCCGGCAGTCTGATCGAATTTGATAAGCGCGTATGGCGCGTGCTTAAATGCTATCACGTCCATGTAGGTGGCCGCGGTGGTGCTTTCATGCAGGTGGAAATGAAGGATATAGAAAGCGGTACCAAGCTTAATCAACGCTTCCGCACCGATGAGAAAGTTGAGCGCGCTTATGTTGAAAGCAGGGAAATGGAATATCTGTATAACGATGGCGGCAGCCTGGTGTTCATGGACAAGGGAAATTACGAGCAACTCAGCTTATCTGCAGATTTTCTCGAGGGGCAGGTGCAATACCTGCTGCCTAATACCGGCGTTCAAATGAACTTCCACAATGATCGGGTAATCGGCCTGCAACTGCCTCCAAGCGTGGTGCTGACCATTACCGAAACTGAGCCGAACCTGAAAGGCGCGACCGCGACCAGCTCATATAAACCCGCCAAGACTGAAACCGGATTGATCGTAATGGTTCCGCCGTTTGTTCTTGAAGGCGAAAAAATAAAGATCAACACCGATTCCGGCGAGTATATCGAAAGAGTATAACCTCTTCGATCTTGCACCAAGACGAGTGTCCGCGCGTTTATTTTGGATGGATGCGGATGGAACTCGTATAGCGCTGCTCCTGTTGGACTTCCGGCTGCAGCGTGACGTGGTCAATATCAAATTGCCGGTGCAGCATGATTTGCGCGGACTCGAGTATTTTCGGCCAGACATTGAGATCACGCACTTCCAAATGAGCGGAGAGCGCTATTCTGCCGGATGCCAATGTCCAGATATGCAGGTCATGCACCGAGCGCACGCCTTCAATTCCCGCCATCTGTTGCCCCACTGATTCCATTTGTAAATTGGGCGGCACCCCTTCCATCAGCACATGCAATGCTTCGCGGAACAGACTGAGCGTGGAAAACAGGATGAGCCCGGCCACCACCAGCGACAGAATCGGGTCTACCGGCATCCAGCCGGTAAAGTAAATCACCGCGCCGGCAATCAATGCCGAAACCGAGCCGAGCAGATCGCCCATCACATGCAGCAGCGCGGCGCGCAAATTGAGCGTCTGCTCACCACGGCTCAATAGCAGCGCTACAAGTATGTTGACGATAAGTCCGATAGCGGCAATCGCCATCACCGCCGCGCCCGCAACGGGTTGCGGCTGACGCAACCTTGCCACCGCTTCCACTACGATGAATAAAATCACCAGCAACATGATAAGGCCGTTTAACAGGGCGGCGATGATTTCGGCGCGCAATAAGCCATAGGAGTGACGGCGGGTCGGTGGGCGTTTCGCCACCCAGCTGGCGAATGCGGTAAGGCCTAGCGTTATACAATCGGAAAACATGTGGCCGGCATCGCTCAACAACGCCAGGGAGCCTGACCACCAGCCGCCCGTGGCTTCTACCAGCGCAAAGGCGAAGGTAATCAGCAATGCCCAGCGCATGCGCCGGCTTGTTTCCCGGGAATGAGTATTATGAGGTTCCATCCGTGCTCCCGCCGCTCAAGGCGAGATCTCCGCTGCGCAATCCGATGCTTGCAACCAAGTGCACGGCTTTAGCGTAATAAGCATCTTCGCGCAGCCGCAACAGCGAACCAGGCTGCGGCCTGCCGTGCAGCTGCGCCAGCCGGGCCAAGCTCACCGGGGGCATTTCCCAGAGCAAGCCATCCAGCAATTCATCTGACGCTGTCGGATTATTATTGCATGCCAGCACCATGTCGCAGCCGGCGTTAAGTGCCGCATACGCGCGCTGTATGATACCTCCAGCGACACTTGCGCCTTCCATGCTTAAATCATCGCTGAAAACCGCGCCTTCAAACCCAAGCCGTTTGCGCAGAACGTCCTTGAGCCAGATGCTGGAGAAGCCCGCAGGGAGTTTGTCCACTTTGGGATAGATGACATGCGCCGGCATGATTGCGCTCAAGCCGTAATCTATCATTTGCGTGAAAGGCAGCAAGTCCTGCATTTCCATATCCTGCAGGCTGCGCTCATCTACCGGCAGCTCGAGATGGGAGTCCGCCGCGATGAAACCATGCCCTGGAAAATGCTTGCCTACCGCCGCCATTCCGCCTTGCTTAAGTCCCAGCATCAGGTTGTGCGCCAATTCGGCTATCGCCTGCGGGTCGCTATGAAAAGCACGGTCACCGATGACGCTGCTTGCACCGTGATCCACATCCAGCACCGGGGTAAAGCTTAGGTCCACGCCACAAGCGCGCAATTCTGCAGCCAGCACAAACCCGGTCATGTGAGCAAGGTCTTTGGCATGCTGCGCGTGCGTGTCCCATATTTTACCCAGCTCGCGCATTGCCGGAAGCCGTGTAAAGCCGTCGCGGAAGCGCTGTACCCTCCCCCCTTCGTGGTCTACTCCGATTAGCAGGTGCGGGTTGCGCAAGGCGTGAATATCCGCGGTAAGCTCGGCAAGCTGCGGCGGCGACTGATAATTGCGACTGAACAGAATCACCCCGCCTGTCAGCGGCTTCAGCAGGCGTTCTTCCTCCTCGGGCAGGAGTTGCGGTCCGCCGATATCCAGCATCACCGGCCCGAGCGGCATCATGGCAGCGGTTTTCATGGCTGCTCTAATATCACCATGGCACAGGCTAGGTTGTTTTCATCGCTCAGGCTGAGATGATGGCGCCCAATGTTGCGTTCTTTAAGGTAGCGCTCGAGCGCCGGATGGAAACGCAATTCCGGCTTTCCCAAATCATCATGTGCAACGCTGATATGGCTCAGGATAACGGGATAGCAGAAGCCGCATCCAACGGCTTTGGCAAAAGCCTCTTTTGCCGCAAAACTGTTGGCCAGGAAAGCGGCAGGCCGTTTGCTGGCGGCGAACTCCTGCAGTTCGATATGCGTCAGGACCCTTTTTGCAAAACGCCCCCCGTATTTTTCCAGGAGACGGGATGTCCGCCTCATTTCCACTAGGTCGATGCCAATCCCGTATATCACCGTGCCGCCCTGAGTATGATAGTCTTCATTTCCCTCACCGCCCGCTGCCATCCTGAAAACAGGGCATAAGCAACTATGGCATGGCCGATATTGAGTTCAGCGATGTGCGGGAGCGCCGCGATTTTCTGTACATTCTGGTAATGCAATCCATGGCCGGCATTAATCTGTAATCCCAGCTTGTTGCCGTAAGCCGCAGCGGCGCGTATGCGCTCAAGCTCTTTTTTTTGCTTGCCTGCGGTGGAGGCGTCGGCATAATGCCCTGTATGGATTTCAACATCGGGCGCCCCAGCGGCTTTTGCGGCCTCCAGTTGCCCGAGATCGGGGATGATGAATAGCGAAACACGCACCCCGGCATCTGCCAGAAGCATGCAGGCGTCCTTGATGCGCCTGAAATGCTTGAGCACATCGAGACCGCCTTCTGTGGTGAGCTCCAGGCGTCGTTCCGGAACTAGGCAGGCATGCTGTGGGCGTATGCGCCGTGCAAACTGCAGCATCTCCCTGGTGGCCGCCAGTTCAAGGTTCATCGGAACATGCAATTTCTTGCGCAGCACTACAACATCTTTGTCCTGAATGTGCCTGCGGTCTTCACGCAGGTGCAGGGTAATGGTGTCGGCCCCTGCTTTTTCCGCAAGCAGCGCCGCCTGGACTGGATCGGGATAAGTGGTCCCGCGCGCTTGCCGCAGCGTGGCAACGTGATCGATGTTAACACCCAGCCGTATCATTTTATCTTGGGCAAAAGTTGAATTATATCTGTATTAACGGCGGCTCAGTCGGCTTAGAAATGCTGCAGGTCCTTGAGCAGCTGGCGGGTGTGCAGTGTTTGGTTGCCCAGATAATGGTTGATCAGGAGGCGCATTAAAGCCTTGCTCTGTTGCAAGGTCAGCGGATCGCTGTAATCATCCAGCGCCATGTCCAAGAGCGTTTTTCCCAGAAACCGAAACTCATCCTGAGCGCCGTCAGCCAATACCGGCCCGTGCTCGATGACATAGCGGTAGTAATGATCCGGTTTGACTGCTGCGCCGGTTTCCGTGTCGCGCTCCAAAGTCAGGGCGTAGCCCAGTTCTTTTAGCAGGCCGATTTCAAAGCGGCGCAATACCGCGGCGAGATTGTTTTGCGCGCCCAGCGCGAGCAGTGTTTGCTGGTAATAATTGAACAAGCGCTCATGTGGATCATCGCGCGGCAGTAACTTGAGCAGCAGCTCGTTCAGATAAAACCCGCAAAGCAGCGCCATGCCGACAAGCCGGGGCGGCCCTGCCTGCCATTCCGCGCGCCGCAAGGTGCGCAGCTCTGATTTGCCGGACCAGGACAGCAACAGTGGCTGGAATGCCAGCAGCACGCCCCGGAGCATTGATTTTGGCCGCCGCGCCCCGCGCGCCACCAACGCCAGGCGGCCGAAATTTTGGGCAAATATTTCCACGACCAGGCTGGTTTCGCGAAACGGGTAGCTATGCAGAATAAAAGCAGGCTGCGAATCCTGTATACCCTTTTCCTGCCCGCTCATAGGGATTGCCTGCCCCGTATCACTCATAACCCAGTTTTTTCAAGGCCTGCGCATCATCCGCCCAGCCGCTTTTTACTTTGACCCAGACTTGCAAAAACACCTTACCGCCGAATAACTTTTCCATATCCTCGCGCGCCTGGGTGGCGATTGCCTTCAGCTTTTCCCCCTTGGCCCCAATGATGATGGCTTTCTGACTGGACTTGTCAACAATAATCGAAGCCTGAATGCGGCGCAGGCCTCGCTCGAATGCAAATTCATCAATTACCACGCTTACCGCATAAGGGACTTCTTCGCCTAGCTGCCTGAAAAGTTTTTCCCTGATCGACTCCGCTGCAAGAAAGCGTTCGTTGCGATCAGTGATTTCATCGGCCGGGTAAAGCGGGGGGTTTTCGGGCAAAAACTCGCGCACCGTCTGCAGCAATTCCTTGAGTTGCAGGTTTTTCTGCGCGCTCACCGGCACAATGGCTGCAAAATGGTGCTCCTTGGATACTTTCTCGATGAACGGCAATAGTTGTTTTTTGTCGGCGAGCTTGTCAATTTTATTGATCACCAGCAGCGTAGGATGACTGGAAAGCAGTTTCAACACCTGGCGATCGCGGCCATTAAACTGCAAAGCGTCGATCACCAGCAGCACGGCGTCAACATCCTGAAGACTTTGTACAACGGACCGGTTCATGGCCCGGTTGAGCGCGTTATGGTACTTTGTCTGAAATCCGGGAGTATCGACAAAAACATACTGCGCGTCGTCGTGGGTCAGTATGCCGGTGATGCGGTGACGGGTGGTTTGCGGTTTACGCGAAGTAATGCTGATTTTCTGGCCCACCAGGCGGTTGAGCAAGGTGGATTTACCGACATTGGGACGTCCGACAATGGCAATCAAGCCTGCGCGAAAAGAAGCGCTCGCCATGCTATGCGTTGCTGGCGAGCTGATACGCTTGCCTTGCCGCGTCCTGCTCGGCGCTGCGGCGGTTGGTTCCCGAACCTGAAGCGCGGATTTTCAATTCAGGGATGAAGCACTCCACGCGGAAATATTGCTGATGCGGCTCGCCTTCGGTGGAAACCACGCTGTATTGGGGCAGCGCGAGTTTTTTGCTCTGCAGCAGCTCCTGCAGCATGGTTTTGGCGTCCTTGCCCGGTTTCTGGGGGTCTATTTCCCCTAACAGCGAGGCGTACAGGGTATGAATGACTTGTTCTGTACGCTCAAAACCGCCATCCAGGAACACCGCAGCAATCAGCGCTTCCAAAGCATCGGCAAGAATCGAGGGGCGGCGAAAGCCGTTGCTTTTAAGCTCCCCTTCCCCTAGCAGCACATGTTCTCCGAGGTTCAGCCGTTGCGCCAATTCAAACAAAGTCTGCTGATTGACCAGGTTGGCGCGCAGCCTGGAAAGCTCGCCTTCGCTGAGGTTGGGGAAACGCTGGAACAAAGCGTGAGCGATGATGCAATTGAGTATGCTGTCGCCCAAATATTCCAGACGCTCGTTGTTGGGAACGCCGTAACTGCGATGAGTTAAAGCCTGACGCAGAAGCTCCGGCTTGGCGAATGCATAGCCGAGCTGTCGGCAAACGCTTTGGCTATCCATTTATCTGTTGCCGGTTATCTCCGTTTTGCCGTGGATGCTTGAAAATCAATGCAGGCCGTAATGTTGGCGACCAGAGGAATTTTTACCGAGTAGTCTGCAATAATCGCCGACTCGTTGCCTTGCTTGACAATTTCCAGGTCTTCGCCTCTGACCGCGTTGATATTATCAATCATCGCGCGCTTGTCGAACAGGTTACGAATCTCCTTGGCAGTAGCGGTTTGCAAGTCCAATTCCTTGGCTATGGCGTCCACCGCTTTCTGCACGTAAAAGTACTCGATATAAGACGGCAGTATCTTGAACACGAGCAATGCCGCGAAGATCAACACAATCGTCAATGTCAGAAAACCTGACATGGTTATACCCTGCTCTCGTTTCATGTAACCTCCCTATTCGACAGATTGGCCAATGCGCTTCAGGTTATCAAAATTCCACCAGATCATAAACGCCTTGCCGACTATGTTTTGTTGCGGCACAAAGCCCCAATAGCGGCTGTCGCTGCTGCTGTCCCGGTTGTCGCCGAGCATGAAATAGTGTCCTGCGGGAACAGTGCAGTTGAAACCTTCTTCATTGTAGACGCAATTCTCGCGAAACGGGAATTGCCGCACCCCGCCGGTTTGAACCGCCGGCACCTCGGATTGGATGAGAATCGGGTGCAGACGGCCACCGAGGTTTTCGGTAAAACGTTTCGCCACAACGAAATTCAAGCCTGATTCAACGTAATTGTACTCCCCGCCGGGCACGGCTTTCACCGCTGCGCCGTTAATCCACAATTGCTTGTTGCGGTAAACAATTTTATCTCCTGGCAGGCCGACTACACGCTTGATGTAATCCAGAGACGGGTTTTCCGGATAGCGGAAAACCATAACTTCTCCGCGCTTAGGCTCGTTGATGTCCAGGACCTTGAGATTGATGACCGGCAAGCGGATGCCATAAGTGTATTTGTTAACCAGGATGAAATCTCCCACAAGCAGGGTCGGAATCATGGAACCGGATGGAATCTTGAAAGGTTCAACAAGAAAAGAGCGCAGAAGGAATACCACCAGTATCACCGGGAAAAAACTTTTGGGGTATTCCACCCACCACGGCTCCGCGCTTTTGGGCCGGCGCCGCGCTCTAAGCCAGAAATGGTCAAGCAGCCCGATGCCGCCGGTGACGATCAGGAGAAGGAACATGATAAGCGCGAAATTCATTATTTCTCCACTTGCAAAATCGCCAGAAAAGCTTCCTGGGGGATTTCAACATTGCCGACCTGTTTCATCCGCTTTTTGCCGGCCTTTTGCTTTTCAAGCAATTTCTTCTTGCGCGTGACGTCTCCGCCATAGCATTTCGCCAGCACATTCTTGCGCATTGCCTTGACGGTTTCCCTGGCTATGATATGCGAGCCTATTGCCGCCTGCACCGCCACTTCGAACATCTGCCGCGGGATTAATTCGCGCATTTTTACGGCGAGCTCGCGCCCCCGGTATTGGCTGGTGGAGCGGTGCACAATCAGCGACAATGCGTCAACTCTGTCACCGTTGATTAAGATATCCAGTTTGACAACGTCGGCGCTACGGAACTCCTTGAACTCATAATCGAGGGAGGCATAGCCGCGGCTTACCGACTTGAGCTTGTCGAAGAAATCCATGACCACTTCATTGAGCGGCAGCTCGTAAGTCAGCATCACCTGCCGGCCCATGTATTGCATATTTTTCTGCACGCCGCGCTTTTCGATGCACAACGTGATTACCGAACCGACATAATCCTTCGGCACCAGGATGGTGGCGGTGATAATGGGCTCGCGGATTTCCTCGATTTTCGAAGAATCGGGCATTTTAGACGGATTCTCGATTTCCATGACCGTGCCATCGCGCAACAGCACCTGGTAGATCACAGTGGGCGCGGTGGTAATCAACGCCATTCCGTATTCGCGTTCCAGCCGCTCCTGCACGATATCCAGGTGCAGCAACCCCAGGAAGCCGCAGCGGAAGCCGAATCCCAAAGCCTGAGAGGTTTCCGGTTCATAATGCAGCGACGCGTCGTTGAGCTGCAGTTTCTCAAGAGCATCGCGCAGCGCGTTATACTCGTTGGAATCCACCGGGAAAAGGCCGGCAAAAACCTGCGGTTTGATTTCCTTGAATCCAGGCAATGCCTGTTTGGCCGGGTTGCTGGCCAGCGTTATCGTGTCGCCGACCTTGGCGGCCTTGAGTTCCTTGATGCCGGCTATGACAAACCCCACCTCTCCTGCGGATAATGCATCCTTGAGTTTGGCTTTTGGGGTAAACACGCCCACCTGTTCGCACGTGTAACCCGCCTGCGTGGACATCAGCAGTATCTTGTCCTTGGGTTTGAGCACCCCGTCCACCACCCGAACCAGTATCACGACGCCGACATAATTGTCGAACCAGGAATCGATGATTAGAGCCTTGAGCGGAGAGTCGACGCTGCCTTTGGGCGGCGGAATGCGGCGGATCACCGCATCCAGAATATCTTCCACACCCTGGCCGGTCTTGGCGCTGGCATGTACCGCGTCTTTTGCGGCAATGCCGATGATGTCCTCGATTTCCTCGATGACGCGCTCCGGTTCAGCGGAAGGCAGGTCTATTTTGTTCAGCACCGGCACCACTTCAACTCCCTGCTCTATCGCAGTGTAGCAATTGGCCACGGTCTGGGCTTCCACGCCTTGCGAGGCATCCACCACCAGCAGCGCCCCTTCGCATGCGGCAAGAGAGCGCGATACTTCGTATGAGAAATCCACATGCCCGGGTGTATCGATCAGGTTTAAAAGATATGTCCGGCCATCGCGTGCCCGGTAGTTGAGCGCCGCGGTTTGCGCCTTGATGGTAATACCGCGTTCGCGCTCCAGCTCCATCGAATCCAGCACCTGCGGTCCCATCTCGCGCTCGCTCAAGCCCCCGCAGATTTGAATGATACGGTCCGCAAGCGTGGATTTCCCGTGATCAATGTGGGCAATGATGGAAAAATTGCGGATGTGATCCATGCGTCAAAAAAAAAGGCACTGCCGTGCCCTTTGCCTAAGGAACCTCTGATTAAGTCCCGCGCGGTTGCGACGGTGGCTTTCCGGGACGGTATGCGCGAAGCAAGACGCAGCCAAGGGTTAATCTCCTTGGCAAGCCGAGCGACAAAGCAGACCGCCCGGACAAGCCCTGTCCCTCCGGGTTGCGGTAAAATGCGGCGTCTGCGTCGTTGCGCTCCTCGGTGTCGTAGTCCTGGCTACGACCTTCGTCGCGCGCCTTGCATCCATCCGCATTTTGCCAGCAACGCAATCCGAGGAGGACTTAATCGGAGATTCCCTACAAACAAAGTTTAATTTTAGCGGATTTTGGGATTGCCGTGTGGGTGTTGCCCAGTAAGCTCGGGCAACGCGCCAATCATGTCATGGCAAAGGCTGCAAGCACTGCCTGCCCAATACCGTGGTGGTTTTTAATTGCCATCGATGCGCAAGGGGATGTACAAGGCATTGTCACTGCGCCGCACCAGCAATGCGATATTGCGCCCTTTATCATATTTACCGATCAATTGGCTGAATTGATCGACCGATTTTACGTCCTGGTTATTAACAGCCAGAATGATGTCGCCGCGGCGTATCCCGGCGCGTGCCGCAGTACCCTGCACATCTTCAACCAGTATTCCGCCGCGAATTCCAAGCTCGCTGCGCTGGTCCGCAGTAAGGTCGCTCAAAGTTATTCCCAGGCGGTTGTCGGGCGTCTTGCCGTGCTTGCTGGAACGCTGAGCTACTTTTTCATCCGCCGGGATTTCACCAATCGTCAATGAAATATCCTTACTCGCGCCTTTGCGCCAAATCTGTACCGTCACTTTTGATCCCGGCTTTGTCGAACCCACAATGCGCGGGAGATCAGCCGAGCTATTGACCGTTTTGTCGTCGAATTTAAGAATCACGTCGCTGGGCTCGAGGCCTGCTTTGTCAGCGGGGCTGCCTTTTTCCACGGAATTGATGAGCGCGCCCACCGGCTTGCTCAGGCCAAACGAATCGGCGAGCTCTTTCGTCACTTCCTGAATCACCACGCCGATGCGTCCGCGACTTACCTTGCCGGTGGTGCGCAATTGCTCGGTGATGTCCATTGCCACGTCAATCGGGATGGCAAACGACAAGCCCATGAATCCGCCGGTGCGGCTGTAAATCTGTGAATTGATGCCGACGACTTCACCTTTCAGATTAAACAACGGCCCCCCTGAGTTGCCGGGGTTGATCGCGACGTCGGTCTGGATAAAGGGAACGAAATTTTCCTGAGGCAGCGATCGCCCCTTGGCGCTGACAATGCCCGCGGTCACGCTGTTCTCGAAACCGAAAGGCGAACCGATAGCCACTACCCATTCCCCAACCTTGAGTTTTGCCGGGTCCCCCAGAGTCACTTTGGGGAGACCTGTTGCGTCGATTTTGAGTAACGCAACGTCGGTGCGGCGGTCGCTGCCTATGACCTTGGCTTTAAATTCGCGCTTGTCGGTCAATTTAACCGTCACCTCATCAGCATCGGACACCACGTGCGCGTTGGTGAGAAGATAACCGTCAGAACTGATGATGAAACCCGAGCCGAGGGATTTCGATTCAAACTCGCGAGGCACGGGTGGGGCGAAGCGCTTGAAGAATTCGTAGAAAGGATCGTCTTCGGAAAACGGCAGCTGGGGGATTCCCTGCTGGGCTTGCACGGTTTGCGTGGTGCTGACGTTAACCACGGCCGGCCCCTGCTTTTCCGCCAATTCGGTAAAATCGGGCAAATCCTTGGCTAGAACAGGCGCGATAAACGAAGTAAAAAAGACAAACGCCAAAAACAGTTTTTTCATTGATTCACTTCCTTGTCTCGTTTAAAACCATCAGCGCTGCATTGGGAAGAATTATAGAGTATCCCGGAACAGAAAACGGTTTGCGGGCGTAGGCGTCTATTTGCCGGTGTAGTACACTGAATTGCCGATTTGCATTACGGTCATTGCCGGGGCTTCGCCCAACACTGTGATCTGGTATTCGTCCACGGGTTTGGTATAAATATTCAGCGCGCCACGTTTTGACAGCCCGTTTAAAGGCTTAGCTCCGGAATTGAGCGGTTCGATGAATACCGACACCGCCGCCAACCCGTCAGAGTAAACGATATGCGAAATCGGCGCCGGCTTGCCGCTGATCATGCGCTTGACTTCCATGATTTTCCTGAATCCTGCGGGTGGGCTTTTGAGAGTCCATCCGGTTTCTGTGGACATCGGCCCGGGCTGCCCGGCGCGGTCATAACGCCAGCCCGCGGCTTTGGCTGGGTATTTCGGTTTAAGCATTTCCTCATCTATCGGCCCGCCGATATTTAGCTGTGTAAACGAAAATTGCTCCACCACTTCGTTTTTTTCGTCCAGCATGCTGGCTTTTAGCAGCAAGCCCGAATTGATATCCGCCCAAAAGCGGTGCCCGTAGCGCAGGCCGTCCTTGGGTTGCAGCACCAACCCCTGGCAATCGAACCCTGCAATGCGCTCCTGCTCGCCTTTTTTAATCACATAACTTTCGCCGAGGTTGCTTAAATACTCGGGAAGCAAGGCTGGGAAAGCCTTAGCCGCCTTGCGTTTCTCCACTTTCACGGTTTTGCTTTCCGGCAAAAAACATTGCACTTCGTCGTTGTTGCGAATAATCTCGCGCGGCAGACCGTCCATGATTTCAAGTTTTTCGTGCTCACCGGAACCGTCCACCGCATGCACAATTCGGGAGGTTTCAACATGGTTGCCGTATTGGTAGATGAAAGTGCCGCTGTAATTCAATTGATGCGCGGCGGAAGCGATTTTCTGCAGCCACGCCAGGACGTCATCAGAAGGCGCGGGACTGTCCGCCAGCAGGGTTGGGGGCCAGGCTAGGAACAGGCTGAGCAGCAGGACTCTCATCGGTTGGTTTCCGGGGCACCGTCCGAAACTGTGCGTACGTAAGGCGCGACACCTTGTATCGTTGTGCTGGGTGAAAATTCCTGGTGGGCTAACAAGTATTCGTTGACATTGCTGTTGAGAGGATATCTGGGTAGGCTGGCCAAGGCTGCGGCATTGGATTGTTGGGTGGCCGCAAGGTTGTCTTTGGCCTTGTCGGTATTGTTTTGCAGGACTACCCAGGCCACCATGGCCACTGCGGCGAGCGAAGCGGCGATCGACAGTGCCGCGATCTTGGTTTTATGCAGCAGAGGACGGCGCGGCGCCAGGATAACCGGTTCCAGAGCCAGTTTTTCCTTGATGCGTTTGCCGAATTCTGCGGAAACGATGCCGGTTTGCCGCATCACGTCGCCAATCAGATGATAACCAAACCAGACATCGCGCAGCTCTTCATCTTGCTTGAGTCTGGAAATCGCAGTAGCTGCGTCTTCCCGGTCCAGTTCACCGTCCATCAAGGCCGATATATCGTGTTTCATAATCACCACCTCTTGTCTTTGCTGGTGCCGAGCATCGGCCGAAGTTTCTCGGCTATCGCCTCGCGCGCCCGAAAAATCCGCGAACGCACGGTGCCAATGGGGCAACTCATGATTGATGCAATATCCTCGTAACTCAGTCCTTCAATTTCACGCAGCGTAATCGCGGTTCTAAGCTCGTCAGGCAGCTCTTGCAGCGTTTGGTTCACTGTGTTGGCTATCTGCTTGCTCATCAACTCGTTCTCGGGCGTATTCAGGTCCTTGAGTTGCTCGCCATCCTCAAAATTCTCCGCGTCCGCGATATCAAACTCTGTCGTGGTCGGCGCACGCCGCCGCATGGCCACCAGATAGTTCTTCGCGGTATTGATGCCGATCCGGTACAGCCAGGTATAGAACGCGCTGTCGCCCCGGAACGACGGCAAAGCACGGTACGCCTTGATAAATGCTTCTTGCGTGACATCCTCGATTTCTGCGGCGTCACGTATGAAGCGGGATAACAGCCTTCCCAGTTTGCGCTGGTATTTGGCCACCAGCAACTCAAAGGCATGTTTGTCTCCGTGTTGTGCGCGTTCGACCAGCTGCTGGTCGATTTCACGATCACCCATGTGCAGCGATTCCCTGAATACCGCTCGTTATACTTGCAGACGCTGTAGCTTGCCATACGATCAATTTCTGGCAGCGGGCTAGTATACCTTACTTAGTTCAGTTCGCTCCCAAGGAAGCGCACACCAACACCTAGCCCTAAAGACAACCCCCCGGTTTAATAGTTCAGTTTGGGTTAGGGTTATTCAAGCCCGGCACGCTGCGGCTGTCATGCCGGCTCTGTTATAGTAGGGCTTGTTTTAAATTGAGGAGTGAAATTGCAGCGCTTTGATGTGGTGATCATTGGCAGCGGGCTCGCCGGCCTCACGGCGGCGCTCAACCTCGCTGACCGCAAAAAAATCGGGCTGATTACCAAGAAAGCCCTGATTGACGGGGCCAGCAGCTGGGCACAGGGGGGAATTGCCGCGGTGTTGGGCGATGATGACTCGATTGCAGAGCATATTAGGGATACCCTGATCGCCGGCGCCGGCCTGTGCGATGAAACGGTGACACGTTATGTGGTGGAACACGGTCGTGGCAGCGTACAGTGGCTGATCAGCCAGGGGGTGCAGTTCACTCGTGACGCGGAGAGCGACAGCGGCTATCACCTCACCCGCGAAGGCGGCCATAGCCACCGCCGGGTGATCCATGCCGCCGACGCCACCGGGCATGTGGTGCAGACCACCCTGGAAGCCAAAGTCAAAGCCCATCCCAATATAATCGTGTTCGAGCACCATATCGCAGTGGACCTTATTAGCGGCAGGAAAATCGGGATTCCCGACAACCGCTGCTATGGCGTGTACGTGCTGGACAGCCTTGCCGATAAGGTCAAAACCATCGCCGCCGACCACACCGTGCTGGCGACAGGCGGAGCAGGCAAAGTTTATCTCTACACCACCAGCCCGGACACCGCGACCGGGGATGGCATCGCCATGGGTTGGCGCGCCGGCTGCCGCATCGCCAACATGGAATTCATCCAGTTCCACCCTACCTGCCTTTACCACCCGCATGCCAAGTCATTCCTCATTTCAGAAGCAGTGCGCGGCGAAGGCGGGATTCTACGCCTGCCTGACGGCACACGCTTCATGCCCGCGCATGATGAGCGCGCCGAGCTTGCGCCGCGCGATATTGTGGCGCGCGCCATAGACTTCGAGATGAAAAAACGCGGACTGGATTGCGTCTACCTGGATATTTCGCACAAGCCGGCGGATTTTATAGTCGAGCACTTCCCCACCATCCATGCCCGTTGCCTGGAACTGGGTATAGACATGACCCGCGAGCCGATACCGGTGGTGCCTGCAGCGCACTATATCTGCGGCGGCGTGGTCGCCGACCGCCATGGACGCACCGATTTGCCCGGCCTGTACGCGGTTGGGGAAACAGCGCATACCGGCATGCACGGCGCAAATCGGCTCGCCAGCAATTCGCTTTTGGAATGCCTGGTATTCGGCCAGGCTGCGGCAAGCGATATCCTGGAGCAACCCTCAAAGCCGCGAGTTAGCCTGCCGGAATGGGACGAAAGCCGGGTCACCGACGCCGATGAGGAAATCGTGATATCCCACAACTGGGACGAGCTGCGCCGCTTCATGTGGGACTACGTCGGCATTGTGCGCACCAGCAAGCGTCTGGAGCGGGCGCAGCACCGCATCCGGTTGTTGCATGAAGAAATCAACGAGTACTATGCCAATTTCAGGGTGAGTGGGGATTTGCTGGAATTACGTAACTTGGTGATGACCGCCGACCTCATTGTGCAAAGCGCCATACTGCGTCATGAAAGCCGCGGCCTGCATTTCAGCCGCGATTACCCCACAGCTCTGCCAGAAGCGCGCAATACAGTGCTGCAGCAAAAAACCGAGGCTGTCAGTCAAGCGCTTAGGGCTATATAGGCCCGGGCTTGTATTTCCAGCGCAGCAAAACGCGGAGTTTGCGAAAATCTTCGGAGTTGATCGCGTCGGGAAGAATCACCACATGCCTCGCCAGCCGCTCGCCATGGGCTTTGAGATTCAATACCGTAAGCGAAGCGGATACATAGCTGGTAGGAAGCAAAATACCGTCTAGCCGCCTCCCATTACGTGTTTCGATCACGCAAGTGCAATCTTCCCCTGTTTCCAGCGCGATTATCGAGTTTGGCGCGGCAAGCCGGGCATTGCGTTCGAGATAAAACACAAAACTGGTGCAGAAAGCCAGAATGGCAGCTACTTTCAGCCATATCGGCAGCGGCAGAACCAGGAACAGCCCTATCGCAATCGCATGAACTGCGCTAAGCAATAGAGTCAGATACACGGAAGGTTTAAGCCGGATGTTGAGCATTCTGTTTTGCCGCAGCGTCAGCAAGATGCAGCCGGGTTTCGTCCAGCGTCGCAATCGCGATGGAGTTAATCAGAGGTTCCTTAATTGTAATAAGCGCGCAAATCGTATATTTTACAGATTCCATGTTTTACACGCAGTACAACCATGCCGAATAAACGCACGGCCTTTTTCATTTCCGACCGCACCGGCATCACGGTGGAGATGCTCGGGCACAGCCTGCTTACCCAGTTTGACGGGGTCGAGTTCAAGCAGATTACGATACCGTTCGTGGATACGAAGGAAAAAGCCAGGGAAGCCGCAAACCATATCAATGAAGTCGGACACGCCGAAGGCAGTTCTCCACTGGTATTCAGCACGCTGGTCAATCCTGAAATCAGCGCCGTGGTTGCGGCTGCAAACGCCTTGTTCATGGATTTTTTCCAGGTTTTTACCGGTCCGCTGGAAAATGCGCTTGGCGTTAAATCCTCGCACACTATCGGCCGCTCGCACAGCTTCAGCAACAGCTACGATTACCAGTCGCGCATAGAAGCCGTGAACTATGCTTTGGGTCACGATGACGGGGTGTCCACCCGTGACCTGAACCAGGCCGATTTGATTTTGATAGGCGTATCGCGCTGCGGCAAAACCCCGACGTGCCTGTACCTGGCTTTGCTGTTCGGCATCCGTGCCGCCAATTACCCGTTATTACTCGAAGATTTCAGTTCGATGACCCTGCCCGCGCAGCTTAAACCATTCCGCCACAAGCTCTACGGGCTGACCATTAATCCGGAGCGTCTGCAGCATATCCGTAATGAACGCAAGCCGGGCAGCCGCTATGCCACACTCGCCAACTGCCAATTCGAAATCAAGGAGGCGGAAGCGCTGATGCGCCAAGAAGGGATTCATTACCTCGATACTACGACCAAATCTATTGAAGAAATCGCCACGACTATTTTGCATAAGTCGAATTTAGAGCGGCATATTTATTAGCCCCAATTAGTCGTTCTTTTCATCTTGCCTGATTTTTTCAAACAGACAGATTGCTGCGGCGGCGGCGGCATTCAGCGATTCCATTGTTCCCGGCATCGGTATCCTGATGCGCTCGTGGGCGGATTTCAGAAGTTGCGCTGATACCCCTGACCCTTCATTGCCGATGATAAAAGCGATCGGCCCGCGGCAATCCGTCTGATACAGCGATTTCTTCGCATTTGGGTCGGTTGCGATGATTTTGCCTTTGAATTGTTTTACCACGGCCAGCAGATCAGCATCCTCGAAAATCAACAGCCGGAAATGCGCGCCCATGGCGGCGCGCAGGGTTTTGGGTGACCATGCAAAGGCGCAGTTTTTCGAAAGAAACGCGCAGTCCACTCCCGCTGCTGCGGCTGAGCGCAGTATCGAACCCAGGTTTCCTGCATCCTGGATATTTTCCAGCAACACACAGAAGCGGATTTTAGCAGGCTGCCCAGTGAGTACCGGGGCATTGATGATGGCAAGGATCCCGGCCGGTGAGACAACGGGGGAAATTTCATTGAACAGGGAATCAGGCAGTTCAAACGGATCAAGTCCGGGGATTTGCCGCAGCAGGCTTTGTATCTCGTTGTGCTTCATGCCGCTGGTGCTGACGACCACGGATTCCGGCACGCCGAACACCGAGCAGTAAGCAGACACCAGATGAGGGCCGTCAAGCAACGCTTTGCCGGTTTTTCTTCTTGCCCTGGATGAATGCGCGAGCTTCGAAAGCGACCTGAACAGCGCGTTGTTGCGCGAGACGATGTGCTTCACGGGCCAGTTATTGCGGCTCGATGGCGCAGGTGCGGAAACCGCCGAACACGTCGCGCCGATCCGGCGTATAAAAATTACGCCAGCTGTTGCGCAACAGCCTCGCGCGAGTGGCGAAGCATCCGCCACGCAGTACTTTATGGTTGCCGAACCACGGTGCGGAATATTCCTTGTAAGGATCGGCTACGAACCCGGGATAAGGCAGAAACCAGTCGGCAGTCCATTCCCAGACATTACCCATCATTTGCCTTAAACCCCATGCGCTGTCGCCTTCCGGAAAAGCGTTAACGGAAGCGCTGCCCGCGGTGAAGCCGTCAAGGTTGGCATGTTTGCCAGCACGCTGATCGTTTCCCCAGGGGTAGCGCCGCTTGAGCGCGGTGTTGCCGGGCGCCGTTGCCGCTGCCATTTCCCATTCCGCCTCGGTGGGAAGACGCCGTTTAGCCCAGCGGCAATATGCTTCCGACTCGAACCAGTTGACGTGGATGACTGCGTTGTGGGGCGGCAGTAAAACCCATTCATTGAAATGGCGCAACAGCCATGCGCCGTCTTTTTTGACCCAATACGCCGGGGCGTCCGCATGCGCGTCTTGCCTCCATCGCCAGCCCTGCTCCGACCACAGTTCACGGCGCTGGTAGCCGTCATCGCCTATGAACGAGACGAATTCGTCGTTGCTCACCGCGGTGCGCGAGATCCGGAAAGGCTTGACTTCGATTTCGTGCGCCCATTTTTCATTGTCGAATACAAACCCATCCTGAGGCGTTGCGCCCAGCATCATGGTTCCCGCGGATACCGCCACATCTTTAACGTAATCACCCTGTGTAATCGCTATTTGGGAAGGACTGGCAAACTTGGGCTTGGAATAACCGAGTGTTTGCCGGGTGTAGTAAAGCGCCTCTCCGTGCATGTCTTCATGAAACAACGCAAGGTGGGCAAAATAATCGAGGCTGTCATCTCCCCGCTGTAATTTATCGAGCACGCGCTGCAATACCTCTTCCAGGTAAGCAAGTGTCTGATCGAGACCAGGTAACGACAGGCCCCAACGCGTGTCATGCGCAACCGTGGCCGAATCATAAAGTGCATCGGCATGCGGCAGGATAGACGGGGTCAACGCCCCAGAGCCGCTGAAACGCAGGCACCAATACTCCTGGAACCATCCGACATGCCCTAGCTCCCACAATGGCGGATTGACAATGGCAAGTCTCGGCCCGAGCCATTGATTGCCGTTAAGATCGCTAACTAGCGCCAATGTGCGTTTTCTGGAGTCGCACAGTTGCTGGCCGAGATCCGCCTCATGCTGTGATGAAGGTGCGTTCATCGAGTGCCGTGCCTTCTGATATAGTTTGAGACCCCTGATGGTTCCCTTATTATCACAAGTTTATACCCGCATGAACATCGTCATCATTACTCCCGCCGCCGCGCCTGCCCTGGGTGGTAACCGCAATACCGCGCAAAGATGGGGGCGTTACCTGAGGCGGTCCGGCCACCGTGTGAAGGTTCAAACCGCGTGGGACGAGCGCCCCGCCGACCTGCTGATCGCTTTGCATGCGCGCAAGAGCCATGACTCAATCAAACGCTTGGTCAGCCGCATGCCGCAGACGCCCTTGGTAGTTTGCCTTACCGGCACCGATTTGTACCGCGACATAAGAACCGATGCATCGGCGCAGGAGTCGCTGCGATTGGCGACACGTATTGTCGTACTGCAGGAAATTGCATTACACGAACTTTCAGCGAACGCGCGGAGAAAAGCACGGGTCATCTACCAATCCGCAAAACCCATTAAACCTGCAGCACCGCTCAAAAACAGCTTTGAAGTTTCTGTGATTGGCCATTTGCGCGAGGAAAAAGACCCTTTTCGCTGCGCCATGGCGCTGAGCTATTTACCACAAAGCTCTCGCATCCGCATTTGCCACATGGGCCGAGCGATGAGCGCCGAAATGGAAAGGCAAGCACTGCAGTGGATGGAACTTGATCCGCGTTACCGCTGGATGGGAGAAATCCCGCACTGGCAGGTGCGCAAACGGCTTGCGCGCTGCCGCGCCATGGTCATCAGCTCACGCATGGAAGGCGGCGCCAACGTGATTTCGGAAGCGCTGATGGCGCACGTGCCGGTTATCGCGTCGCACATTCCGGGGAACAAAGGCATGCTGGGAGAAGACTATAGCGGCTATTATCCAGTGGAAGACGAACGCAAGCTCGCCATGCTGCTGCAACGGCTGGAGACTGACCGCGGTTTTTGCGCTGCACTCAAAAAACAATGCGCGGCGCGCTTGCCGTTAGTACAGGAAAAGCGCGAAGCAGCAAGCCTTGAGAAGCTCCTGAAGGAGATCAGACGGCAGTGATTTGGCCGAGGGCGGCCACAGCGATATTGATCAGGCCCAAGGTTAAATTAATTGCGACCATGATGCGAATCTGGTTCAGCGCGGCACCCGCGGTTGTCCAGTCTTGTGCCGCGATTGAGCGCTGCAAGCGGCGAAACGGCGCGAAATACACATGCGCGAAAATCAGCATCATGATTAGGCCTATCAGCAGCATTGCATAGACATGCAGCGGCGCGCTCATACCGCCCGCTTGCCACATCATGTATGAACCGCTGCCGAGAATCAGCGCCACCGCGAGCCACACCCAGAAAAAGAAACGCTGCAGCACCCCCTGCCACAGTTTCAACCTTTGTGGCGGCTCGAGCTGCTGCGCTACGACCGGGCGCAATGCCAGGTAGGCAAAAAACATTCCGCCCACCCATACTACAACCCCTAAAACATGCAAAAGCCTGGTTACAGCCATAATTTACGCACTTGCCTTAACAAGAGCTTTCACCGGCGCAAAGCTGCGGCGGTGAATTGCGCACACGCCGTGAGCCTGCAACGCCGCAAGATGCCGCGAAGTCGGATAACCTTTGTGCCGGTCAAAACCATATTGCGGAAAACGCAGGTGCAGTGCAAGCATTTCCGCGTCCCGCGCGGTTTTAGCCAGAATCGAGGCCGCCATGATTTCAGGAATTTTACTGTCCCCCTTGACGATGGCGCGTGTCGGAAATTTGAGCCGCGGGCAATGCAAGCCGTCAACTAACACTTCAGCGGGTTCCAGTGAAAGGTTTTCTACGGCGCGCTTCATCGCAAGCAAGCTGGCTTGCAGGATGTTTAACCGGTCAATTTCTTCCACGCTTGCCGAGGCGATTGCCCAGGCGAGCGCGCAGCACTTGATTTCCGAAGCGAGTTGTTCGCGTCTTGCGGCACTCAATTGCTTGGAATCGGCCAGGCCGATGATCTTGCTCTGTGGATTCAACACTACGCAGGCGGCAAATACCGGGCCGGCAAGCGGCCCCCGCCCTGCTTCATCCACCCCGCAGATCAGCCATTGGCTCACTTGCCACCCCCTGGCTTTCAAGATACGGCAATATGGCCAGCGCTGCACGTTCTCCCGTATTTTGCTTCAACACGGCATGAATGGCGCTGAATTTCCTGCGCAGCCGCTCTGTCACAGTCTTGTCTGCCAGCAGGTTAAGCAGGGCTTGCGACAGGTTTTCCGGGGTCGCGTCGCCTTGCAGGATTTCCGGAACGATGAATTCGCCCGCCAGAATGTTGGGCAGTCCTACGAAAGGCAGGTAGTACTTGTTCTTGACCATGTGAAAGCTGAGGTTATTGGCCTTGTAGGTGACGACCATGGGACATTTGAGAAGCAGCGCTTCCAGCGTGGCCGTGCCGGAAGCCACCAGCGCAACATCAGCAACAGTCAATGCGTGGTGCGCGTGGCCGAATAATATAGTCAGTGGCAAATCCTGCGCTTGGTTGCGGTACAAGGCGTTTGTAAACTGGTCATGCGTCTCGCGGCTGAGCAACGGTACTAAAAAATGCACACCGGCCAGCGCCTGCGAGATGAGCTTTGCGGTCGCAATAAAGGTGTCCGCCATGTAATGCAATTCATTTTGTCTGCTCCCCGGCAACAGCGCGATGACTTTGGCGTTAGGCAGCCGCCGCATTTGCTCCCTGGCTGCTTCGCGGTCAGGCACATCCGGCAGCATTTCGGCAAGCGGGTGGCCAACATAAGTCACCGGTATCCCGGCTTTCTCGTATAGAGGCGGCTCGAAAGGAAATAATGCCAGCATGTGCGATACCGCGCGCTTGATCTTATGAATGCGCTCACCGCGCCAAGCCCAGATTGCAGGGCTTACATAATGAATCGTAGGAATGCCGCGTTTTTTAAGTCTTTCCTCCAGGCCGAGATTGAAGTCAGGCGAGTCGACCCCGATCAAAAGGTGCGGGCGGTGCTGCAAGAAGTAATTGCACAGCTTACGGCGGATCCAGGCGATTTGCGGCAGACGCCGCAAGACTTCCATATAACCATGGACCGCAAGCTTTTCCATGGGAAAAAGCGAATGCAAGCCTGCTGCCTGCATTTTAGGCCCCCCAATGCCGATGAATTGCGCTTGCGGCAGACAGGTTTTCAAGGCGCTAATGAGGTGGCTGCCGAGCTGGTCGCCTGAAGCTTCAGTAGCAACTATTCCGATACTGGGGCGGGTTTGATGCGCGAGCATTGGGCAGTGTTAGCGGATGACCCCGCGCTGGCTTTGTTCAAGAAATTCGACCAGTATGCGCAGCTCGGGGCATTGTGGCAGCTCTCCTGCAATCTCCCGTTTCGCTTGGTCCAGTGTTAGCCCGGATTTGTACAAGGTCTTGTAAGCGCGCTTGATGCCGGCTATGGCATCGGCTGCGAATCCGCGCCGCTTCAGCCCCTCGGAATTAATGCCGTGAGGCTTGGCGATGTTTCCGGAAGCAGTGACATAGGGGGGAACGTCTTGTCTCACAATGCTTCCGGCGCCCAGCATGCTGTGGGCGCCGATATGGCAAAATTGATGAATGCCTACGAGTCCACCGAGCACCGCATAGTCGCCTACATGAATATGGCCGGCCAGATGCACGTTATTGGCGAAAATGGTGTGGCTGCCGATCTGGCAGTCATGCGCCAAGTGCACATAAGCCATGATCCAGTTGTCGTCGCCGACCCGGGTGATGCCCACGTCCTGCACCGTGCCGCGGTTGAAAGTGCAAAACTCGCGGATGGTGTTGCCATTGCCGATTTCGAGCCGAGTCGCTTCGCCGCCGTATTTTTTGTCCTGTGGCACCTCGCCGAGGGAGACAAATTGGAATATGCGGTTATTGGCGCCGATGCGGGTCGGCCCCTGGATCACCGCGTGCGGACCGATCCATGTGCCAGATTCGATTTCCACTTTGTCGCCGATGATGGTATATGCTCCCACCTCGACATCCGGGGCGAGCTTTGCGCCGGGGTGAACAATCGCTGTCGGATGGATCATCGCGCCCGCACGGCACAAATCAGCTCGGCTTCGGTGACCACTTCATTGCCGACCTTGGCCTCGGCGGTGAACTTCCAGAACCCCTTGATATGGCGCAAAAGGGTAGCGTGAAGCAGCAGCTGGTCTCCGACCGAAACCGGTTTTTTGAAGCGCGCGTTGTCAATGCCGACAAGGTAGTAGTCCGATTTTTCACTGACTTTGAAATTCTCGCTTTTGAAGGAAAGAATGGCAGACGTCTGCGCCAGCGCCTCAAGGATCATGACACCGGGCATGATCGGCTGATGGGGGAAGTGGCCGACGAAAAACGGCTCGTTGATGGTGACGTTTTTGATGGCCACGATGTTCTTGCCCGGAACGATGGAAATGACCCGGTCCACCAGCAGGAACGGGTAGCGGTGTGGCAGGTACTCCATGATCTCGTTGATGTCCATGCCGCTCACTTTGTTTTCCTTTTCTGTTTTTTGCCTTGTTCCTCGAGTTCGCGGATTTTTTTCGCCAATTTGTGCAGGTGGCGCAAGTGCGCTGCGTTCTTCAGCCATTCACGGTGGGATTCAAACGGATAGACCGAGGTATAAGTACCGGCTTTGGGTATGGGTTTGGCAACCGCAGTGGCTCCTGAAATCGTCACGTTATCGGCAATCTGCAAATGCCCGCCAATCATTGCCGCGCCGCCAATTCTACAGTAGCGGCCGATTTTTGTGCTGCCGGCGATGCCCACGCAGGCGGCGATCGCGGTATGCGCCCCGATGTGCACGTTGTGCCCTATTTGTATCTGGTTATCCAACCTCACTCCGTCTTCAATCACCGTGTCTCCCATCGCGCCGCGGTCCACGGTAGTGTTGGCGCCGATTTCCACGTCATTGCCGATTATCACCCTGCCGATTTGCGGGATCTTCAGCCAGCGTCCCTCGTCCATGGCCATACCAAAGCCGTCGGAGCCGATTACTACTCCGGAATGGAGGACCACCCTGTCGCCGATTACGCATTCGTGATAGATCACAACGCGCGGATGCAGAAAAGTCGCCTCACCTATCTTCACGCCGTTGCTCAGGCAACAACCGGGACCAATCACCGCGCGCTCTCCGAGCACCACATTTTCCCCGATGAACGCATGGGCGCCGATGGTTGCTGAGGCAGGCACTCGTGCGTTCGCTGCAATCACCGCGCTGGGATGGATTCCGGGCAGTAACGCTTTTAGCGGATTGAGAAAAGCCGAAACCTTGGCGAAATAAACATAGGGGTCATCGCAGACGATGCGCGGCAGCAGGGTAAGGTCGCGCGCCTCGCGGCCTAGAATGACCGCACCGGCTTTGGTTTTTTGCAGTTGGCTACGGTATTTTGGCTGTGCCAGAAAAGACAGATGACAAGGCTGAGCGAGATTCAGCGGGGCAATCTGGGTGATCAAGATATTTCTGTCGCCGATCAACTCACCGCCGAAGCGCTCGACGATGCTGCCTAAGCTGTGGCTCCTCTCTTGGGAAGGCATTAATCCACGTTGCTGCTCATTTGGAGGGAGTATCGGCCAGCGCCTTGATAACCTTGTCGGTTATGTCTATTCGGGGGCTGATGTATACTGCATCCTGCAGAATCAGGTCAAATTTCTCCGCTGTGGCAATGTCCTGCACTACCTTGTTGGCGCGCTCGAACACGGAAGCCAGCTCTTCGTTTCTGCGTGAGTTGGCGTCCTCCCTGTACTCGCGCTGCATACGCTGAAAGTCGCGGTTAAGCCTGGCAAGATCCTGCTCCTTGGTGCGCCGCTCGGTCTCGCTCATGGTCACGCTTTCCTTTTCCAGAGTGGTTTGAAGGTCTTTGACCTGCTTGGTAACCTTCTGCAGTTCCTGTTCCCGCGCAGCAAATTCTTTTTCGAGTTTCTTCTGGGCCTTAACCGCCGGAACGGCTTCCCGTAATACTCGCTCAAGATTGACCACGCCGATTTTGAGCTGCTCGGCAGCGTCGACATGGGTGGCGGCCAAAGCCAATGCTGCGGCAGCCAGTACAAAGTTTGCAGTTTTCAACTTACATCTCCTTACTGTCAAGCCTAGAACTAGAACAAGGTCCCAAAAGTAAACTGGAACCGCTGTATTCTATCATCACTGGACTTTCTGAGTGGCTGCGCAATGCTGAATTTGAGCGGCCCGAAAGGCGAGCTCCAGGCAACATCAAATCCGGCCGAATAACGCAGACTGCCAAAAGCGAAAGTATCGGCAACTGTTCCCACATCGAAAAATGTTCCCAGCCGCAGCGCTTTTATATCAGTAAATCCAGGCATGGGGAACAGAACTTCGGCGCTTCCCACTATGCGCCGCGTGCCGCCCAGCGCGTCGCCGTTGGTGTCTTTGGGGCCGATAGAATTGGTATCAAATCCGCGCACTGAAGTGCTGCCACCAGCAAAGAAGTTCTTGTAAAACGGCAACGGCTGACCGTTATAACCCCCGCCCATTCCGAGTTCGCCGTCGAACTGCAGCGTGAAAAAGCGGCTCAAGGGGTAATAATACTGCTGCTGATAGGAAAGTTTATAGTACTCAAGGTTCCCGCCAGGCAAGCCTATTTCCGCACTAAGCTTGAGCAGAGTGCCGCTGGTGGTGTAAATCACGCTGTCACGCCTGTCGCGCGTAAATCCGATACTGCCCAGTAAGGTGGTGTTGTCGCTGCCGAATTGATTCACAAAATCAATGTAGCGCTGCGGGCTGGTAGGGAAAACTTCGATTCCAGTGTCCTCGTAACCCAGACCATAATTGATGGTGTCATCCTCGTTTATAGGCAGGCCAAAGCGGACACCCCCGCCCCATGTGGAAGTCCTGAAAGGCGAAACGGAAAGCGAGGTCGTGTCGAGATTGCGTTTGTAAATGTCAAAGCCGAGGCTTACGCCGTCGACAGTATAATAAGGGTTAGTGAAAGACAGCGAATACACACGGTTGACGCTGCCGCTGTTGACCTGCGCTGAAACATAGTTCCCTGAGCCAAAAATATTGGCTTGCGTTACCGACGCGCTGAGGATAATGCCTTCGGCGCTGGAGTAACCCACACCCAGCAAGACGTTGCCGGTGGGTTTTTCAGTGACGCTGTAATTCACATCCACCTCGTCAGTCGTGCCCGGGACCGCCGGCGTTTCAACATTTACATCGGAAAAATAACCCAGCTTGTCAATGCGCTGCTTTGAGCGGTTGATAAGCTCTGCGTTATACCAGCCTCCTTCAAGCTGCCTGAGCTCGCGGCGTATCACTTCGTCACGGGTGCGGGTGTTGCCGCTGACATTGATGCGGCGCACGTAAACCCTGCGTCCGGGGTCGATAAAAAAAGTAAAGGCGACCTGGCGTTTTTCCTTGTTGAGCTCGGGTGCGGCGTTGACGTTGGCAAAAGCGTAGCCATCGTTGCCCAGCCTGTCGCCGATCAACTTGGTAGATTCAGTAAGTTTTTCGCGGGAGAACACCTCTCCAGGCTTGATTTTAATAAGTTTGCGCAGTTCCTCTTCCGGCAGCAGCAGCTCCCCTCCGATCTTGACATCAGACACCGTGTATCTGGGGCCCTCGGTAATGCTGATTGTGATGTATATGTCGGTTTTGCCCGGAGTAATCGACACCTGGGTGGAATCGATGTTGAATTCGAGGTATCCGCGGTTGAGATAGTACGAACGCAGGGTTTCAAGGTCGGCAGAAAGTTTTTGCTTGGAATATTGATCGTTCTTTGTAAAAAAGGTAAGCAGGCCGGGGGTGGTTAGTGTGAACAAATCCAGCAGTTCCTTTTCCTTGAACGCGCGGTTGCCAACCATGTTGATCTGCCTGATCTTGGCGACGTCCCCCTCGGAAATATTGAAGGTAATCGCCACACGGTTGCGCTCCAATGGAGTTACCGTGGTGGTGACTGTCGCAGCATATCTGCCACGGCTGATGTACTGACGCTTCAGTTCCTGTTCGGCTTTATCCAGCAGCGCTTTGTCAAAAATCCGCGATTCAGCAAGACCTACCTGCTTCAAGCCTTTTATCAGGTCGTCGCTGCTGATGTCCTTGGTGCCGATGATGTCAATCCGTGCAATTGCCGGGCGTTCTTCCACCATGACGATCAGCACGTCGTTTTCCACTTCCAGTCGTACGTCCTTGAAGAAACCTGTCGCAAACAGCGACTTGATTGCGGCAGCGGCTTTCTCATCGTTCATGATGTCGCCCACCTTCACCGGCAGGTAGCTGAAGACCGTGCCAGCTTCGGTGCGCTGTATGCCTTCCACCCTGATATCTTTAATCACGAAAGGTTCTATCGCCCAAGCTGTTGCGGTGCAGAGGCACAGCAACAGGGCCCCCAGGTAAATTATTTTCATTAGGTTTCACCCAGTTATCAAGCGATTGATGTCATTGTAAATGGCGAAAGCCATCAGGATAAACAGCAAGGCAATCCCGACATGCTGGCCAATTTGCAGGGTTTTTTCCGAAACAGGTTTTCCCTTGATGATTTCCACCAGGTAATACATCAAGTGTCCGCCATCCAGCAGCGGGACCGGCAGCAAGTTCAGCACACCGAGGCTGATACTGATCAACGCAAGGAAACTCAGATAAGCCACCCAGCCGATTTGCGCTGATTGTCCAGCGTAATCGGCGATGGTGATGGGTCCGCTCACGTTTTTCCAGGAAATCTCCCCTACCAGCATTTTGCCAAGCATTTTGAGGCTGAACACCGAGGTTTCCCAGGTTTTTTCCAGCGCCTTCGACAAGGCTTGCCCAATCGGGTAGCGTACTTCGACAAGCAGCCGTTGCAGCGCCGCGCGGTCAATTTTTGGGGCGGCGCCAATTCTTCCTATTTTCTCTCCATTGTCCTGTACCGTTTCAGGTGTAAGCGTAATTACCAGCCGCTGTTCGCCGCGCTTGATTTCAAAGTCAAGATTTTGCGAGGGATGACTGCGCACCTTTTGCACCACTTCGTCCCAGTGCGTCACCCGTTCACTGTTGATCGCAACGATTTCGTCATCCGGCTTGAGGCCGCCGCTTTCGCCTGACCCGCCTGCGACAAGCTGTCCGATTACGGGCTGCACCTGAGGCTGATAGCGGATTAAGCCGATCACGTTCATGAAGTCACCATCGAGATCGGAAGCGGTCAGCCCGCTCAAATCCAGTCTGTGCCACGCAATTTCGCCGCGCGGGTTGCTGACCTCGGCAGTCACCACTGATTTTTGCACGGCCTGTTGCAACAGTATCCAGCGCACGTCTTGCCAGGTGGCCGTGGCTTCACCGTTGATGTTGACGATGGTCTCGTCCGCGTGAAACCCGGCAAATGCGGCGGGAGTGGCAGCGGGCACCGGCCCGATAACCGGCTTTACTCCAGGTATGCCATGCACGAACAAGACCCAATACAGCAGTATGGCCAGCAAAAAATTTGCCAGCGGTCCTGCCAGCACGATGGCGAAGCGCCGGTATACCGGCTGCCGGTTAAACGCACGAGGGATATCCTGCGGCGCCACCTCGCCTTCGCTCTCGTCAACCATTTTAACGTAGCCGCCAAATGGAAACGCCGCCAGCACCCATTCGGTGCCATCATTGCCAAAACACCGCTTCCATAACGGTTTGCCAAAGCCAACCGAGAAGCGCAGCACTTTCACCCCGCACAGGCGCGCCATCCAGTAATGCCCCAATTCGTGAAATACGATGAGCAATCCGAGTGCAAAGGCAAATGCGGCCAGAGTGACGAGCAGTTTCATAATTAAGGCAAGGTTAAAGCGTGCAAGGTACACATAAACACGTTCATGGAGTTGCTCTGGCAGCAAACCTGGTTTTCGAAACGGCGAGCCACTCTTCGGCGGCTCTGCGTGCCAGGCGGTCCGCTTCCAGCACGTCCTCAAGACGGGTGATGGATTTCACGCTCACCTTTTCCAGCACCGCTTCGATTAGCAACGGAATATGTTTGTAAGGCATGCGCTCGGCAAGGAAATTGGCTACTGCGACCTCATTTGCCGCATTGAGTATGGCGGGTGCCCCCTCACCGCGCCGCAAGGCCTGGTAAGCAAGGCGCAGGCAGGGAAAGCGGTTTAAGTCCGGCGGCTGAAAATCGAGCGTGCCGATTTTAAATAAATCCAGTGACTCGACTCCGGCCTCAACCCGCTCAGGGTAAGCCAGTGCATACGCAATCGGGGTGCGCATATCCGGATTGCCAAGTTGCGCGATTACCGAACCATCGACGTACTCGACCAAGGAGTGAATCACGCTTTGCGGATGAATCACGACTTGAATCTGGTCCTCGCGTGCATTAAACAGCCAGCGTGCCTCAATGACCTCCAGGCCTTTGTTCATCATGGTTGCCGAATCCACGGAAATTTTCCGGCCCATCACCCAATTGGGATGGGCGCAAGCTTGGTCCGGCGTAATATGTTCAAGCTCATCGAGCGGGGTGGTGCAGAATGGCCCGCCCGATGCGGTAAGCAGAATGCGCTTTACCCCAACTGCCGCAAGATCGCCGCTGAAATTGCGCGGCAAGGACTGGAAAATCGCATTGTGTTCACTGTCCACCGGCAGCAGGGTGGCATGGTTCTGCCGTACCGCTTCCATGAACAGGCTCCCCGACATCACCAGCGCTTCCTTGTTTGCCAGCATAACGCGTTTGCCGGCTTTGGCCGCCGCAAGCGTCGGGCGCAAGCCGGCGGCGCCGACGATTGCCGCCATAACGCCGTCGACTTCGGGCAGCGTTGCGACTTTTTCCAGCGCTTCCACGCCTTGCAGCACTTGTGTCGCAAGACCCGCTTTTTTCAGCATAGGCCGCAGCTGCTCGGCGCCGTTTTCATCGCGCAGCACCGCGTAATCAGGAGCAAAACGCCGGCACTGATCCAAGAGACGCTCGACTTTGGCCCCGGCCGTGAGCGCCACCACCTTGAAACGGTCGGGATGGCGCGCGATCACATCCAGCGTATTGACGCCGATGCTGCCGGTGGAACCGAGTATGCTGATATTTTGCATGCTGCGTTTTTAAGCGCCGTAAAAAATAAAAAACGCCATCACGGGCAAACTTGAAATCAAACCATCAATGCGGTCCAGTACCCCGCCATGCCCTGGTAAAACCGTGCCGCTGTCTTTTACCCCGGCCTGCCGCTTGAGCAATGATTCAAACAAATCTCCAACGATACTTAAGCCCGTAATCAACCAGTGAACAACCAGCAATAGGTACGCAGGAATCACCTTGCCGAACGCACTGACGTTATGATTGCCGCTAACCGCGATAATGGCAATAGCGTACACACTGACTGCAAAAAAAGCGCCGTACACGCCTTCCCGCGTTTTGCCGGGACTGATATTGGGGGCAAGCTTGCGCTTGCCGAATTTTTTGCCGCAAAAATATGCCGCAGTATCCGCCACCCAAACTACCGAAAGCAGCCACAGGATCAACAATGCTGCGATTTCGCGCAGTTGCACCAGCGCAAGCCAAGCGGTGACCAGCACCAATAAGCCGCTTAACGCGAGCCCTGTTTTATTTAAGCGCCATTTGAAGGCCAGCCACAAGGGCGCGGCCAGCAACCAAAATGCCAGAGCCACGGCATAAATAGCAAGGCTCAAGTCGCCGGCAGGCAGCTTATCAAAAAGCTTTAGTGTAGGAATCAAAACCAAGCAGGCGGCGATAACCGCAAACGCGAATACCCATTGGGCCGGCTTTCGCATCTGCGCAAGCCGCGCCCATTCCCGCGCAGCGAAAGTGATAACCAGCAGAGCCAGCAGTACCCAGCCTTGGGCCGGCAAATAAAACAACGCGGCAAGAAATGGCGGCAGCAGCAGCAGTACGGTAATTAAGCGAGCTTTAAGCATTCTGCCTGGCGCGCCGCAGCGGTTTAGCCGGGGCCACCGCATCAGCTTTTGCTGCCGGTGACCCTTGTTGTGCCTCTTCGAGCTGCTCGCTGGTGCGGCCAAAGCGCCGTTCGCGCTGCTGGTAGGACAATATGGCGAGATTCAGGGATTGCGAATTGAAATCAGGCCACAGCGTCTCGGTAAAATACATTTCGCTATAAGCCATCTGCCACAACATGAAATTGCTGATGCGTTGTTCGCCGCCGGTGCGGATGAAAAGATCCGGCTCCGGCGCGTAATGCATCGCCAGGTAAGGCGCAAGATCGTCTTCGTTGAAGCTTTTTGCAAGTTCTGGACGGTCCAGGAGCATGCGCTGCACCGCCTGCATGATGTCCCAGCGTCCGCCATAGTTCGCGGCTACGGTCAGCGTGAGCATGGTATTGTTTGCGGTAAGCGCTTCCGCTTCACGAATCAGTTTAGTAAGCCGCGGCTCGAAACGGTTGATGTCGCCCACCACTTTGAAGCGGATGTTGTTTTCATGCAGCTTGGCGACTTCCTGTTCCAGCGCCAGCACGAACAATTGCATCAGCACCGAGATTTCTTCCTGAGGGCGGCGCCAGTTTTCGCTGCTGAAGGCGAACAGCGTGAGGAACTCGACCCCCTGCTCGGCACAGGCCTTGGTGACTTCTCTTACCGCTTCAGCACCACGCTGGTGTCCGGCCACACGAGGCAGGAAACGCTGTTTGGCCCATCTGCCATTGCCGTCCATGATGATGGCGATATGGCGCGGAATTTTCCGGGTCTGCGGAATTTCCTTGGTTGAGTTGGGAAATAAGTTCACTGGCTTACACCGCTATCAGGTCGGCTTCCTTGCTTTGCAGCGCCTTGTCGATTTCAGAAATGAAACGATCGGTAAGTTTTTGTATCTCGTCCTGCGCGCGCCGCTCCTGGTCTTCGGAAATGGTTTTTTGCTTAAGGAGCTCCTTCAACGTATTGTTGGCATCGCGCCGGATGTTACGCACCGCGACCCGCGCGTTCTCCGCCTCGTGTTTCACCACTTTTATCAGGTCCCTGCGGCGTTCCTCGGTAAGCGGCGGCATCGGCACGCGTATCAGCTCGCCCGCCGTCGCGGGATTAAGGCCAAGATCGGATTCACGGATCGCTTTTTCGATGACGCTCACCATCTTTTTTTCCCAAGGATGCACACTGATAGTGCGGGCGTCGAGCAGGGTCACGTTGGCCACCTGATTGACCGGCATCTGCGAGCCGTAATAGTCCACCAGCACGTGGTCGAGAATACCGGTATGCGCACGCCCCGTCCGCACCTTGCTGAGATCGGTTTTAAGCGTCTCGAGGGTCTTGTGCATTTTCTGCTCTGCGGATTTCTTTACATCTGCGGGCATGCGGTTTCCTTAGCGGTTGCGGCGATTATAGCCCAGCTTAATGGTCAACAGTGCACCAGTGTACCTTCATCTTCACCCAGTACTACGCGCTTTAAAGCCTGCGGTTTTAAAATGCTGAATACATTGATGGCCAGTTTCTGGTCGCGGCACAGAGTAAGCGCCGTAGCGTCCATCACTTTAAGATTTTTTGTGATGGCTTCGTCAAATGAGAGCTTCTGGTAGCGCATGGCATCGGCATGCGTTTTCGGGTCTTCGGTGTAAACGCCGTCCACCTTGGTCGCTTTCAGCACGATGTCCACGTTCATTTCCATGCCTCTCAGCGCGGCAGCAGTATCGGTGGTAAAAAACGGGTTACCGGTTCCAGCGGCGAATATCACCACTTTTCCCTCTTCCAGATAACGCATCGCCTTGCCGCGTATATAAGGTTCGACCACCTGCTCGATGTTGAGCGCCGATTGCACGCGGCCGTTGAGACCCGCCTGGCGCATCATGTCCTGCAACGCCAGCGCGTTGATGACGGTGGCGAGCATGCCCATGTAATCCGCGGTGGCGCGGTCCATACCGGATGCACCCAGGGCCACGCCGCGAAAGATGTTTCCTCCGCCGATCACTATCGCGACCTGCACCCGGAGCTTCACCACCTCGTTGATTTCCGAGACGATGCGCTCGAGAGTGGCGCGGTTGATGCCGTAACTGTCGTCCCCCATCAGCGCCTCCCCGCTGAGTTTCAGCAGGATGCGCCTGTAGGCCGGGGCCGCCATGGCTACGCCTGCCCGACCTGCGCCATCACTTCGGCGACAAAATCGCTGCTTTTCCTTTTAATACCCTCGCCCACCACAAAAAGATAAAATGCATTCACTTTGGCGCCCTTCGCCGAGAGCAGCTTCTCCACGGTTTGCTCGGGGTCTTTGACAAAAGGCTGGCCGAGCAAAGTGATTTCGGCAAGATATTTGGCAATCTTGCCTTCCACCATTTTCTCGACAACGTTTGCGGGTTTTCCCGACTCGGCTGCCTGAGCCTTATAGATTTCACGTTCTTTGGCGATGAGCTCAGCCGCCACTTGCTGCTTGGATATGCAAAGCGGCTTGCTCGCGGCAATATGCATCGCCAAATCCTTGCCTAAAGCCTCATCCCCGCCCTGGTAATCCACCAGCACGCCGATCTTATTCCCGTGCAAGTAGCAGGCCACATGCCCGGAGCTCTGCACGCGGGCGAAGCGACGCACATGAATGTTTTCCCCGAGCTTCATCACCAGCGCCTTGCGTGCGCCCTCTACCGTCTCTCCCGAATCGAGTTTGGTTTCAGCGAGCGCTTCATTATTTGGCGGATTGGTTTGCACTACGCGTTGCGCCAGGGTTTTGACAAAATCCGCAAAATAGGCGTCCTTGGCCACGAAATCGGTCTCGCAGTTTACTTCAACCAGCGCAGCAGTTTTTCCATCGGGGCTCACATAGGCCGCCACTGCGCCTTCCGCAGCGATACGCCCCGCCACTTTGCCTGCTTTCGCCCCGCTTTTGATGCGCAGCAAATCTTCCGCGCCTTTCAGGTCGCCGTTGGCTTCAGCGAGCGCTTTTTTACACTCCATCATGCCGAGGCCGGTAATTTCGCGTAATTCCTTCACCATGCTTGCGGTGATTTGCACCATGCTGCACTCTCCAACGTACATTTTAAAAAAAGGGGCTGACGCCCCTTTTTGCTTATCGCGAAGACTGCTCTTCTGTGGACTCGAGTTCGACGAATTCATCACTGACGATTTCGCGGATTATCTGGCTGCGCCCTTCCAGAATGGCATCGGCCACGCCGCGCGCATAGAGGCGGATGGCACGGCTCGAATCGTCGTTGCCGGGTATCACGTGAGTCACGCTTTCCGGATTGTGGTTGGTATCCACTATGCCAACCACCGGAATGCCGAGCTTGTTGGCTTCGGCCACCGCGCCCTTTTGATAGCCGACATCAATCACGAATAAAGCATCCGGAAGACCGTTCATGTCCTTGATACCGCCGAGGCTGCGTTCGAGTTTCGCCATTTCGCGCTGGTAGCCGAGCGCCTCTTTCTTGGGCAACTTGTCGAGAGAGCCATCCTGCACCATGCTTTCCATGTCTTTAAGGCGCTTAACGGACTGTTTGACGGTCTTGAAATTGGTCAGCATGCCGCCCAGCCAGCGGTAATCTACGTAAGGCGCGCCGCAGCGCAATGCTTCTTCCTTTATGATTTCCCGTGCCTGGCGCTTGGTGCCAACCAACAAGATCGTTCCCTTGTTGGCTGCCAGCTGGCGCAAAAATTTCAGCGCCTCCTGATACAACACCAGGGATTTTTCCAGATTGATGATATGAATTTTGTTGCGATGGCCGAAGATATAAGGGGCCATTTTCGGGTTCCAGTATCGGGTTTGATGTCCGAAATGAACCCCGGCTTCCAACATCTGCCGCATGGTGACTGACATGACAAAGCTCTCCTGCAAGGGTTAAGGAACCTCTGATCAAGTTATCAGAGGCTCCGGGCCTCCACTCGCCTAAAAATCATCACTCGCGAACGAGCACCCTGTACCTGGCGGGTGTGGGAATTTTCAGTTTGGCTGGAAACTGATATTGCCGTTAAAGCCAAGCTGATTTTCAATTCTAACATTTTACGCATTAGGCGCTCAAGAACAACGTAATGCGGGTATTTTTGTGGCACGTGCATTTACCGGAATGGCGCTTAAATTGCCTTATTCAACGCGTTCCACTATTCTTGAATTTTTCAGCAAGAAGCGAACATGGCGGTCAGCATCAAATCCCCGGATGAAATCGACAAGATGCGTGTTGCCGGAAAGCTTGCTGCCGAAGTGCTGGATTACATCACGCCATTCGTCAAGCCGGGAATTACCACCGGCGAATTAGATCAGCTATGCCACGATTACATGGTCAATGTGCAGCATACCGTTCCCGCGCCGCTCAATTATGCCCCGCCCGGTTATACGCCCTATCCGCGCTCCATCTGCACTTCGGTCAACCACGTGGTATGCCATGGCGTCCCGAGCGACAAAAAACTGAAATCCGGAGACATCATCAACCTCGATATCACGGTCATCAAGGACGGCTATCACGGCGATACCAGCCGCATGTTCTGCATTGGTGAGCCTTCGATCCAGGCAAAACGTCTGTGCCAAGTTACCTATCAGTGCATGTGGCGGGGAATAGAGGCAGTCAAACCCGGAGCACATTTGGGAGACGTCGGATACGCCATTCAATACCATGCTGAAAGTCATGGTTATAGCGTGGTACGTGAATTCTGCGGGCACGGCATAGGCCAACAATTTCACGAGGAACCGCAGGTCCTGCACTACGGCAGACCGGGAACAGGCTTGCCGTTGACACCGGGCATGACCTTCACGATCGAGCCGATGATCAATGCTGGAAAACCTGACATCCGCCAGCTTAACGATGGCTGGACCATCGTTACCAAGGATCACAGCTTGTCCGCGCAGTGGGAGCACACGGTATTAGTGACGGAAACCGGTTATGAAGTGCTGACGTTATCGGCGGGCGCGCCCGCCAAGCCGTTGCATTGAGAACTTATGCTTTCATCAATCCCTGTCTCCGTCTCAGCGCAGCCCGAGGTTACGCTCACGCAATGGAAACAACTCCTCACTGAGCGCCGCTCGGCGTTGCAAAGCGATTACCAGACACATCCCCTTCCTGCGCACCTGCTTAATCAGCACCGCAAGCTGATTGACGAAATTCTGCAAAACATTTGCCAGGTTTTGGAATTGCCCAAGACCCTTTCGCTGCTCGCGGTCGGCGGTTATGGGCGCGGGCAGCTTTTTCCTTATTCGGATATAGATCTGCTGGTTCTGCTCAGGAACGATGCGGATCTCATTTTGCGGGAGCAATTGGAAAGGTTCATCGGTCTGCTCTGGGACGTCGGTTTGGAAGTGGGTCACAGCGTGCGCACCATACCAGAATGCCAGGAACAAGCGCGCAAAGACGTTACCGTGCAAACCACGCTGATGGAAGCGCGTTTGCTTTACGGCAGCCCCAGCCTGTTTAAAAAGTTTTCCCTGGCGATGCTCGCAATAATGGACAGCGCGGTCTTTTCCCAGGCCAAACAACTGGAGCAGCAGCAGCGCCACGCGCGTTTCCACGATACCGCCAACAACCTGGAACCGAACCTAAAAGAAAGCCCTGGTGGCTTGCGCGACTTGCAGAACATTTTATGGATCAGCCGGGCTTGCGGTCTGGGCACCTCCTGGCAGGCTTTGGCCAAGCATGGCCTGATCACCCGGCACGAAGCGCGCCAGATCAAAAACCACGAATTGTTCCTGCAAGACCTGAGAATCCGCCTGCACTATCTCGCCTGCCGCAGAGAAGACCGGCTCCTGTTCGATTTCCAGGGAACGCTGGCCCAGCAATTCGGATTAAGCGACAGCGGGAGCCACCGTGCCAGTGAAGTTTTGATGCAGCGTTACTACCGTACCGCCAAATCGGTCAATCAACTCAACATCATTTTACTGCAGAACCTGCGCTCCAGAATCACGCCTGCGGTTTCGGTCGCGGCACTGCCTCTCAATGAGCGCTTCCAGCAACGCGGTGAACTGCTGGAAGCCTGCGAGGAGGATTTATTCGAACGCCAGCCTTCAGCGATACTTGAAAGTTTCCTGTTGCAGCAGCAGCACGGGGAACTCAAAGGCATGAGCGCTGCCACATTACGCGCGCTGTGGCGCGCCAGACGGAAAGTCAATGAAGGTTTTCGCCGCGATTCGAAAAACCGTGTTACTTTCATGGAGATCCTGCGCCAGCCTTCGGGCATCACCCGTGAACTGCGCAGGATGAACCAGTATGGCATTCTCGGGCGTTACCTTCCGGCGTTCGGCCGGGTGGTCGGCCAGATGCAGCACGACTTGTTCCATGCGTACACCGTAGATGAACATATCCTCAAGGTGGTGCGCAATCTGCGGCGCTTTACCATGGCCGAATTCGCACACGAGTATCCTTTGTGCAGCCGTCTGATGAGCGAATTTCCACGGCAGGAAGTGTTGATTCTCGCGGGTTTGTTTCACGACATCGCCAAGGGCCGCGGCGGCGACCATTCGCATCTTGGCAGTGCCGACGCCAGGCGCTTCTGCAAGCAGCACGGCTTAAGCGCCGAGGATACCAGTCTGGTGGCATGGCTGGTGGAAAACCACCTGATAATGTCTTCCACGGCGCAGAAACAAGATTTATCCGACCCCGAAATGGTTTCTGCTTTTGCCGAACGGGTCGGCAGCGAGCGCCGCCTGATCGCCTTGTATTTGCTGACGGTGGCGGACATCCGCGGCACCAGTCCCGATGTATGGAACGCCTGGAAAGCCAAGCTCCTGGAAGACTTGTTCTGGGCCACGCGCCGACGGCTGAGCGGAGACACCGCGCCGCAAGACGGGTATTTACAATCGCGGCAAACCGAAGCGCTCGATATCATACGCCTTTACGCGCTGCTCGAGCATGCGCACGAAGCACTGTGGTCACAGCTCGACACCGCCTATTTCCTGCGCCACGACGCCCAGGAAATTGCCTGGCACACGCGCCAACTCTGGGCTCAGGTGCACACACAATCACCGGTGGTCAAGGCACGGCTCTCCCCTATCGGCGAAGGCTTGCAGGTGCTGATTTATACTCCTGACCAAGAGGGACTATTTGCCCGCATCTGTGGTTTTTTTGAGCGCATGAATTACAACATTGTCGAGGCGAAAATCCATACCACACGGCACAACTATGCTCTCGACAGTTTTTTGGTGCTTGACCCCGCGAATAAAACCGGCCATTACCGCGACCTCACCGGGTTTATCGAACATGAGCTGGGCAAGCGTATAGCAAACCAGGCGCCGCTGGAACCCCCGGTCAAAGGCCGCTTGAGCCGGCACGTGAAACATTTTCCCATCGTCCCGGAAGTGGGCATCAGGCAGGATGAGAGAGGCATCTACCACGTCATGTCCATCACCGCAGGGGACCGCCCGGGGTTGCTCTACAGCATCGCGCGCGTGCTGGTGAATTACCGAATCGACGTGCACACTGCAAAAATCAATACTCTGGGGGAGCGGGCCGAGGACGTGTTTCTGCTGAGTGGAGATGTGCTCAACGACCCCAAAGCCGTCGTGCGGCTGGAAGCGGATTTGCTGGAAGCGCTTGCGGTTTAGAAAACACCTACTCGTCCTGAACGAGCTGCCCGGGAAACAGCACTTCGCTGTAACCAAAATTGCGCATGTCGCGGATGCGCATCAGATAAAGTATCCCCTGCAAATGATCGCATTCATGCTGCACCACGCGCGCATGAAAGCCGCTCACACTGCGCTCTATGGTTTTGCCGTACTCATCGTACCCCTGATAGCGCAAGCGCTTGTAGCGAGGCACCAGGCCGCGCATGCCCGGGACACTCAGGCAGCCTTCCCAGGCCTCTTCCATTTCCTGGTCCAGAGACGCGATCTTGGGATTGATGAGCACGGTATACGGCACTTCCTCGGCATCGGGATAGCGCGGGTTGCGCTTTACCCCGAAGATCACCACCTGCAGGCCGATGCTGATCTGCGGCGCGGCAAGCCCCGCGCCATCCAGCGCCTCCATGGTATGGTGCATGTCCTGAACCAGCTCATGCAATTGCGGCGTGTCAAAGGCCGTGACCGGCTTGGCCACTTCAAACAGGCGCGGATCGCCCATTTTTAATACTGTTTTAACCGCCATCGAACTCAACCAGTTTTTCCAGTATGGTTTTGACCCGCTCCAGGGATTTTTGCATGGCCGCTTCCAGGTTCTCGAAATGGATCTCGCGTTTACTTGAACCCTTGCCTGCTGCGTAGTTCACCACAACAGCTATGGTGGCATAACACAGTCCAAGTTCCCGGGCCAATGCCGCCTCAGGCATGCCGGTCATTCCCACCATATCAGCGCCGTCCCGCTCAAGCCGGCTGATTTCCGCCGCACTTTCCAGGCGCGGGCCCTGAGAGGCGCCATAAACTCCGCCTGCCACCACCTTTTGTTTGGCTTTTTCTGCAGCTTTTATTAAGCGCTGGCGCAGCTCTTCGCAATAAGGCCATGTGAAATCAATGTGCGTGACCGGTTTTTCCGGGCCATCGAAAAAAGTGGATTTGCGCCCGTGGGTGTAATCTATAATCTGGTCGGGAATGGCAATGATTCCCGGCGTTAAATCGGAGCGTATACCGCCTACCGAGGCTACCGATACCACGTGCGTGGCGTGTTGCGCATGCAGCGCCCAGATATTGGCGCGGTAATTCACCTGATGCGGCGGTATGGTATGGCCATAACCGTGGCGCGCCAAAAAGATTACGTCGCGTCCGCCGATCTTGCCGAAAGTCAATGCGCCCGAAGGTTCTCCGTAAGGGGTACGGATCACCTTGTGATGCGACATCTCCAGGTTTGCGAGCTTGGTAAGGCCGGTGCCGCCGATGATCGCGAGCATGCTGTTTAACTTCCCCAAGTTTAGCGAAACTTGCTTATTTTAGCGCATAGATCGCAGGCAAATTACGCCATGCGCCGTACACATCCATGCCGTAACCGAAAACATAGCGATTGGGTACGGTAACGCCCACAAAATCCGCCTGTATGGGTTTGGGTTTGCCGGTATCTTTATTGGCAAGCACGGCGCTGAAAAAAGATTTTGCGCCAGCGTTTAAAATCCGTTCACGAATCGCGGCAAGCGTCTGCCCTTCATCGAGTATGTCATCCAGCACCAATACCGTCCTTCCTTTTACATTCTCCCGCGGAGCGATTTTCCAGTTTATTTCTCCGCCGCTAGTATCGTCGTCGTAACGCGATACGTGGATGTAGTCAAAATCCAATGGAAAACCTAGAAGTGGCAGCAAATGCCCAGTAAATACCACCGACCCACCCATCACACTTAATACCAAGGGCTGTTTGTCGGAAAGCTTCGCTGAAATCTCCAGAGCCACGCGTTTTACCGCTTCAGACACAATAACGGCGGAACACACCTGTTCCGCCGTATCGAGAATGTGCCGAGCTTTTTCGTAGGTGAGCTTCAATCTAGAATGAGAGCTGTGTATAAACCAGCAGATTATACCCGGCCTGGTTTCGGCATGCGACAGCCCAGCGAGGAAAGGTATGCGCTGAATTCTTTTCCCACTTCCGGATGTTTCGCAGCAAACGCCATAGTCGCCTTGAGGTAGCCCAACTTGGAGCCGCAGTCATAGCGCGTGCCGTCGAACTCAAACGCAAGCGCTTTTTCTTCTTTTAGCAAAGAGGCAATTCCATCGGTAAGCTGAATTTCTCCCCCAGCGCCGGGTTTCAGCTTGCGCAGATGGTGAAAAATCCGCGGTGTCAGAATGTACCGCCCAACCACCCCGAGGCTCGAAGGCGCTTCATTGGGCTTAGGCTTTTCCACAATGCCGGTTATGACGTGAAGTTTTGGCGCGAGCACCCTGCTTTTAACGATGCCGTATTGCGAGGCATCCTTTCGCGCAATTCTTTGCACGCCCAATACTGAACACTGGCACGCGCGGTAGATTTTCATCATCTGCTTGGTTGCCGATGGTTTGGCATCTATCAAATCATCCGCCAGAATCACCGCAAAGGGCTCATCGCCGATGACGTTGGCTGCGCACAGCACGGCATGCCCCAGACCGAGCGCCCGCGGCTGCCGCACATAGATGCAGCTTGCCTGTTTCGGAATGATGTCCTGCACCGATTTTAGAAGTTCCCGTTTGCCTCTGGCCTGAAGATCTGCCTCGATTTCAGCGGCCTTGTCGAAATGGTCCTCGATGGCGCGCTTGCCGCGGCCGGTGATGAACACCAGTTCGGTAATACCGGCTTGCACGGCTTCCTCCACAGCATATTGGATTAAAGGTTTATCCACCACCGGCATCATCTCCTTGGGGCTGGCCTTGGTCGCCGGCAGGAAACGGGTACCCATTCCAGCAACAGGAAATACCGCTTTGCGGATTTGATTCA
>JBGQCF010000006.1:0-80476 GCA_041495205.1 Gammaproteobacteria bacterium
CGGCTTCGTCGAGATGGGCACAGATCAGGAGGCGCAGGCCGCCATTAGCGCGCTCAGCGGCAAGAGCATCGACGGCCGCGACCTGACGGTGAACGAAGCCCGTCCGCAGGAAGCCCGCGGCGGGCGTGGTGGTGGCGGTGGGCCGCGTGGCGGCGGCCGCTACTGATCTGCATCAGGCACATCCGATCCGAACGCAATTGGCCCGCCGGCGAATCGGCGGCGCCGCGCACTCGACGCACGCCGATGTCACCAGGCATTCCCGGCCCTCAACCCGTTCTAGTCGGCACCCGCCGCGATCAGAGGTAACACCTTGGCAAAACCAAACTACCAGTTCGAGAAGCGCCAGAGAGATCTGATAAAGAAAAGGAAACAGGAAGAAAAACGGCAGCGCAAGCTCGCCAAGAAGGTCCCGGCGGAAGACGCCACTCCGGAAGTTTCGGCGGACCGGCCTGAACCGACGGAATCCGGCACCGCCGTCGAAACAACGGAGACCTGACCTAAATACTTTTTTCGCCTCTGTAGTGCACCAGGATTCCAAATCGTGATTTACCAGTGCAGGGAAAACGTGGGGACTGGGTGAGCGTTGGCGATGGACTTGAACTTAGCGCCGGCAAGTTTTAGGTAACTCTTGGCAATATCCCGCGCAAATCGCCCTTCTTCGCGGCGTTGGGAAAAAGCGAGGCATGCGAAGAACTTTTACAAGGCTTTAAAGACTACACCATGGAAAACGTGATGACGGAAGAAGTGCACATCGAATGCAGTAACACGGAAAAAGGCGAGTTGGTATGCGAAGTAAAAACACGGGGCGAACTGGGGATGCTGCGCTACCGGCATATCTTTCCCAAAGGGATTAGCGAAGCCGACGCCAAGGACCAGATCCGCCAAGGGCTTAAGACTCGCGGGGAGGCCATCTTGCGTCCGGGACAAGGCCGCGCCGGTAGGCCCAAAAAACAGAACGCAAAAGAAGTGACCTGACTGGTGTTTCTTGCGCCAAGTTGACCGGCTTCTCGTTCAACCTGCAAAGGCCGGGCACGTCAACCCGGAACTAAGAATTGCTTATGTCTCGCGGTAATGAAATGTAATGTCTCTCCGAGGTTCCAAGTTCAGTTGATGTATGTCAAAATCACCGGATTAAAGAAGCGCTATTATTAAAACAATATAGCTGTCTCAAAAGCGTGCGGATTAGCCGCATTCTGTTTTATTTCAATACAAGAAAGGTATCCGTCCATGAAGAAAGCTCTCCTGGCATTTTTAGCTGTCGCTTTGACCCTGCCAATCGCCGCTCTGGCCGCGAATGCAAAGACCCTGAAGGTCGTCAAAACAATCGAAATCAATGCGCCGGCCAACGTCGTCTGGGCCAAAGCGTACGATTTCGGTGATCTTGGCGCGTGGCATCCCGCTGTGGCCAAAACCGAAATCGTTCAAGGGAAGAACAATGTCAAAGGCGCCGTACGCGTGCTTACGCTGCAGGATGGCGGCATCATTAAAGAAAAACTACGTTCCTACAACGCCAAGAGAATGACATTTGAATACGAAATCCTCGAGGGCGTGTTGCCGGTGAGTAGCTACGTCTCTTCGGTGACCGTCAAAAGCGGCAAGAGCGGCGTCACGACCGTTGTCTGGAAAGGCAGTTTCAAGCGCAAGGACACGTCAGCCAGCCCTGCTGCAGGCCAGGATGACGAAACCGCGGTGAAAACCATCACTACCGTGTACAAGGCGGGCCTGGACAACCTGAAGAAAATTTCCGAACAAGCGACCAGCATCAAATGTCCCCAGGGGGCTGCAGCGCCCTGCACTACTAAATAATTACTCCACCTTGTGCCAGGCGCTGGAAATAAATTCCGCTTAAGCAGGCGTGGCGGGTACTGTCCTGATTTGAACGTTGAACGAATCGAAGGCAGTCATATTCTTCGAATTCAGTTGGCTTGACCTTAATCCGGATTTCCCTCACCCCGCTTCGGCGGGGTTTTTATTTCTTACTTACTATTTGACCAGGAGAACCGGCACAGTCGCAAGATGGACTACTTTGGTGGCTGTCGAACCCAGGAACATCCCGCCCAAGCTGCCCATGCCTCGCGTTCCCATGACTATCAAGTCACACCGTTGGACACGACTTTGCTTGATGATGGTTTGGGTGATCGGCCCCGCGAGCACTTTAGCCTGATACCGAATGCCTGCCTTATCCAGCAGACGCTTACTCTCAGTGAGCGCGCTCTCCCCTTGTTCCTGGTAGTAGCGCACAACCAAGTTCCGGCTTACGAGTGGTCCGAAATTCACCTTTGGAACGGGATAGTAAACATTGAGCAAAACCACCTCGGGCGCGTGCTTATACAACGCAATATTCTTGATCAGGGCAGCAGTAGCTTTTCTGGAGTGTGCTGAGCCGTCCACCGCCAAGAGAATTTTCATAGATTGTTCCTCAACGTAAACACGATACATCGCGCGCCAACTCTATCCCCAAGCGAAGTCTAGGACGAATGCGCAACAAACAATTGATCAAAATCAAGTCTCCTGCGAGAAACACGGCTCGCCAGAAATTTTTATAGCTCCCCCAAGGAGGGACGAGACGCACCAATATTCGATTAAGCGGTGATCCTGGGAAGTTCTTGATGAAGGGGGTCGCGGACCGGAATAAGAGATTGATTTGAATTGCAAAGTGATCCTGTAATCTCGTCTAGGAACAGAAGGGTTGCTAATTTTAATAAGAATGATTATCATTAGCTTTTCGACATGGGATTACATCAATGCGCCACTTACTCTTAGCATTCACGCTCTTACCAATTCTAGCTTCTGCCGCTGACCTCGAATACAGGTTGACAATCCGCAATCACCGATTTGAACCGGCTGAACTCCGGGTTCCGGCTGGGAAAAAAATCAAGCTTATCATCGACAATCAAGACGGGTCTGCTGAGGAATTCGAAAGTCATGAGCTAAACCGCGAAAAAGTTATCCCGCCGAAGTCCAAAGCCCCTGTCTACATCGGGCCGCTCTCACCCGGCCGGTATCCGTTCATCGGCGAATTCCACTCAGATACTGCCAAAGGCGTGCTCATTGCCGAGTAGAAGGCTTGATGATCGCAGCACTCATTATTGTCTTCCGGGAGATTATCGAGGCCGGCCTCGTGGTCGGCATCGTGCTCGCCGCTACGCGTGGTGTCCCAAGCCGAGGTCTCTGGGTCGGCTACGGCGTCGCCGGTGGTGTTGCCGGCGCCTGCCTCGTGGCCGCTTTCGCGGGGGTGATCGCCAACGCGTTTGCCGGATCAGGGCAGGAACTCTTCAATGCCGTGATTTTGCTGGCAGCCGTCGTTATGCTGGCCTGGCACAACGTCTGGATGGCGCGTCACGGCCGCGAGATTGCCACAGCGGTGAAAGCCGTCGGTAAGGCAGTTGCTGCCGGCAGCCGTACGATGGCTGCGCTCGCCATCGTTGTCGGCATTGCGGTGCTGCGCGAGGGTTCCGAGGTGGTGCTGTTCCTCTACGGCATCGCGATGTCAAGCAAAGAAACAGCCATCGCGATGGTGACGGGCGGCGTAACAGGCGTACTGCTCGGCGCCGGTGTCTCGGCAATGATGTATTACGGACTACTCCGTATCCCCGCGCGTCATCTCTTTTCTGTCACGAGTTGGCTGCTCGCGCTGCTCGCAGCAGGCATGGCTGCGCAGGCGGTCGCCTTCCTTCAACTCGCCGGCATCGTGACGGTGTTTGCTCAAACGCTCTGGGACACGTCGAACTTCCTCGCTGACAACAGCGTCCTGGGCAAGGTCCTACATACCTTGATCGGCTACACCGATCGGCCGACTGCCCTCCAGCTTCTCGTCTATCTCGCCACGCTCGCGACGATCTTTGTCCTGATGCGGCTCCTCGGTTCGACGCCACGCCGGACGGCGGTCGCGTAATCGGTGATCGAATGAGCACGATTAATCCGGAGCCGCGATATCCACAGCCCTTTACCGCGCGTATCGCACCAAAAATTGCGAGCGAGCAACTCATGAAAGGCAAGCGAGAAATCATCATACAGCACGGTCTCGAAGAATACCGCCTGAGAATCACCGCGTCAGGAAAGCTAATCCTGACGAAGTAGCCGCGGACTCGGCGACCGCGTTCATGTTAGCCAGCCACCCACGCCCTCGCCGGCGTAAGGCAGCCAGCCAGAAACCCGATCCGCACGACGGATCAGAGAGGAAGGTTGGCTATGTTCATTCGACGCAAATTGCTCGCCCGCGTTTCGTTGTCGGCTCTGTTGTCGGCATTGGAAGATGGGGATCAACCGGAACGATCGATCCTACAAACGGCCACGCGGCCCCGCTCTTCACTTCAGCTCGCTAAAAAAAGAAACTTCACACTGTATCGCCGTGTTGCGTGCGCCGTTTTCTTTGTCATAATTCCGCTGACTGCCGCAGCCAGTGAACCCAATGATTATGTATTCCTGCCGGCTGTTTCATATGGAGAACGCGAGATAGATTTCAAGCTTGGTACATTTAAGCAGTCTGAAGAGGGTCGGACGAGCGCCGCGTCCGTCGGTGTTGGTTTTGGTGTGACTCAACGCTGGTTTACCGAGTTTTATTCGGTATTTCAGCACACGGGCGATAGAGGGACGCATTTTGATGCCTGGGAGTGGGAGAACAAGTTTCAGCTCACGGAGACCGGCCAGTATCCAATAGACGCGGGCTTTATTCTGGAGATCGAGAAACCCAACGATCTCTCAGGAGGATATCAAGTGCTCCTTGGCCCGCTTTTCCAAAAAGATGTGGGCAAGGTGCAGCTAAACGCCAATTTTCTGCTTACCCAGATCTTTGGAAGTCATTCTACGGAACGCTCGGAATACGGTTATCAATGGCAGGTCAAATATCGGTGGCAGCCAAAGTTTGAGTTTGGTTTTCAGGGATTCGGTGATCTGGGAAGCTGGAACCATTGGGATGCTATAGACGAGCCGTCGCCACAGCATCGCATGGGGCCGGCCATATTTGGCAAAGTTGCGCTAGGAGGCCGTCAAGCGATTCGGTATAACGCTGCTTTTCTGTTTTTGAAATCGAATAATGCACCCAGCCAGAATTTCAGAGCTCAAATCGAATACGAATTCTGATGTAAATTGGTCCGGCGGGCAAAAAGCGTGGTGCCGGGAAAAGACGTTCACGTTCGCAGGTGTCACCCTGACTCGAGCCAGAGGTCAATTATTCCTTGAAGTTCCCCCGCCACTTGTCGTGTCAGCGGCAAAACGAAAAATTTCCCGGGGCGAAATTCAAACTGCACGTCCAAACGGGCGGTCAGGTATGCGGTACTTGCTGCGCTTTGGGGAGCAGGAATAACACGGGATGGGGTTGGCAGAGTGGCTCCATCCAGGATTGATTCAAGGTCACTCATGGCGGGTCTCCAAGCAATGGATTTGAACCTAATTATAAGCCATAATCGCTTCCAGAATTTTCCAGCGCTAAATTTGGCGGCACGCTAGGCACAGCTGTTTCGCCCGATTGTCACGCGGCCCCGGCTTCTAAGAGGACCTCGCGGCTCGCCGTATATCCCTCGATGACCTCTTCAGTAACTTTGACCCCGGCGCCGATATCCTTGCCATCAGTTTGCCTTTCCAATTAAGTACCCTGAACGGCTTGCATTCAGCGTATCCCGGAAACAATTTGGCCGCGGCGTCTTTAAAGCCCTGCGAGGTGATCTGATTCTTGAACATGCTCGCATAAACATGTCTTGCGCGATAACAAACCTGACATTATGCTGTGAATACCGTTAGAATTTGCATTTTGCAATTTCTCCCGATCCTGATTTTTCACAATGGGTAGTGGTGAATTCCCTGTGGCCATCCAAAAGCTAGGGCGCTACGAGATAGTGCAGAAACTGGGGCGCGGCACCATGGGTACCGTATACAAGGCAATCGATCCCATGATTGAGCGCACCGTAGCTATCAAGGCAATTAACCTTGATCTGCCAAAAGACGAATTCGCAGACTTTGAAGAACGTTTCTACCGCGAAGCCAAGTCCGCCGGGCGCCTCAATCATCCTAACATCGTCACCATTTATGATGTTGGCGAGACCGACGACATAGCCTACATCGCGATGGAATTCCTGGAGGGACAGTCCCTGCGGGATCTTTTCAAATCCGGCGCAAACCTGTCGCATGACCGAATCAGCGAGATTGTGGCCCAGATCGCAGATGGTCTGTCCTATGCGCAGCGGTACGGCATTGTGCATCGTGATATCAAACCTGCCAATATCATGATCACGAACACCGGCCAAGTGAAAATCACCGATTTCGGCATTGCCCATTTACCTTCCGGCTCAGAGACCGAGGCGGGGACGATCCTCGGCTCGCCCAAGTACATGTCGCCGGAGCAGATTGTGGGTAAATCGGTAGACGGCCGTTCCGACATTTTTTCGCTGGGTGTCATGCTGTACGAGATGCTAGCCGGTAAAGCGCCGTTTGACGGCGAAACCATCAGCACAATTATGTATCGCATTTTGAACGAAATGCCGGCCGATATAAGGAAAATCGACCAGCGGATCCCTGCGGCGTTCGATTATATTGTTAACAAAGCACTGGCCAAGCTTCCCGAAAATAGATACCAGAACGCAAGCGAGCTTGCGCACGATCTCAGGCATTACAAAACGCTGCCGTTACCAGCACCCGTACAGCTCGCGGCCATGAAGCAGCCTCCACAGAAAACGCTGGAGCGAAGGGCGACCCGAAGAGCGGACGCAGCTGTAACAACTCTTGAATTACTTCCTGATGCCGGTAATAAACCCGCTCGCGCTTATCCCATCATCGAATTACCGGGCGCAACGGACAAAGAAAGCCGGCTAAAACTCACGCCAACGCCAAAAAAGCACTCCAGGAGCAGAACGGGTTTAATGGGGTCGATATCGCTCATAGCTATCGCGATAGCTTTATTCGTATTCCTGGGCAATCTGGGACCTTTCAACGTGATAGACACGGCTCTTCACCCGGATGTGCCAGCCGCTGTCAAACAGGGAGTGCAAGCGGACGGTACTGGCAGCGAAACTGAGCCTTTATTTTCTTCCTCGGCTCCGTCCTGGAAGAAAACTCCAGGACCAGGCCAAGACGGCAAAAAAACCAAGGTACCGCCTGCAACCACGGGTAAAGTGGGCTACTTGAATTTTGATGTAACCCCGAGAGGCGATATTTATGTTGACGGCAACAAAGTGGGTTTTTCACCCCCGCTCAAGACGCTGGCGTTGGCCCCCGGCCGGCACCGGGTTGAGGTGCAAAGCAGATTCCCTCCCTACATATATGTAGCTAGGGTTAACGTAGAAGTCAACCGGTCCACTTTAGTCAAGGCACAATTCCAACCCGGAAACTGAAACCCGCAGAACTAAGGAAGTAATATGTCTAAGATGGATACGTTGTTTGTGGAGTGGTCACCGCGTCTGCTCAGTATTCTGCGCATCGTCACAGCATTTCTCTTCATTCAGCATGGTTCAATGAAGCTTCTTGGTTTCCCACCCTCCGGAGCTTTCGCCGGACTTAATTTGTTTTCTCTCATAGGGTTTGCCGGCGCGCTCGAACTCTTCGGCGGTCTTCTGGTCCTGCTTGGCTTCTTTACTCGTCCCGTGGCGTTTATCTTATCGGGAGAAATGGCTTTCGCCTATTTCATGGCGCACGCGGCACATGGCTTTTTCCCCATATTGAACCGTGGTGAACTGGCCGTGCTCTATTGCTTCGTATTTCTTTATTTGGCCGTTGCCGGTGGCGGAGTGTGGAGTGTCGATCAACTCAGCCGGCGACGCACCGCCTGAAGAAATAACACCTTGTCGTTTTCTGAGTTTTAGTTGCCTACGAAACCAGTGGATGCGGCACGGTTATCACTTGTTTTGCCTTGCCGCTCAATTTCGCGCCCAAAGTCAAAACTTGAGGAAACAGCTTCAATATTGGCAACAGCATTGCCGCGCTACCCGGCCGCATCGCGAGATGCGCAAATAACGCCGCGGCACGGATGTGCGGCGCAAAGCTCGCTTTCCAAACTGAAGAATAATCTCTCCCGACTGCCTCGATCGCCCTACCGGTCAAAACTTCCTGTTGCCGCGCGATAAGACGCTCGCATAATAACCAAGCAGATTGAATTGCCATGCTGATGCCTTCGGCCACGATAGGATGCGCTTCTCCTGCGGCATTGCCCAGCAAAAAGATGCCCTGCAAATAGCGCTTGCGAAATCCCGGCCGTATTGGACCGACGGATAACCAGGTATTTTCCAGCCGTGCGCGCGACAATGCTTCACACACGCCGCTGCAGCTAACTTTGATATGCTGCAAAACAGCTTCAGCCGCCTTGCTATCCGGCGTCTCACGCCGAATGCGTTGCAGATAATCGCGCCGTATGCAACAGGAAAAGCTCACGCGTTCACTGTCGCTATGTACCATCCCCCCATACCCTCCGGGGAAAACCAGCAGCGGCATTAGCTCGGGCGGCAAATCACACTCCCGAAAATGCGCCTTGAAGGCGAACATGTCGGATGGACGAGGTGCTCGATAAATCGTATGCGTGGGTAGCGCGCCCCGCTCCCACGAGCCATGAGCGGCAATCACCACCCGTGCCCGTAGTTCCTTCATTGCCTCTCCAGCCGCGATTTTGCAAATGAAACTTTCATTATCTCGTTGCAGTTCCACTGCCATGCAAGGCTGCCAAAATTGCGCTCCCGCGGCCGCAGCGCCGGTTAATAAAAGCGTATCCAGATGTTCCCGCCCCAACGCTCTGCCCCATATTTCGTTGGAATTCCGCGGGCGGGGCATCTCCGCGACCAGGACCGTTTTTCCGGCAAATAATCCGACTTCGCGTACTTCAGGACCGGCAAGTTCGAAAAAAGGCCGTGCAATGCCAAGCTCCTGAAACAGCGGCAGGCTGGTCGCGGAAATAAATTCGCCACAAACTTTGCGCCGCGGGAATTTCGCTTTTTCCACCACCGCAACTGACCATCCGGCTTTGGCGAGCAGCAATGCCGCAGTCCCTCCGGCGGGACCCGAGCCTATGATAAGCGCGTCATATTTCATGTCGTTGCTTCCCGCTGCTCACCAAAACGTTGCGCCACAAAACAATGAGTGAAAAGTCCCGCAGCCTGCTCCCGCAACCGCCAGTTGGTTTGCTCAGGCCACAACGTGGAAATCTCTTGCCCGGCAAATCCGGCACGAACGCTCACTACCGCGTCATGCCGGCTCACCGCGTTACAGCCAATTGCCCACAGCAGCCTGCTACCGGCCAGCGCCAGAGTGGAGCGACGCGGCTCACATGCCACAAACAAACTCGTGATCCGGGCGGCTTGCAACAACAATTGCGCTAATTTTTCGCGCTGGAAGTGGTGAAGGAACAGGTTTGCCGTGATGACATCAACAGCTTGATACTTTGCTTGCTCCAGAAAATCAAATACGTCCGCCGTAATTGTTTCGGCTTCCCATCCCAGAGCCTTGAAGCCCTCTTGAGTCTCACTGCTGACGATATTCTGGCGATCAAGCAAAATTACCTTGACGTTTTTCCAGCGTGGCGCCAGCCGTCGCGCCAACCGCAGCATGAAGCTACCATCACCGGCGCCCAATTCGAGAAGCGCGCGAGGCGCGCGTTGTCCACGGCATCCGGTCAAGGCGCGCTGCATAATGCCCATCTGCTGCATCCAGCGGTTGACGCGTTGCATGTCACGTCGCGAGCGGATCGCGCGCGGGTCTTCCGGCGGCAATTCATCCAGCCATTCCGGTTCAACACAGCGCGGCATGCTCACGCGGTGTTCCTTCGGCCTAGAGAACTTCGAGCAAGGCGCCGTGACAACTGAAACCGGCGCCAAAAGAAGACAGCCACCACCAGCCACCGGGCGCGTTTCCTTTGAGTGCCGCCTGCAGCACAAAATAGACAAACGGACTGCTTAAGTTGCCAAACTCGCTTAGCACCGCACTGCTCCAGTTGAGGTCAGTCGCAGCGAGACTGAGCTGCTGCTGCAGCGCGGCCAGGACATCACGACCGCCGGCGTGCCAGATCCATGTGCTGATCTGGCTGCGCAACACGCCCGCCTTGTCCAATACGTCATCGAGAACCAGTTCGGCGTGGCGAGCCGCAAGTTGCGGCACAGGCGGGGTGAGAATATTGCGCAGCATGCCGTTTTTTTGTTCGAAGCGCAGCGTATCACGCTCAAGCGGGTCAATTAATGAAGCAGTCGCTTTCCATTCGATGCGGCGGAAACGCTGATTCGGCGCATCCGCCAGCACCACGGCCGCCGCGCCATCGCCAAACAAACAGTCGCTGATCAGCACACCGGGGTCGTTGTCTATATAGAAAGCTGCGCTGCACACTTCAACACAAATTGACAATACCCGTTGGCAACGCTTGGCAGCCAGCAATGCTTCCGCTGTGCGCAAGTTCGGCAACGCAGCGCCGCAGCCTTGGCCCACCAGGTCCAACGCCAGCACATCCGGTCTTAGCCCCAGCCGCTCCGCTGCATAGCTGGTAAGCCCCGGGCAGAGATAGCCGGTGCAGGTGCTGATGATGACGGCGTCTATTTCATCTGCTTGATGGCCGGCCTGCAGCAAAGCGCTCTCGGCCGCCTGGGCGGCAAGAACTGGCGCGTGCTGAATGAAACGCTGGTGCAGACTGTCGGGGGTGGCATCAAAAACTTCAGTCAGCGGATTGAGGGCGAGAAACCTGGTGCGGATGCCGTTCTCTCCCAGCAAAACCTTTTGTAACACGGTGCGTGCGCGCCGGTCGAGTTGCTTAAACTGCTTGCTTTCCTGAAGGGCGCGCCAACACTCGGCCTGAGTGTAGCGCTGAGGCGGATTGGCGGTTCCGATACCTGTTATGAACATGGATTAACCTGAAAATGCATGCATGAAACTTTATCGGCATTCTCTTGATTATTCACTATTCCACCACCTCGATTATTCCTTGCATGCCTTTTTCGCGGTGGCTGGGCAGGAACGGCAGCTTATTCCTGCAATAAAAAGAATATTCCCCGGTTGCTTTCGCAGTGAAAGTGATGATTTTGGGATTGCTGCTCAAGGATTCATCGAAAACAATTCCTGCTTCCGGTGTGTTGGCCACTATACTGTGCGGCACCATGCCCGGCTCTCGGCTCACCGATAGTTCCACGGGTATGTTTTTCTTCACCACGATCCGATCAGGCTTGAAAAAATATCCGCCGCCGATGACGCGAATGTGTTGCACGCCATCCTTATCCACGGTCGCGGTGTACGCCTCCGTCTTGTCTTGGGTATCGGCAAAAGCCGCGGCAACGAAAAAAACCACAAAACAAAGGATGAAGCACAGGGGTAATCGTCGCATAACTTTTCTTCTGATTCAGTGAAGGCAACTTGAATTTGATATTAAAGCACAGCAAAAATACTCGCTGGCTGCGGGCTTATTGTGCAATCGGTTTCAAACGTCCCGCTTGGATTGCATTATCGGAGCGGCCCTTGAGGAATGCATAAAGATTATCAATGTTGTCTACTACCAGCTTAGTGGTATTGTAATTGGGCATGCCTTTCTCCGGCCTGCCTTCAAGAACGGCTTTCTTAAATTCTTCCTTGGTCAAGCGTTTCAGGCTATCCAGCAGCGCTGGACCCGTCATGCCTTCCTGTTTTGCGCCATGACAGCGCTCGCACGCCATCGCGCGCCAGGTGTGCCAGCCTTCAAGTGTTTTTGCATCCACCTTGTCGCCGTCCAGCACCACATAAACCGGTTCTTCTTTTTTTACCGCTGGGGCTTGCTGGTTTTTGGGTGTCTCGCTCGATGGCTGGCATGCCGACAAGACGATACCGGCTGCGGCAAGAAAAATTACCGCTGTGCTTATTGAATTCACTTAATTGCCCATCTTCAGGTCGTGGACAACAATCTATTAACGCGCAAGCTTTACTCCAGGATTACAGTTACGGATTGGTGGGAATTACGCTGCCTACGGTTGCGCCCTTGCCCAAATGAACATCGGGCATCACCGCAATAGGCACGGGCAGCATGGCCATGTTGTTGAGCTGGCGCATCGCCTCCGGCTCAACCGGAACGCCTTCCGTCCACATCCTGAATTGCTGCGCTTGTTGTTGCATGCGCCAAGCGTGGTGAATTCGGGCTAAGCCCTGCCCGACCACAGCCGGCTGTTTTTGGGCACGTGCGCGAGGAGATAATCCATCTGGTCGGCAAGAATATGGCGGTTCGACAGTATCATGCCCTCGTAACGGTTTGGTGCATAAGGCACGTAGAGAAGTTTCATCCCCGCCTCCTCCGGCGTGCGGTTGGACTTGAGCTCGTTGCAGGTACGGCAGGCCGTCACTACATTGGTCCAGCGGTCACTGCCGCCTCTTGAAGTCGGCGTGACATGGTCTTTGGTGAGATCATGCGCGTGGTACTGACCGCCGCAAAACGCGCAAATATGCCGGTCGCGCCGGAATAGCGTATCGCGGTTGAGCCACGGCTCGCAATCGAAATGCGCGGTGTGTACTTTGCCCCGCACTGCGATAATAGGCTTGGGCGCAATTTCCGAACGCCTGCCGGTCAGCCTGGAAATGCCTCCCCGGTACACACACACCGGGTTCCCCAGCGACCACGTGACCAGGTTGCGCGCGTAGTACAGCACCGCCTCTTGCGTGTCTATCCAGCGACGCGGAAGACCAGCGACATCAAGTGTCAGCACCAGCGGAGTGCTCATTGGTTCCTGATTAACAATTTATCCAAAATACCTGCAAAGTTAATAAGTATCCTATTATCCTTATAACGCGTTTTGCCACGCGTTGACTATTGTAACCCCCGGCCGCAATTTTCGCGAGAGGTATTCTCTTGTAATTAGTCACTTAGTGCCGCGATAAAACTGCCCGCTTGACTTGTCCCGCAAGTATCGGGATGGGCATGAGAAGGAAATGTTGGCGCCGAATATCAGAAAAACCTGCACGGCCATCGCGCATGGCGCGTTGATACGCTTCAATTGGCTTTTTGCTTGTCTTCCAGGATCTGGAAAAAGATTTCGTCCTGTTTGATCATGCCGAGTTCCGAGCGAGCGCGCTCCTCAATCGCCCCCAGACCCTGTTTGAGGTCGCGCACTTCGGCATCCAGTGCAGCATTCCTCGCTTGCAGCTTCTGATTGGCCAGTGTTTGCTCGCGCAACTGCCGGTCCACTTCCCAAACTCTCAGCCAACTGCCCTTGCCCAGCCACAACGGGTATTGTAACGCTGCAATCAGGACGACCAGAATCACGGTAACGAGCTTCATTCAGCGCAACTGGTAAAAGGCGTTGCGGCCGGCATAAACCGCCGTATCGCCCAAATCCTCCTCGATCCGCAGCAACTGATTGTACTTGGCCAGGCGGTCGGAGCGTGTAAGCGAGCCGGTCTTGATCTGCATGGCATTGGTGCCGACCGCGATATCGGCGATCGTGGTGTCCTCGGTCTCGCCGGAACGATGCGAAATAACTACGGTATAGCCGGAATGCCTGGCGAGCTCGATGGCGGCAAAGGTTTCGGTGAGTGTCCCGATCTGATTGATCTTGATGAGCACCGAATTGGCGATCTCCTGCTTGATGCCTTCGGCGAGGATTTTGGTATTGGTGACAAAAATATCATCTCCCACCAGCTGCACGGAATTGCTCAATCGCCGGGTCAGCGTCTTCCAGCCTTCCCAGTCGGTTTCCGCCATGCCGTCTTCGATGCTGAGGATCGGATACTTGGCCACCCAGGCGGCCAGATAATCGCTGAATTGCTTGGAATTGAGGCTCATGCCTTCTGCGGCGAGTTCATATTTGCCGTCTTTGAAAAATCCAGAACTTGCGCAGTCCAGGCCGATCGCCACGTCAGCTCCCGGCTGATAGCCCGCCTTTTCTATCGCCCGCACAATCAATTGCAGCGCTGCTTCGTTGTTCTCGAGGTTGGGCGCAAAGCCGCCCTCGTCGCCGACGGTGGTGGGCATGCCTTTTTCGTCAATCAATTTTTTTAATGTGTGAAACACTTCTGCGCCGTAGCGCAGTGCCTCGCGGAAGCTTTTTGCGCCCAGCGGAATCAGCATGAACTCCTGCATGTCAATATTGTTATTGGCATGCGCCCCACCGTTGATCACGTTCATCTGCGGCACCGGCATGTGCATCTGCCCCGAACCGCCGAAGTAACGGTACAGCGGCAAACCGGATTCTTCCGCCGCGGCTTTGGCCACCGCCACGGAAACTGCCAGTATGGCATTCGCCCCCAGGCGCGATTTGTTTTCAGTACCATCGAGATCAATCAAGGTACGATCAATAAAGCCTTGCTCGACAGCGTCCAGCCCGATGATCGCCTCGCATATTTCGGTGTTGACGTTTTCCACCGCCTTGAGCACGCCTTTGCCGAAATAGCGCTGCTTGTCGCCATCGCGCAATTCAATTGCCTCTTTCTTTCCGGTGGAAGCGCCGGACGGCACCGCGGCGCGTCCCAGCACCCCTGATTCCAGCAGAACATCCGCTTCCACGGTCGGATTTCCGCGCGAGTCCAGAATCTCCCGTGCAACCACATCTACGATGGCACTCATGATTTACCTTTTTCTTGCTTGTTCAATCTGCTTTCCCTGCATAGCCTGTTCCGCAAAACCGCGCTGTTTCACCAACTCATCCAGCGCTTTCAAGGTTTGCAACAGCTCGCGCATGTGTTTGAGCGGCCAGGAGTTGGGACCGTCGGACAAGGCCTTGTCGGGGTCAGGATGGGTTTCCATGAAAATTCCGGAAATGCCGCTTGCCACCGCCGCCCGCGCCAGCAGCGGCACAAACTCGCGCTGACCACCGCTTTTACTGCCCTGGCCTCCGGGCAGCTGCACCGAATGCGTGGCGTCGAATACCACCGGACAACCGGTTTCGCGCATCACCATCAGCGAGCGCATGTCGGAAACCAGGTTATTGTAGCCAAACGACACGCCGCGCTCGCACACCATGATGTTGTCTCTGCCGCTCGCTTCCCTTGCTTTTTCCACCACGTTTTTCATCTCGGCTGGGGCGAGAAATTGGCCTTTTTTGATGTTCACCGGCCTGCCTGCGCTCGCTACGGCATTAATGAAATCAGTCTGGCGGCACAGGAAGGCCGGGGTTTGCAGCACATCGACTGCCGCCGCCACCTGCTCCACGTCGCCGATTTCATGAACATCGGTCAGCACCGGAACCTTGATCTGGGATTTAACCTCATGTAAAATCTCAAGACCTTTATCTATCCCCATGCCTCTAAACGATTTACCTGAGCTGCGATTCGCCTTGTCGTAAGAGGATTTATAAATGAATGGTACGCCAACATCATGGCAGATTTCCTTGAGCGCACCCGCTGTATCGAGTGCCAGTTGCCGCGATTCGATGACGCAGGGACCGGCTATTAAAAACAAGGGGTGTTCGAGTCCGGCGTCAAAGCCGCACAGCTTCATCGAACCACACTCAACTGCTTGGCGCTGTCTGCGCATGCGCCGGAATAACGCAGTGCCGCCTCGACAAACGCCTTGAACAGGGGGTGGCCGGCTCTGGGAGTAGAAGTGAATTCGGGATGGAACTGGCAGGCGATAAACCAGGGGTGATCACCCAGCTCGATCACTTCGCACAAGTCTTCGGTGACAGAAACGCCGCCAATCCGCAAGCCCGCCTGCTCAAGCCGCGGCACGAAATGGTTATTGACCTCGTAGCGATGACGGTGCCGTTCCACTACCCTCTCGGCGCCGTAAATCTGCCGCACCAGGCTACCGCGTTGCAGCAGGCACTCCTGGCCACCCAGACGCATGGTTCCGCCGAGGTCCGAATGAGCGTCGCGTATTTCCACCTTGCCGTTGCGGTTGCGCCATTCGCTGATCAGCGCAATCACCGGATATGGCGTTTGGGCGTCGAATTCGGTACTGTGGGCACCTTCCATTCCCGCCTTGTGCCGTGCGTATTCAATCACCGCAAGCTGCATGCCGAGGCAGATGCCCAGATAAGGCACACCCTTCTCACGAGCGTGGCGTATCGCCTTGATCTTGCCCTCCACCCCGCGCTTGCCAAATCCGCCCGGCACCAGGACTGCGTGCATATTATCGAGACAAGCCGTGCCTTGGGTTTCCAGGTTTTCCGAGTCGATATAGTGAATGTTGATTTTGCTGCGGGTATGGATACCGGCGTGAGCAAGCGCCTCAGAGAGAGATTTGTAGGACTCGGTCAAGTCCACATATTTACCAACCAGCGCGATATCCACAGCGTGCAGCGGATGCTCCAGGGCGTCTATCAATTTATCCCAAGCGCGCAAATCGGCGGGCGGCGCGCTGATATCGAGCTTTCTGCAAACGATGTCATCAAGGTGCTGCCGGTGCAGCATGCCGGGTATTTTGTAGATGCTGTCCACATCCATCGCGGAAATCACTGCTTCCACTTCCACGTTGGTGAATAAAGCTATTTTCCTGCGCTCATCATCAGGCAGCGGCCGGTCAGCGCGGCATAACAGGATGTCGGCCTGAATGCCAATTTCGCGCAGTTCTTTCACCGAATGTTGCGTTGGCTTGGTTTTGATCTCGCCCGCGGAAGCAATATAGGGCACCAACGTGAGATGAATAAAGCAGGTATTGTGGCGACCCAGCTTGATGCTCATCTGTCGGATCGCTTCGAGGAAAGGCAGCGATTCGATATCCCCCACCGTGCCGCCGATTTCAACAATGGCGACCGCGGCGTCATTTGCCCCCTGCCGGATGAAATTCTGAATCTCGTCGGTTATATGCGGAATCACCTGCACCGTGCCGCCAAGATAATCGCCGCGCCGCTCTTTTTTAATGACGCTTTCGTAAATCTGGCCGGTGGTGAAATTGTTGCGCTTGCTCATCTTGGCATTGACGAATCGCTCATAGTGGCCGAGATCGAGATCGGTTTCTGCGCCATCTTCGGTGACAAACACTTCCCCGTGCTGGAACGGGCTCATGGTGCCCGGGTCCACGTTGATGTAAGGGTCAAGCTTGAGGAGAGTGATTTTGATGCCGCGGGATTCGAGAATGGCTGCGAGGGAGGCGGCGGCGATCCCTTTACCCAGGGAGGAGACCACGCCACCAGTTACAAAAATATACTTGGTCATGTAATGGCCAGTAAGTTATGTGCAACATGATAGCGCAAAAAGCAACCGGTAACAATTAATCATGACCGCCCTGAAAGCCAAGATGTATTGGCTTTGTTAGATTAGAATGGTGTGTTCTCGGTTTGGGTTCCGCTCCTTCCCATGCACGCAGACTGGCAACAGCATTTACATAGCGCAGGCGCGAGAATTGAAAACGACGCTGTAAGCCATTTTGGCGACCCGCGAGCGGAACTTCACGCCGCCCAAACGGGTACTATACTCTGCGATCTATCGCATTTCGGTTTGCTGTGTTTTTCCGGGGAAGACAGCCGGGCTTTTCTGCACAGCCAGCTTTCCAGCGACGTCCTGAAACTCACCGCGGCAACAGCCCAATACAGCAGTTACTGCACTCCCAAAGGGCGCGTACTCGCGAGTTTCCTGCTATGGCAATCAGGTGAAGGCTATTTCGCTCAGCTTCATGGCGGTTTGCGCGAGAGCATTCAAAACCGGCTCGCAAAATTTGTGTTACGCTCCAAAGTAAAAATAATCGATGCAAGCGGAACGCACGTATCCCTGGGCCTCGCCGGAAACAACTCCGAAATGCTTGCGATAAAATGCTTCAGCGACATTCCGCAGCCCGTTCTGGGAGTAGCACACCACGAAGCAGCTACACTGATCCGCATATCGCCCGACCGCTTTCAAATCATCTGCACTGCCCAGCAAGCTCCTGCGTTGTGGGAAAAGCTAAGCCGTGGCGCCACAACGGTGGGAAATCGGTGCTGGGACTGGCTCAACATTCGTGGCGGGATCCCGGTTGTCGCACCGGCGACCCAAGAGCAATTCGTGCCACAGATGCTGAACATGGAAATCATCGGCGCAGTCAACTTCAACAAAGGCTGTTATCCCGGGCAGGAAATCATCGCGCGCACTCAGCACCTGGGGATCCTCAAACGACGCATGTATCTCGCCAATTTCATCAGCGACAATCCCCCCCAGCCTGGAGAGGAGCTATTCAGCGACGATGCGCAAGACCAAGCAAGCGGCATGATCGTCAACGCCGCAGCTTCGCCTGAGGGCGGGTATGATGTCCTGGCAGTAATCCAAATTGCCAGCGCCCGCACTGAACATGTCCACTGGAAATCGCCGGGCGGTCCTGTCTTGAAATTGCTGCCACTTCCTTATTCCGTGTAATGCCGCTTAATTTCTACATTTATTACCGGGTGGAGCCTGCCAACGCAGCCGTACTGGAAGCGCGCATCCGCGAAATGCAGGCGGCTTTGCACCTTCAGACCGGAGTTGCGGGACGCCTGTTGAAAAAGCGGGACGAGCCGCTGTTGTGGATGGAAGTGTACGAAAATGTTGCCGTAGCGGAGGGTTTCGAGGATGCTTTGCTGCGCGTTGTCGAAGAATACCAAATACGGCAATTCCTTGAGCCTGGCTCGCAGCGGCATACCGAGTGTTTCAACGTTTAAATGTGTAAATGTGCCTGGCACTGTTCGCGCATAAAGTAATCTCCCGTTATCCGCTGCTGTTCCTGGCGAACCGTGATGAATTCTACGATCGCCCCACAGCTGCAGCGGATTTCTGGAAGGACACGCCTTCAGTGCTCGGCGGGCGCGATTTGCGCATGGGGGGCACCTGGCTGAGCGTGACACGCAACGCACGCTTTGCAGCAGTAACCAATTTCAGGAAAGGTTTTACGCAGAAAAAAAACACCCCGTCACGCGGCAAGCTGGCCAGCGATTTCCTGCTGGGAAATGAAAAGGCCGAAGATTATTTGCGCCGGCTTGAGCAGCGTGCAGACGACTACGACGGCTTCAATCTGTTGCTCGGAGAGGCAGGCGAAATTTACTACTACGCAAATCATGGCGGCGAACTGAAACAGCTTGCGCCCGGTTTCTACGGCTTGAGCAACCACTTGCTGGATACACCCTGGCCCAAGGTGGAGCGCGGCAAATCCAGGCTGGCAGCGCTTTTCGCCAACGCCCAGCCGCCCGATTCAGAAGCGCTGTTTGCCGTGCTCGCCGAGCGTCATATTGCGGCTGATGTTGAGTTACCGGATACAGGCGTAGGGTTGGAATGGGAACGGATGCTCTCCCCCGCTTTCATCATTACCCCGGATTATGGTACCCGCTCCTCCACCCTGCTCTTCATCGGCTCGGACCGGCGAATAAAGTTCATCGAGCGCTCGTTTGAACGGGGCGTCGAGGCTGGTACCGTAAGCCACGAGTTTGTGATTCAACCCATAGGTTCACAGGCGTAGTGTCATTTTTACATGAGCAATACCCGCGTCCATAAGTGGTAAATTTTATGTATGTTTGGTGAATTCTCCTCCCAGACAAATATATAATGCACCATCAACCGAGAAATTAAGCCATGAAAAGCTTGTGGAACCCAAAGGAAGCAGCAAACTTCAAAGGTGACCTGGGTATGCGAGTTTACACGTCGCGCCTGCTGGGCCGGGACAAATCTCTGGTGCTGCACGGCGGCGGCAATACCTCGGTCAAGATCCGGGAACGCAATATCCTTGGAAAAGAGGAAGACATCCTTTACGTCAAAGGCAGCGGCTGGGATTTGGAAAGCATAGAAGCTGCCGGTTTCTCTCCGGTGCGCCTGCCTCACTTGCTGCATCTTGCCGAGCTCGATGCACTCTCCGACCCGCAAATGGTGAATGAGCTGAAAACACATACGACGCGCGCTTCGGCTCCCGCGCCTTCGATCGAGACCATTCTGCACGCGATTCTTCCCTACAAATACGTAGACCATACCCATGCCGATGCGGTGATTACCGTCACCAACACTGCGGATGGGGAGGAACGCGTCAGGGAAATCTATGGCGAGAGCGTAGTAATCATTCCCTACGTGATGCCGGGCTTCGAATTGGCGCGGGTGTGTGCCCGGCAATTCGCCAGGGAAGCAAAGCGCGGCACCATAGGCATGGTGCTCATGAACCACGGTATTTTTTCTTTCGGCGCCACCGCCAGAGAATCCTATGAACGCATGATTGCCCTGGTATCGCGTGCGGAAAAATATCTGGCCAGGAAAGGCGCCTGGAAAATCGCCTCTCGGGCCGGCGGCATTCCCAAAGCACCGATGACAATGAAACTTGCCTCGTTACGCGGGGAAATTTCAAAGGTTGCGGGTTTCCCCGCCATTCTCAGCACCTGCACCAATGGCCAAACCCTGGCATTCGCACGGCGCAAGAATGTTGCAAAAATCTCACAGCAGGGGCCGGCCACACCCGACCACGTGATCCGCACCAAACGGCTGCCGATGCTGAGACGGAATGTTGGGGCTTATGCCAAGCGCTACCGCGAATATTTCCAGCAATACGTGCGCGCAGCCAAGGAAAAGAAAACCATGCTGGATCCCGCGCCACGGGTAATTCTCGATGCGGAGTTTGGCATGTGCACAGTGGGGCAAACTGCCAAAGACGCGGCCATTGCCGCTGAAATTTATTTGCATACCATCGAAATCATTTTGCGGGCCACGGCTCTGGGTGGCTATCGCGCGCTTCCCGCAAAAGAATTGTTCGAAGTCGAATACTGGGACCTCGAGCAGGCCAAACTCAAGAAAAGCGGCAAGCCGCCGGTGTTCACCGGCGAAATCGCTTTGGTCACCGGCGCGGCATCGGGCATAGGCAAGGCATGCGTAGATTCCTTGCTTGCACGCGGCGCGGCGGTCATCGGGCTCGATTTGAATCCGGCCATTGGACACATGCACAAACGCAGCGACTTCCTGGGCGTGCGTTGCGATGTAACAAGTGAAACGGCTGTGGCGAGCGCGCTTGAATGCGCTGTCAAAGCCTTCGGCGGTCTCGACATGCTGGTACTCAACGCCGGAATTTTCCCGGCAAGCCGCCGAATTGAGGCTTTGCATGGCGAAGAATGGCGCAAGGTGATGAATGTCAACCTCGATGCCAATCTGTTGATGCTGCGCGAATGCCATCCTTTGCTGAAACTCTCGCCCAAAGGCGGCCGCGTGGTGATCATCGGTTCCAAAAACGTTCCCGCGCCGGGTCCCGGGGCTGCTGCTTACTCCGCTTCCAAAGCAGCGCTCAATCAACTCGCCAGAGTAGCGGCACTGGAATGGGGTGTGGATAGCATACGCATTAATACCATTCACCCCAACGCCGTGTTCGACACGGCCATCTGGACCGAAGCGGTGCTTGCTTCGCGCGCCGCTCAGTATGGCCTCAGCGTCGAGCAATACAAGAAAAATAATGTACTGAGGACCGAGGTCACAAGCCGCGATGTTGCGGAACTTGCCGCCGAAATGTGCGGCCCGCTGTTTGCCAAAACCACTGCTGCGCAGGTGCCGGTAGACGGCGGCAACGAGCGGGTAATTTAATGAGCTCGCAGTCTGATAAAGTCGAAACACTGCGCTGGCGGGACAACAAGCTGGAAATGATAGACCAGCGCATTCTTCCCGAGCGGTTTGAATATGTGAGCTTTGATTCCGCAGCCGCCGTCGCCGACGGCATACGCAACATGGTGGTGAGAGGCGCGCCTGCAATCGGTTGCGCCGCAGCCTATGGCATCGCATTGGAAGCACGGCGCTTGGAGCATCTATCGGAAAAAGATTTTGAATCGGCCCTGGAAAAAAGCTTTACCGAGCTTGTGCATAGCCGGCCTACTGCGGTCAATCTATTCTGGGCGTTACAGCGCATGCGAGAAGCCTGGAACACAGTAAAGCATCAGAGTCGTGCGGTAATTGCGCAAAAATTTCTGAGTGAGGCACAGGCCATCCAAACCGAAGACCTGCTGATCAACCGCGCTATCGGCAAGCATGGCGCTGCGCTCATTAAAGATAACGCGAGAATTCTTACCTACTGCAACGCCGGGGCGCTTGCCACCGCTGGCCATGGCACTGCGCTGGGAGTTATCCGTTCAGCGGTTGAAGCCGGCAACAAAGTCAGCGTATTTACCGGTGAAACCCGCCCTTTCCTGCAAGGCGCGCGACTTACCGCCTGGGAACTGGTTCAGGAAAACATTCCGGTGACACTGATCACCGACAACATGGCCGGGCATTTTATGAGCCGCGGGGAAATTGATGTGGTGATCGTAGGCACCGACCGCGTGGCTGCGAACGGTGACGTGGCTAACAAGATCGGCACCTACATGCTGGCGGTGCTGGCGCAGCGGCACAATATTCCTTTTTATGTTGCCTGTCCGCTTTCCAGCATTGATCTTGGCGTTGCGAGCGGCGCCGATATCCCCATCGAAGAACGCTCAGCTTCCGAGGTCTCGGGATTCCGCCAAACGCAATGGGCGGCTAAAGGTGTGAAAGTGCGCAACCCGGCGTTCGACGTAACACCCGCGGAATTGGTGACCGGGCTTATCACCGAGAAAGGCGTGGTGCTCTCCCCTAACCGGGACAAGCTGAAAAAACTTTTTGAAAAATAGAACGATTACGGATAAACCGGAGAGAGATAAAACCGAAGGCGAAACAAGAAGTTTGACTTCAGGCAAGAAGCAGCGGGGGTTTGCGGCGGAGCATACACGATCATTATGTGAGCAAGCAAACCGAGCAGCGACGCAGCATGAAGGCCAAATCCGCAGTTTCGCCGAGGTTTTACAGCGTGACGCCACCGCCTACTTCGATAACGGCGCCGTTTATGTAGCTCGCCTCGTCGGAAGCGAGGAAGGCGTAGGTGTTGGCGATTTCTTCCGGCCTGCCGAGCCGTCCCAGCGGAACTCTTTCCTCGATGGCTCTCAGCACTCGATCCGGCATCGAGCTCAAAAGGGGGGTTTCAATGAATCCGGGGCAGACTGCGTTGGTGCGGATGCCCCTTTTACCCAGTTCCCGGGCCCAGGTCTTGACCATCCCGATCACGCCGAATTTGCTCGCGGCATAATTGGTCTGGCCGAAATTGCCGTACAAACCGACGATAGAGGAAGCGTTCAGAATTACTCCTGAATTCTGCCGCAGCATGATGTCAACCACCGCCCTGGTGCAGTTGTAAACACCTTTGAGGTTGATATCGATCACCGTGTCGAACTGCTCGTCAGTCATGTTCTTAAGCTGGCTGTCCATGACGATGCCGGCGTTGTTCACCAGGCAGTCTATACGGCCGTATTTCTTCACCACCGCACTGACCATGCTTTCGATGCTGGACTTGTCGCGCACATCCACGATAAAACCCGTGGCCTCGCCGCCTCCGGAGTTGACTTTCTGCACCGTCTCGTCCAGCCATTCCGGTGTCAAATCACAGGCGATGACCTTTGCGCCTTCCTTGGCAAACTTTATGGCAGTGGCCTGCCCGATGCCGCGTCCGGCACCCGTTATTATCGCAACCTTGCCCGCTAGTCTCATGCCCATGTTCCTTCACAATAAAATCAATGGCATAAATTGAGTCTAGCATAGCATTGTGCGATGCACAATGCGTTTTGCACATCTATGCATCTTATTGTTTCAGGTACGCTATTAGCGCTTTAAAAAATGCTGCAGCGCAATTCGAATGGGAACAACGAGGACGACTGAAAATGGCTAGCGTTCGCGGATTTCCAAAGAAGTGCCGACTGCTACTGTATCGAAGAGCTCCAGCAAATCCTGATTACGCATTCTGATGCAGCCTATTGAGCCAGGCTTGCCCATTTCCACGCTGTCCGGACTGCCGTGGACATAAATATAACGACGCATGGTGTCAACGTTGCCCAGCCGGTTGAATCCGACTTCGCAGCCGGAAAGCCAGAGAATGCGCGTCAGAATCCAATCGCGCTTGGGATGGAGCCTGGCGAGTTCGGCCGTGTAAGTCTCGCCGGTGGGACGGCGGTCGACGAACACCGTATTCACCGGCAGGCCCGCGCCGATTTTGGCGCGAATCAGGTGCAGCCCGCGCGGCGTGCAATTGCTGCCGTTTAATTCACCTGCGCCGTTTTTCGAAGTGGAAACCCGATAGCGGCTCACTTCCCTGCCCTGCTCATCGAGCAAAGTCAGAGTTTGCTGCAGCAGGCTCACGACGATTTTTGGCATCAGTTTTCCGCCCCGCGGCGCTTCGCGAAAAAACGCCTCAGCTCCTCACCGCATTCGTCGGCCAGCACGCCGCCCACCACCTGCGTGTGATGATTGAGTCGCGATTCCTGAAATAGATTTACCACACTGCCGCAAGCGCCGGTCTTTGGATCCGTCGCTCCGTAAACGAGGCGCGCAATGCGCGCCTGCAGGATGGCACCCGCGCACATGGGGCAAGGCTCGAGTGTCACGTAAAGCGTACAATCGGTCAAACGGTAATTGCCAATTCGCGCAGCGGCACCGCGCAGCGCCTGGATTTCTGCATGTGCGCTCGGGTCGTTTTTTGAGATGGGCGCATTGAACCCCCGTCCCACGATCTCGCCATTGCTCACCACCACCGCCCCAACCGGAACCTCGTCGGACAACCGGGCTTGTTGCGCCATTGCCAGCGCCTCACGCATCAACGCGTCGTCAATCGTATTGGTCATTTTTGCCTAGAGGACGGCTTTTCAGAATATCACAGGTTATGTTCACGAACCGTCTTACAATCGATCCAGCGGGGTGTGCGCACCCTGGCTCCCTTGATTATCACGTGGACATAAATCAACGCTTTGATTCTAGTGCAGGATGACAAAATCATGTAGGATTTGGTTTAATTAATTAAACTCTTTCGGGTGTCTATTTCCAGTTAGGGCTCAGAATAGCGGGCCGCAGAATTCGGGGAGGAAACTGACTATGAAACTGCAGCAGGCCGACATGCTTCGCCAAAGGATCAATAGGTTCTCGGAGATTGTCGGCAACCTATTGGTTGACTCTTTCCATTATCTGGCATTGTTTGCCATCGGGGGTGCCATCGTATGGTCAGCGGTATTCGCGTTCTACGGGATGGTGACGAAGATTCACGCCTCGATCGAGGACATCCTGCTTTTGTTTATCTATCTTGAACTCGGGGCAATGGTCGGCATCTACTTCAAGACCAACCACATGCCGGTCCGCTTTCTGATCTATGTGGCGATTACGGCTTTGACAAGAATGTTGATCGCCGACATACAAGTCAATCACCACCCCGATCAGAGCATTCTCTTTATTCCGGGAGCGATCCTGTTGCTCACGCTCGCAATATTGGTCATCCGGTACGGCTCTTCCAGATTCCCTTCTGGTCTCACGGATGGCGGCAGTAAATAATAGTCGACGCCAGAGTGAACGGCATTTCTTGCAGTCCTAGGCACGCGGGCGAGTATGAGCCCTGACGTCCAGTGCGAGCGGAGCGGCTTCCTGCAACGCTTCGCTCGCTTTTCGCCGATTGCTCAACCGGGCCGTTATTCCCACTCGATGGTCGCCGGCGGCTTGCTGGAAATGTCGTAAACCACGCGGTTAATGCCGCGCACTTCGTTGATGATGCGGTTGGAAACTTTCGAGAGTAACGCGTGAGGAAGCTCCGCCCACTGCGCGGTCATGAAGTCTTGGGTAGTGACCGCGCGCAGGCACACGACATATTCATAAGTCCGGCCATCGCCCATCACCCCTACCGATTTCACCGGCAGGAACACCGCAAAGGCTTGCGCGGTGGCGTCGTACCAATTCTTGGGTATATTTCGACTCCCACCCTGCCCCTCCCCCTGTGATGGGGAGGGAAGGTAAGGTGTCGCGCGCAACTCTTCGATGAAAATGGCGTCGGCGCGCCGCAATAAATCGGCATATTGCTTTTTCACCTCACCCACGATACGCACGCCCAGCCCCGGTCCAGGGAAGGGGTGGCGGTAAACCATTTCCCGCGGCAAGCCCAACGCCAAGCCTAATTCGCGCACTTCGTCCTTGAACAATTCGCGCAGCGGCTCGAGCAGTTTCAGATGCAATGTTCTCGGCAGACCGCCGACGTTGTGATGCGATTTGATGGACTGCGCCTTTTTGGTCTTGGCGCCGGCGGATTCAATCACGTCGGGGTAAATCGTACCTTGGGCGAGCCATTTGACCTGCCGAAGCTTCTTCGCCTCACGCTGGAACACTTCAATAAATTCCCTGCCGATGATTTTGCGCTTCTGCTCCGGATCGGAAACTCCTGAAAGCTTTTTCAGGAATTTACCGGACGCATCCACCTGAATGACCTTGACTCCCAGATTGCGACTGAAAGTATCCATGACCTGCTTGGCTTCATCGAGCCGCAGCAGCCCATTGTCCACAAAGACGCAAGTGAGTTGCTTGCCGATAGCCCTGTGCAGCAGCGCGGCGGCGACCGCCGAATCCACGCCGCCGGATAGTCCAAGTAAAACTTGCTCCTTGCCCACTTCGTTGCGGATTTTGGCAACCGCCTCTTCCGCATAATCGGGCATGTTCCAGTCGCCCTTGAGCCCGCAAATCTCGTGCACGAAGCGCTCGATGATGCGCTTGCCCTGCGACGTGTGGGTTACTTCAGGATGAAACTGCAACCCGTAAAACCTGCGCGTATCGTCCGCCATGCCGGCAATCGGACTTGCCTCGTTGCCGGCAATTACCTTGAAGCCTTCGGGGAGCGTATTTACGCGGTCACCGTGGCTCATCCAGACGTCGAGCAGGCCGTAGCCTTCTTTGTTGCTTCGATCCTGAATATCTTTGAGCAAGGCCGAATGGCCGCGCGCTCGCAGCTCGGCGTAGCCGAATTCCCGCACCAGAGCGTTTTCCACTTCGCCGCCGAGTTGCGCCGCCATGGTCTGCATGCCGTAGCAAATACCCAGCACCGGCACGCCGATCTCGAACACGACCTGCGGAGCGCGCGGCGTGCCGCCTTTCGTGACCGATGCCGGACCGCCGGATAGAATAATGCCGCGCGGGTTGAATTCGCGGACGAACTTTTCACCTACGTCGTAGGAATGCAGTTCGCAGTAAACGTGGGTCTCGCGCACGCGGCGCGCGATCAGCTGCGTGTACTGGGAACCGAAATCAAGAATGAGGATTTTTTGATGCGTCATTGCAAGGCGTGGGTGTCGAGGTGCCATGTCATGCAATTTCCCGCACCTCACTCGACGCGGTAATTCGGCGCTTCCTTGGTGATCTGCACATCGTGAACATGCGATTCGCGTACGCCCGCGGAAGTGATTTCGACGAATTGGGCTTTGGTGCGCATTTCGGTAATACTCAGGCAGCCGAGATAGCCCAGGCTGGCGCGCAAACCTCCCGTGAGCTGCTGTATCACCGCCACCACACTGCCTTTGTAGGGCACCCGGCCTTCGACACCCTCCGGCACCAGTTTGTCTGCGTTCATCTCGGGGTCCTGGAAATAGCGGTCGCTTGATCCCTGCTGCATCGCCCCCAGCGAGCCCATGCCGCGATAAGATTTGTACGAGCGCCCCTGGAACAATTCGATTTCCCCCGGCGCTTCCTCGGTACCGGCAAATAAGCCGCCCAGCATCACCACATGCGCGCCCGCAGCGATGGCTTTGGCAATATCACCCGAGTAACGTATGCCGCCATCCGCAATTACCGGAATTTCGCTGTTCTTGAGCGCTTGCGCCACGTTCTGAATCGCGGTGACCTGCGGCACACCGATACCTGCGACGATGCGCGTGGTGCAAATCGAGCCGGGCCCGATTCCAACTTTCACGCCATCTGCGCCGTGATCCACCATGGCCTTGGCGGCTTCCGCCGTGGCGATGTTGCCGCCGACGACCTGGATTCTCGGAAAGTTCTTTTTCACCCATTTCACGCGATCCAGCACGCCCTGCGCATGGCCGTGAGCGGTGTCCACCACAATCACGTCAGCGCCCGCCTCGACGAGGCATTCGACCCGCTCTTCCAAATCTTCGCCCACGCCCACCGCCGCGCCCACCCGCAGCCTGCCGAGTTCATCCTTGCACGCGCTCGGGTGTTCAGTGGATTTAAGGATGTCCTTGACCGTGATCAGCCCTTTCAGCTCGAAATCGTCGTTTATCACCAGCACGCGCTCCAAGCGGTATTTGTGCATCAGTTTCAGCGCCTCCGCGCGGCTCGCACCTTCTTTCACGGTCACCAGCCGTTCGCGTGGGGTCATGATGTTTTTGATAGGCTGGTCGAGGTTGGTCTCAAAGCGCAAATCGCGGTTGGTAACGATACCGACGACGCGCGCGCCGTCGACCACCGGCAGACCTGAAATTTTGTGCTGCTGCGTGAGATTCACCACGTCACGCACTTTCATATCCTGGGAAATAGTGATCGGGTCTTTCACCACCCCGCTCTCAAAACGCTTGACCTTGGCCACTTCCATGGCTTGCGCCTTGGGTTGCATGTTTTTATGAATGATGCCGACGCCGCCTTCTTGCGCCACGGCAATGGCAAGCCGCGCTTCGGTCACGGTGTCCATTGCCGAAGAGATCAGCGGGATATTGAGAGTAATGGCGCGGGTGAGTTGCGTGGAGAGGCTTACGTCGCGCGGCAGTACTGTGGAGTGGGCGGGGACCAGCAGAACATCGTCAAAGGTTAATGCTTTTTGAACTACTCGCATATTTTGTTCCTTTGCAAAATACTATTATACGCAACATGCGTCAGTCGGTAAATACGACGCCGGACGGGTTAGCAACACCCTGCGGGGTCAACCAATCCTAAATGTGTGGCTGTTAAATTCACACTACTATTTACCAGCCGATTGGCATACACTTAAGAAACCTGTTTTAGGAGCCGCATCATGCTGCGTATAGTGAGCTCAATTGTGTTGGTGTTGTTGGCCACGACAAGCGCGTATTGCGAAGTCTATAAATGGATTGATCCTGATGGCACGGTCCATTATTCCGACCAACCGTCCCCGGACGCCGTCCAAGAACAAAGCCTGGGCATCAAATCCGGAACGAGCGGTTCCGAGGCTCCCGGCACGGGGAAGGCCGCGCCCAAATCAACCGGTCCCAAAACCTACATAGAAGAGGGCGCGGAATTCCGCAAACGTCAAGTGGAAGCCGAGGCAAAACGCGCAAAAGAAGAAAAAGCGCTGGCCGAAGCCAAGGAAGCCCAGCAAAACTGCGAACGCTCACGCAGCAGTCTGCAGTCCATGCAGACGGGGCAGCGCGTCACCGTATATAATGAAAAAGGCGAGCGCGCATACCTCGATGACAATGCACGCGGACAGGAAATCGCGAATGCGCAAAAAGCCGTAGATTTCTGGTGCAACCCGAAAAAATAACCCGAATTATTTCCTGCCTCTTCCAGCTGCCTGCGCCCGCCGCCGGCGGGCCTCTTTGGGATCGGCAATCAATGCACGGTAGATTTCCACCCGGTCCCGGTCGCGCAACAACGTATCTGTCCTTGCCAGTTTGCCAAAAATACCCACTTTATTCAGGGCCAGATCAATTTCCCGAAACTGCTGCAGAATGCCCGACTGTTTTATCGCCTCGCCAATCGTAGTGCCGCTTTTCACTTCCAACTGCAAAACAGTTTGGCCGCGCGCAGCAGCATAGGCCACTTCGATGGTGATATCTTTGCTCATTCAACCGTAAATCTTTTCGGCACGCTTGATAAATCCATCCACAAAACTGTCGGCGATATGCCTGAATGCGGGGCCCAGCAGTTTTTCCAGCAAGCTGCTGGAAAATTCATAATGCAGGCGAAATTCGATCTTGCAGCCCGCTTCTCCGAGTTCAATAAAACGCCAGCTCCCCTCAAGGTGACGGAACGGGCCGCTTATCAGCCGCATTTCGATTAAATGTGGCGGATGCTTGGTATTTTCGGTAGTAAAGCTTTGCTTGAGATAACGGTAATCAAGATGAATGGTGGCCAAAGTGATTTTTTCCCCGCGCTGGCTGACCGACGCGCCGGCACACCACGGCAGAAACTCAGGATATTCCTCTACCCTGTCCACCAGAGAAAACATCTGCTGCGCGGTATATCCCACCAGCGCCGACCTATCCACCTGGGCCATGGCACTCCAAAAACTGATAAAATGAATGAATTTTAGCAGTGTCCGCGTCTCATGAGCATTGTTCAGAACAAAAAGGCCTTCCACGATTACTTCATTGAAGAAAAGTACGAGACAGGAATCGTGCTTGAAGGCTGGGAAGTCAAGGCCATCCGCGCCGGCCGCTGCCAGATCAAGGAAGCCTATGTAGTGGTGCGCAAGGGCGAGATTTTCATCACCGGCTGCCATATCAGCCCGCTGGCGACCGCATCAACTCATATCACGCCCGACCCCACGCGCACCCGCAAATTGTTGCTGCGCGCCGACGAAATAAATAAGCTGATCGGCAAAGTGGAACGCGCGGGCTATACCATCGTGCCTCTGGATGTTCATTACACCCGCGGCAAAATAAAGCTGGAGATTGGGCTCGCCAAAGGCAAGAAGCAGCACGACAAGCGCGAAGCCGAAAAAGAACGCGAATGGCAGCGCCAAAAACAGCGCCTGCTGCGCGCCAAGAAAGGATGAATCATTAATATGAGGTATTTGGGGTGGACGATGGGATTCGAACCCACAACAACCGGAATCACAACTGATCCATAGGATTCGGGCATTTTATTAATCAACCGTATACGCACTTAATTTGAATCATGTTAGTTCACTTTTTTCCACAATCGGGGCGGTACTGCAGCGCCAGCAAATTCTGATTACTTTTGTACGGGAGAGAGACGCCCGGGGCTGATCGCATCGTCTGCGCGGCCCTTGAGGTAGGCATAAAGATTGTCAATATTGTCTACTACCAGTTTAGTGGTATTGTAATTGGGCATGCCTTTCTCCGGCCTGCCTTCAAGCACGGCTTTCCTGAATTCCTCCATGGTCATGTGTTTCAGGCTATCGACTAGTCCGGGGCCCGTCATGCCTTCCTGTTTTGCGCCATGACAGCGATCGCAAGCCATAGCACGCCATGTGCGCCATCCTTCCAGCGTATTCGGATCCACCTTATTTCCATCAACAACCGTATAGGGCTGCTTTTCCGCACTGGGACTTGCCGGTGGCGCCGTATTCTGGGCGTATGCGGGGATGCTTATCGCCATTGCGAGTAAAATCAACATAATTGTCTTTGACATCTGGTGCCTCACTTAGAGAAAAGTAATGGCCCACGCTACGCGTTCGATCGAGTTTTTGGACACTACGGCTTCACGAGGCTCGCGTCTGGTTTGGCTTCCCGAGGGTCGGCGCCGTTCACCACCAGTCGCAACCCATGGTGGGTGTGACAGAGCCGTATCTCGACTTTAAGGATCAGTAGCTTTTCATGGGGGTTGATGGCCTGCGCCCTACACCACCTCCTCGTCAGTGTATTTTATATCCTTAATTCGGTGTCCGGATTGATTAGACCACTTCACTCATGGCCTTTGAACTCGTCCATACTCTTATAGACACCGAAAATATTGCCGAAGATGAAGTCGAACAGGCGGATGGGGAGCACACCTTTCATAATGGCGACTAGGTAGACGGTCCAGGGTGAGCGGACCACTACCTTGCCTTTCTTCATGGATTCCCAGACCTTCTGCACAAAAGGTTCAGGCTTGAGGATTGGCGTCAGCAGAGGTGCCTTGGCCCCCTCGAACATGCCGGTATCGACGTAGCCGGGCGTGACCGTGGTCACGCAAATATTGTAGTAACCCTTTTGTTCCAGTTCCAGGCGCAGGGAGTCGGACCAACCGTTCACCGCCCACTTGCTCGCGCAATACACGGACATCTTCGGGTTGGACATCAGCCCTGCGGCGGACGCCATGTTCACGATACGACCCTCACGCTTTTCCATCATGCCGGGCAGGAACGCCCGGCAGATATACATCATTGCTTCGCTGTTGATGCGCATGGTTTTCTCGATCTGGTTATTGGTATGCTCCCAGAAATAGGCACTAACGACAACACCTGCGTTGTTGATCAGGATATCGACTGTGCCGTGCTCTTTGAGGACATTCTCCGCAGCCTTCTCGATGTCTTTGCGGTCGGATACATCTACCTTGTATGTATATACCTCGCCGCCGCGACGGGTTAACTCCTCGGCGGTCTCCTTCATTGTCTTCTCGTTAGTAGCCCAGATGATAATCTTGGCGCCTTCCGCCACGCCGTGTTCGCAGAACAGTTTGCCCATGCCCCTGTTGCCGCCAGTGACAAGCATAGTTTTGCCGGCTATTGAATACATATGTTCCCCCTGTTTATGAAATACAAAGATAGTGGCCTGGGTACTGTCAACTTAAGGAAATTCAGCCTTGCAGGCCCACACCCAACTCCTGCGCCATCTTTTCAAGGACGGCAGCGGCACTCGGGTTTTACCCCGATCTCACAGACGGTTGAGTTAAGTATAAATTCTCTTCTTTAGTCTGTTCAATCTTCTGACGTTTACCTGGATAGCCAGCGCAATAGGAATAAAGTAGCTCGGGTTCGCCAGCGAGAATAAGGAGGAAATAAGTTAGAGGTTAAGCCCAGCCTGCCTTGTTTAACCACGGCCTTTTCGTGAGAAAAAGTCTTGAAGCCATAAAAGCCATGATAATTCCCTAGTCCACTTGTCCCTACTCCGCCGAAGGGCAGATAAGGATTACTCACGTGTATAACGGCATGGTTGATCAAAGCCCCGCCCGATGTGGTCTCTGACAGAAACTTTTCGTGAATTGTTTTAGACTGAGAAAAAAGGTAAAGAGCCAATGGTTTATCTTTAGATCTAATATATTGAATTACGTTGTCTATATCTTCATAACTTAGGATAGGCATGATCGGACCAAATATTTCTTCCGACATAATCGAATGCTCTGGTTGAACTCCGGTCAAAACAGTGGGTTCTAAAAACCGAGTCTCTGCGTTCGTCTTCCCACCGCAAAGCAATTTGGCGCCAGAGGCTATGCTCGATGAGATTAAATTTTGCAATCGATTTAAGCTCAAGGGGTCAATGACCTTAGCCATATCCTTGCTCTGTTCTCTTTCTGAATAGTTGCTCCCAAATATTGTTTCGATACGAGCCTTAATTTTACTCTGAAATTCAAGTTCGATATCTTTATGAACAAAAACATAATCTGGCGCTACACAGGTTTGCCCCGCATTTAAAAATGAAGCCCAAACCAATCGGTCAACAGTCACATCAAGATCAGCGTCTTTGTGTACAATGGCCGGCGACTTTCCGCCAAGCTCAAGGGTCACTGAGCTTAAATTCTTTGCGGCAGATGCCATTATTTTTCTACCGATCTTGGGACTTCCCGTAAAGAAAATGTGGTCAAACGGCATTTCTAGTAAAAGATCTGCGATAGAGGTATCTCCGCCAACCACTGCGACTTCATTGCTTGGAAATACATGTTGAATAATTGACTTGATTACAGAAGCGACATTTTGAGTTTTATTCGAGGGCCGAAGAACAACCACATTTCCCGCGGCCACAGCAGATACTAAGGGGGTCATGACAAGGTTAAAGGGATAATTCCAGGGTCCCATGATCAGGACCTGGCCTTTTGCTTCGTAGCGAATTTGGCTGCGGCATCCGAACAGTGGCAGTGGAGTTGGAACCCATTTTGGCTTGGTCCAATTTTTTAGGTTCTTGATAGTGAACTTGATTTCTTCCAGCACTGGATAAATTTCTGTTATTTCTACTTCCGTGGATGGTTTGCCAAAGTCCTTATTAAAGGCCAGATACAATCCTGCCTCAAATTTAATAATAGCTTCCCGAAGTTTCTTTAGTCTGAGAATGCGCTGTTGCGCGCTCGAATTTGCGACTGCCCATCGGTTTTTCTTTTGTACTTCGAAAATGTTTATAATTTCTTCTCTTGTCATCGTTATTCCCAGTGATTCAGTAAAAAACGCCGGCACTCTTTTTTTGAGCAGCGGACGAGCGTGACGACCCGCGCTTTGGGACCGCCGAAGACACCTCGTGTTTTTTCCAACGGCCGAAAGCCAGGGAATCGATATGCGTCGTGCAGGCGCTTACGCTTGCGTGAAGTGGCCATCCAAAAATCCCCCCATTTTTAAAGTCGGGTACAAACCGATTATTGCTCAGAACTACGGGGGTTGCAGAGACTTACATGTTAAATTCCACCCACTCGATTACGCGAAGAGCCCGTATTCGGAAGTCATTGTCCCGTTCCCAAGGAAAACAGAGATTATTGTTGATCAAAATGTCTTTATAAATTCAATCAGGGCCCGTTTGTCTTCATCACCAAGCCCTGCTCTTTTCAACGAATAATCAGTGCCGAAGTAGTGTCCACGGTTGACGACGAAATCAGGACATTTGCTTACGTCCAGCAATGGCTGAACCAGATCAGCGAATGCCTTTCTGGCGTCTTCGTCACTTGCACCTTGCGGCAGCGCACTGAGATCTTTAGTTATCTTAAGCAATAGCCATATTACTTGATCTTTTTTATCCATATCGATGTTGGCAAGCATATTAACTGGCATCCCTCCACGGATAGGGCCAATCCGGATCCCCTTGTCGCCGACAAGCCATGGGAGCCAGCGGTGCAACGGATCAATCAGTACCTGCAGAAAATCAGGCAGGAAACCACGGTTGATGATCAAGTAACTCCTGGTGGTTGTCACATCAACCTGAGCGCGAAGCTTCTTGCCTATATCGGTGACAACTTCAAGGTTTCCGTCACGCTTCTCGGGCCATAACAGTTTCTCAATTGAGTCATTGAAAGACGCCATGCGGTCGTCCACTGAACCGGACCAGCGGAAAGCACCGAGACTGTTATTTAGAAAAAAAGGGGCAGTCGACCATATACTGACCAACGAGGGGGGGCGGCTGTATCCGCGCCCACCCGCAGGCATCGTATATTGCGATGGCGCGCCGGTGTAGGGGTTATGAACGGTGATCGTCCCTACGGACGGCAAATCCTTATAGGACTGCGAGGAGAAGTTATCCCAGATTTTGTCCTTCAGGGCGTTGGTGGCCAAAGGTCTGCAAGCATTCGTTTCTAATATCGTTATCGGCACTCGTAGATCTGTCGAGAGATAGTTGTTGTCCAGGAAATCCGGGGCTTTAACGATAGGAGTCATGAGTTCATTGAATTCGTCGGTTTTGGTCCATTCCCAGTAATTTTTCCAGCAGTCCAGATACTTCGCGCCATCACAGACCTTACCGGATTTATCAGTGAAATATTCGAAAGCTTTGGGTGGCAGTTTGCTGGAATGGCAACTGGCGCATCTTTCCGCAAATACAGTCTTGCCACGATTTAATATGGAATTATCTGCGGTCAGGTATTTCTCGCCACCCGGGGCATTGCGAAGATAGTCAGGGCGAGCCGAGGCAAGGAAAAAAAGCGCCACATCGGGATTCATGTGCTCAGTGGCATTCCAGTATGATGAGTGCGCTCTGGCAACAGCGATCTCGATAGGGCTGACCTCCTTGCCGCCGACCATGGGGCGAAAGTGCTCAAGCCATTCCTCACTAAACGTACCAATGTTAATGTAAACGCGATTGAGTGCCCCCAAAGGGCCGACTGAATCGGCACCATCTTTCAACACGTGAGGCGTGAAAACAGTATCTGGAGCCTTGTAGAACTGGGCGAGGGGACTGTCCGCAGAGACATAATCGTTGAACTGGCGATTGTTCTTCGAACCGCTTGCCAAGGATTCCTTCCCAAACTTTTTGGCGATTTCGAGCCGTGCCGCCAGATTGTACAGTGCGTTCATGGCACCTGGATTGTTGATGTTATCAGTCGCTACAAGGGAGGTATCGAGCGTACCGGGCCGTGCAGTCCGGAATAGTTGTGAAGAAAAGTTATCTGGCATTGGATTCCACATGAACACACGATCAAACCGGAAATATTGTGCTCCCGGATTTGAATTCAGGTTTGCCCAAGCAGGATGTTCCGGGTCATGTGGGGGATTAGTGGGATTGGGTCCCACATGGCAGAATCCGCATGACATTCCTACCCGATAAGGCTTCACCAGATTCTTGTCGAGATAGTAGTTGGGGTCTGTGTAATAGCGTTCGGGATCCCAGCGCTTTTGGGCCTTCTCGTCGAAATCCGGGTTCGGGAAAAGGCGGAGTCCAACAACCCCCGTGGCATACCCGTAGTAAGATCCTATAGGTATATTCTTGCCGCGCGCTCCGATTTTCACACCAGGGTACTTCGTCTCGTCCTCGAATGGGTCGGGCCCACAGTTCGTATCTCGCACGTCGAGCCAGAGACCATAACGATCAGAACGAGGGCCGGTTCCGAGCTTGAAACAGGGTTCGTTTACGACACCCATATATTGCCACCGGTTGTCACGGCTATACTGAAGACTCGGGTGGTCGGATAGTGTTTTCAGAAGATCGAGATTGCCTGCGGTTAAGCGGGATAATTCGTCCCAAAGGCGATCATTACCTGCTGTCCAGATGACCCAAGTGTTCCGTCCGCGAATTGCAGCCTTAACGGCTTCACTTGGAGTTATCCCCGGGATAAACGGACTTAATCGTGCTGCAACTTCTGTCGGATTGCGAGTGATACCGTAGTCCATATCACCCAAGTAGTTGTCTTCAGAACTTGCAAATGTTTGCGGTTCGCGTCCAGCGCATTTGGCTTCATCCAGAACACTACCTGCACCCTTACCGCAGGTCGTCGGCTTCGAACAGCCGTTGAGATACAGTAGTCCGGCGATTGAGCCAAACAAAAGCAGTGCTATGACATGTTTCTTCATACTGGACTTCCCCCGTTCTTCTAGGTGGAAGATTGTAAAATTGCGATTTCCCAACTTGACAGTATCACCCTTTTATATCCCGCCCGGGCGCTTTGTTCAGGCGGTTCCCGACGAAATTGGCAAACCGTTCTGTTTAAGCAACCACGTCTGAAGTATTGGGAAAGATACCTCATATCCGCGGGCCGCGATGTCATCGACAGCATCAAACGCGAGCGTCCCCCAAGCCCCCACGGGAAGTTGAATATAAAGGTCTGGGGGATCCTGTTCCAACAATCTGTTGCTGCTATAGACGCTGGCCAGCGTGGCCGAGCGAAAAAGCACATTGAGAATCGACGGTACTCGAACCGTTTTCTTGAAAGGATTGAGCCGGTTCATCAGCAGTGCCCACCCTGAAATCTCCGCGGCAAACTCGGTGTTCGCAATCAGATCTCTTTTTGGTTCCACATCCACAGCTATCACCGTGTTTCCCTTGAAAACAGAACGCATGACATTAACCGGCAGATTATTGAGGACGCCGCCATCGACGAGGAGATCGCCGTCGTGATAGCAGGGCAACATGACGCCAGGAAGGGATATACTCGAGCGAATGGCCTCGGCTGCGGGACCTCGACGATGAACGATCTGGTCTGCCTGCGTCAGGTTGGTGGCCACACAGAAATAGGGTAGCCATAGATCCTCAATCCGGCGCTCGCCGAAGACCGACTCCAGTGACGATTGTATCTTTTTCCCCTTGATCAGAGATGCAATGGGCAGGGTGTAATCGAAAGAATTCGAAATGTATTGCTTGCATGCCGCCTGAATCTTCTGCGAGTCGAACTGCATGGCGACCATACCGCCAAGGATCGCGCCTATGCTGGTTCCTCCAACGATATCGATGGGTATGCCGGTTTCCTCCATGGCCCGCAACAAACCGATATGCGCATATCCTCGTGCGCCCCCGCCGCCCAGTACCAATGCTATACCTCTACCTGCAAGGATTCGCGCAAGCCGGGCATAATGAGCAGGAGAATGCGCTCGCACATGAAAATGCCCGCCAATATTTCGTGGCTCCAGCCATTGAGACGTACCGTGAGGCTCGCTAGTGCCGGCAGGATGGATCAGGACGAGGCTGCGTTGGGGAGCTCGTCCAGTTATCCATAGCGCGTCCATTTTCTCTTCGATTTCGCCTGGTTTTGGATTCGAGTTCGCGGTCGCGAAAATAACCACCTGATCAGCGTGCCGGATAGCCCGCTGGGTCCATGGCGACCAGGTCCGGTCCGCCTCGTAGACGACAAACTGATAATGAGCTTCCTGCTGCTGCAGCCATTGTGCCAGTCGCAGGCTGCCCGGATCGTCTTCGGATACTTGCGACATCGCGTGCCTGCCGAACTGTCTATCTACCGTGCCGGCGTCTAGATGCAGGGTAGATCCGAGCGGGGTCAGCGCCTCGACCAGATGGCGCGTTACATCACTGAGGGGGCAATCGGGATTTGACGGTACGACACCGATAATAGCGGCCACCGGAGAGCCGTGATCGACGCGGATCGTTTGCCGCTGCAGACGCTTACTGACCAGACGCGCAATATGCTTCATTGCGATTGGATATTTGTCCATGAGCTTGTCGAAGCTCGGATACGATAACCGCGCCAGTACCGTATCTCTTACCGCATAGACAGTGGCCGAGCGGCGTTCCTGGGTCAGGAAAGCAATCTCGCCAATCGTCTCGCCAGCCTTGATTTCGTTGATCACTCGTTCAATTTGTTCGTTTTCTACCGAAGCTACTCGCAACAGGCCACTCAGGACGAAAAATACGGCGTCAGCCGGATCTCCTTGACGAAACAGCTCGGCTCCCGGGCTCAATGTTTGCCATTCGATCATCGATTCAAAGTCGGTCAGCGTGGTCGCGTTGATTTCACCGAAGAATCGAATCAGATGAACTGCAAGCTGCGCGCGTCGGTTGGTTCGCCATACCGCTTCTTCCAAAGTCTTCCTGGCTTCCGGGAATTTTTTCAGGTGGTGATCGATGGTGGACCAGGAAATCCCGATTACCGTCGTCTCACATGAGGCTTGCAGTTGGGGGGCATTCTCAAAGTCGCCAATCGGAGCAACTACTCCAATCACGTCGCCCGGACCCAACTCGTATAAAACCTCATCTGCAGCGTCGACGCTTTTGACGGCAAATATCAAGCGGCCCTTGAATACAACGAAAAGCCTTTCGGTTACTTCAAATTGCCGGGAGTTCAGGCTTGCCAGCGCCGGCAGCAGATTCAACTTCACGTTGTCTACAAAATCAAGCAGCGCATTATCATCGAAATCCTGAAAGGCCTTACTGGCACGCAATACCTCGTAGATTTCTAAGTGCAATTGCTTGTCCATGATTCAAAGGGTACTGTCAACTTAAGGACAGTCAGCCTTGTAGGCCCACACCCAACTCCTGCGCCATCTTCTCAAGGACGGCAGTGGCACTCTCGAAATCATATCGTGCGAGCAGATTCTGAAGTTGCTTGCTCCGTTCACCTTGGCCTGCCGCACGCAAATTGCCGGAGATTGCCTCAAAGGCCTTTGCAGCACGCGTGTCGTCCCGCGCAATCAGCTTCGCCAAGTCACTCAGGGCGGCACCGAGGGCGGCCGGGTCGAGGGACCGCTGGGCAGTGGTCTGCGGCGCACCATCGCTGTTCGCCTCGCGCGCGCGCTCCGGTAGGCTTGCCATGAAGTCGGAAAGCGATTTCTCCAGGCTCGCCAGCGCCTGGTCCAGGCCAGCGGTCTCCTTCGTCTTCAGCAGGTTCTCGACCGTACTTGCGCACTCGGCCAGACGCGTTGCCCCAACACTGCCGGCCAGTCCCTTGAGAGTATGGGCTTCGCGCTTCGCCGTCTCAGTTTCGGCGCTGCCGATTGCCTCCTTGATACGATGCACCGCATCTGTCTGCGTTTCGCGGAATCGGGAAAGAAGTGTCTTGTAGAGCTTGATGCTGCCGCCCACCCGCTTCAACGCCTTCTCGACGTCGACCCCCGGTATGCGAATAGGGGCAACCTCTTTACTTACTTCAGCAGCACTTGCCACCGCTTCGCCAGTGGAGCGTTTGAGCCAGCGCACCAGCGTCGAGAACAATTCGTTCACATCGATCGGCTTGCCCACAAAGTCATTCATGCCGGCATTGATGCAGCGTTCGCGATCGGACGTCAAAACGCTGGCGGTCATCGCGATGATGGGGAGCTCGCGGAAGCGCGCCTCGGTCCGGATGCGGCGGGTTGCTTCAAATCCATCCATCAGCGGCATCTGGCAGTCCATCAGGACAGCGTCGTAATGGGTCTGCTTCACTTTGTCTAGCGCCTCGACTCCGTTGTTGGCCACGTCGACACTGGCGCCTTCGCTGGAGAGAAGTTCCACCGCGATTTCCTGATTCACGGCGTTGTCCTCGACGAGCAGAAGGTGAGCGCCGTGTATCAGCTTGGCCGTTTCCCGTAACTCGCCGCGTCGCTCCAGCTTGCGGGGCGCTTGCACAACTTCCTGCGCGAACGCCGTCATGATGCAATCGAGCAGGGTCGAGGGACTCACCGGCTTGGCCAACAGACCCTCGTATGCTATGCCTTGGGCTTGCTGCAGCAACTCCTCGCGACTGAATGCGGTTGCCATGATGAAAGTCGGTGTCTTCTCCAGGCTGGTATCGGCCTGAATAAGCCTGATGGCTTCCACTCCATCCATCCCCGGCATGCGCCAGTCCATCAACACCAAACTATACGGCTTGCCTTCAGATTGAGCCTGGCGGAGCGCCTCAATGGCGGCCGCGCCACTCGGTACAGCCCGTGGCTCGAACTTGAGGCTGCGCAGCATGGATACGAATATCTCGCGGGCACTGGCGTTGTCATCGACGACCAGCACACGCATATCCTGCAAGTGTGGTGTCAGCGGAATCACAGAGCGCTGCTGCGCCTGCAGCCCGAGCTTCGCTGTGAAGTGAAACGTACTTCCCGCTCCCGGCTCGCTCTCGACACCGATCTCTCCTCCCATCGCCTCGACCAGGCCTTTGCTGATGCTCAGACCCAGGCCGGTGCCGCCATACTTGCGCGTTGTGGATGCGTCGGCCTGTGTAAAGGCGCTGAAAAGCCGGGCGCGCTGCTCCGTCGTCAGGCCGATCCCGGAGTCCTTCACATCAAAGCGCAAGTGGGCCGTGCTGTCCTGCGCCGCGATGAAATGGACGCCAATAGTGATCTCGCCTTTTTCGGTGAACTTGATCGCGTTGCCGACGAGATTCAGCAGCACCTGCCGCAGACGCATGGGATCCCCGATGAGGGCCGTGGGTACGTCCGTGCCAACGTCGAACAGCAGCTCCAGCCCCTTGTCCTGAGCCTTGAAGGCTGAAACGTCGGCCACCTGCTCCAGGACGGAGTCGAGAGAGAAATCGACCCGTTCGGTGTGCAACTTGCCGGCTTCGATCTTGGAGAAATCGAGGATATCGTTGATGATGCCCAACAGCCCCTTTGCCGCCGCGTCGACCTTGCCCAGATAGTTGCGCTGTCTTTCGGTCAACTCGGTCTGCAGCGCAAGGTGAGTCATACCGATGATGGCGTTCATCGGTGTGCGGATCTCATGACTCATGTTGGCAAGGAACTCGGATTTGTACTTGCTGGCGCTCTCAAGCTGCCGCGCATCCTCCTCGATCTGCAGGAAGAGCCGTGCGTTCTGGATCGCCAGCACCGACTGAGCGGCAAAGGTCGTCAACAAATTGACCACGTCTGGTGAGAACTCTCCAGGGGACTTCCGACGCACAGTGAGGCCGCCGACGATGTGATCCTCCCGCAGCAGGGGAATGCTGAGGATAGCCCGATATCCGGATTGCGCCATCAGGCTCTGCAGTCGCGGGTCGTAGGCGCCCTGTATTTCGATGTCGGGAATCTGGAATGGCGCGCGGGCGATCGCTGCCCGTCCCACCGCTCCTTCGCCCAGTCGAATCGGATTTGCCCGGAGTGCGTCCACGAGCTGCTCCTCCATTTGGTGCGCAGCGCGCAGAGTGAACACCTGGCTCTGCTCGTCGTATTCGTAGATCGTTCCTGCGTCCGTCCCCGAGAGCTGAACCGCGTGCGAAACGATGCTGGTGAGGACCGTCTGAAGGTCAAGGGTTGAGTTGACCGCCTGGCTGACCTCCATCAAGCCTTTGAGTTCCTCCACGGATTGAGCTAGCTTCCGGCCCCGTTCGCGCAGCTCGTGAAAGAGCGCGTCCCAGATTGGCTGCAGCAGTCCGAGGGTGAGGCCGAAGACGACGTTGGTCGACGCCGCAACCCAGAAAGGCATCATCTCTAGGATATAGGCCTTTCCAACGAGCAGCGGTTGGAGCCAGGAGATGATGCCATAAAAGTTGATGATCCAGAGACCAAGTCCGTAAGCGCCCGCGAGGAGGATCTTGTAGACAATGGGGCGATCGGCGAAATACCGGCTCACGATCACTTGGAAGGCAGCTCCAGCCACAGCGCCTCCCGACAAGTAAACCAGGAGGACCAATATCAGGAAGTTGAGGTTGTGGGTGGTAAGGGCGTCCGCGCCGATAAAAAATGTCCCGAACGCGCGCAGGATCACCATGGGGTCCTGTGCGACGATGAGTGAGCCCACAATGTTAAAGATGAAACTGGTCAGCCCGCCCATGACACCGAGGACCATACCCGCGACGATATAGAAGGTGAGGTAAAAGCCAGTGGGCACCTTTGCCTCACCGCTGAGTTTCGCCTCAAGTTTGGTGATCGACCGCCGGTGGCGCTCAATCTCTTTAAGGATCTCTTCCTGTGTCATTAAGGCTTACCCCCTAGCGAATCTCGAAGGCCTTGATGGGCTTGTTGAAACCCTTTAGCGAGATGTCGCCAATGGGCTGCGATTTCGCAACCTCCCCTAGCGCTCCTTCAACCCGCTGCGAGACGAGAATCTGTCCTCCCTTCGCCTCGCCGCAGAGGCGGGCCGCAAGATTGGTGACGTTGCCGATAGCGCCATAGTCGCGCCTGCCCTCGAAGCCGATGGCCCCGATCGTGGCAAAACCCTGTGCAATGCCGATCCCCAGCGACAGGTCGTACCCGCGCCGCGCCCAAGCTGCCGCGAGTCCCTTGAAGCGCTGCTGCATCTCGAGTGCCATCGAGACAGCCTGCGCGGCAGGGTTCGGAATCGGTACGGGGTCGTTGAAGAAGATCATGATCCCGTCGCCAGCAAAGCGCTCCAGCGTGCCGGCGTACTTTGTAATCAGCTCACCCATCGCCGCGTGGTACTCGGCCAGGACGCCCATCACCTCCTCCGGGTCGGCGCTCTCGCTGAAGGTGGTGAATCCCCTCAGATCGAGGAAGACCACGACAATTTCCCTCCGATGGGTCTTGAGCGGATCATCCGCGTTGCCCGAGAGTATCAGGTCGGCCACGGCCGGAGAGAAAAATCGCTTCATGCGCCCCAGCCGATCCAATTGCGCCACGCCCTCGGCAACGCGCTGTTCGAGCGTTTGGTTCCAAGCCGCGAGCTCGCGTGACTGTTCCTCAAGTTTTACAACCATCCGCTCCAACTCGCGTTTCTGCTCGTACCGCTCCAGATGCGCCTTCACGCGCGCCTTCACGATCGGCGGGCTGATCGGCTTGGTGATGTAATCCACCGCGCCAAGCTCCAATCCTTTCGTCTCGTCATCCACCTCGTTCATGGCGGTGACGAAAATGACCGGGATTCGCCGCGTGTCCGGATTCTCCTTCAGGCGCTTACACACCTCGTAGCCGCTCATTCCGGGCATCATGACGTCGAGCAGAACGAGGTCAGGGGGCTCAGCGGCAAAGGCAATCTTCAAGGCCCGTTCTCCGTCGATCGCCGCTTTGGTCAGGTAATCAGATTCGAGCACCTCGCTCAGCAGCAGAATGTTCTCCTGCGTGTCATCGACAATCAGGATAGTGTGCATTTTGCCAGGCACCATTGCGGGATCCTCCGCAACAAAGCGGTTTGCGATCGGTTCGCGTACCACGACGGCTCTGCCGAGTTAACGAATTTAGCCATACTTAAACTATCTGTTTTCATTAGACTGGACATTCTGGATTCTACAGTAACTTGACAGAGCCCTCGCCCGGCTGCGGGGCTTTCTTGAGGGATGGCATGGCCGGATGTTGACATCACTCACATTGGTATATGAACAATATAGCACAGGTCAGCCGCGCCGAAATTCGCATCACGGATAACAGGGGCATGCTCAGCGCTCGAATCGAGCGTAGCCTTGCGCCTGACCCCTCCAAGGAACAGACCCACTGCGGGAAATGCACGAACGACCGCAAGGATCAAGCCATAATCGGGATGGAAATCGTGCGCGGTGCAAGGCACACGGCCGATTCGGAATGGTAGGAGGGCGGCCAGATCCTCGATCCCGACAACGGCAAGACCTACACTTTGCGGCTGCGTGTCAATGATGATACACTGCCGGCTCGCGGCTACATCGGTCCGTTTTATCGCACTCAAACCTGGGTACGCGCGCAATGATCGCCCCACCAACCAGGAGCATTGGTGCTTGCTGCGGTTGATTGATCTGGGTGACTTTGCGCGAGGTCGGATTCGCGCAAATTTTGCTCGCTGGATGAGTTTCCATTGAACAAGACCCACCTCGAAGGAGTATCGACATGAACATCGGTTCAGGCGCACTGAAACGCCTCGTGTACATCGCGCTCGCCTGCGCACTCGCGCAGACCGGCGCTCTCGGCGCCGATGCGGCAACGCCCGCCGCCAACGCAACGGTCAGCACCCAAGACGCGGAGCGGGCGCAGGCCCTGCTCCAACGAGCTGTCGCGCTCTATAAAGAAATCAAGGATCTGGCACTAGCCCACTTCAGCCCCCAAGGCGAATTCGTCGTCGACGATCTGTACGTGTATGTCGTGTCGACCAAGGGCGTGCTGCTCGCGAGCGGCGGACTATCGTCCTCGTGGATCGGTAGCAATGTTGCGGACCAGCAGGACGCAGTACGCAAGCCGTTCATCCGCGAGATGCTCGACAAGGCGCGGACGCAAGGATCAGGCACGGTCGAATATCACTGGCTAAATCCCGTCAGCAACAAGACCGAGCGCAAGGTCGCGTACTTCCAAAAGGTCGGGGATCGGATTATCGCGGTCGGCTATTACGCTGGGGCGAACCGATGAGGTCGAAAACAAACATACCTTTCTGCGCAAAGTCGGCGATCTGCTGGTTGGCGTCGGTTATTACACGCGCGGTAAAATAAAGCTGGAGATTGGACTCGCCAAAGGCAAGAAGCAGCACGACAAGCGCGAAGCCGAAAAAGAACGCGAATGGCAGCGCCAAAAACAGCGCCTGCTGCGCGCCAAGAAAGGATAAGCAGCTAAACTTTGGAGTGGACGATGGGATTCGAACCCACAACAACCGGAATCACAACTGGACCATTAGGATTAGGGTATTTTATTAATTAGTGCCTTGCAATGCTCGCCATTTCTAAAATTAATACCAGACAGCCTTAAAAAGTTTCACAAAGCTTAAAAGTGGTTACGTGATGGTTACGTCGGTTCTAGTTCCCGTGGCTCCCCAGCCAGGGCAATTCTGGGTACTGGCAAGCGTGTTAATCGCGTAAAGAGGCTATTTCATCCAGTCATATTTTCTCCCGACTTGGATTGGAAAAGACTGGTTGTCGCAAATTCAAACCGCCGACCAATGAATGAAAAGTTGAAGTTTATTCTCTAACTTTTTGATTAATGGGGCACCCTCCCTAGCACAGTACCGCTAACACACGCCAATTCCCACGTTTTCCCCTTCCCTTAGGTTTAACTAAATTCTTTTGTAGAATGTTCGTGTCACAAAAACTGGTACAGTTATATCGGTGAACGGTACACAACCTGAGAGAGGCAGGTAGTCGATGGGCACCCCACTGCGCGTTTTGATCGTCGAGAACTCGGAAGACGACGCATCGCTGCTAGTACGGGAATTGCGCAGTGGCGGTTACGATCCAATATTTGAAAGGGTGGACACTGCTGCGGCGATGCAAGAGATGCTTCGTACGCAGGAATGGAATTGTGTAATTTCCGACATTTCAATGCCGTCCTTCAGCGCGACTGCTGCTCTGGAGCTCCTGAAAACCAGCGGGATTGACCTGCCTTTTATCGTCGTCTTGGGGAGGACAGTAGGCGAACATACCGTTGTGGCAACGATGAGATCCGGAGTTCACGATTTGTTGATCAAGCAAGACCTCACTCGGTTAATCCCTGTAGTCGAGCGTGAACTCCGCGAAGCCACCGTGCGCAGGGAGCGGGAGCGTATACCGAAATCCCTATTAGCAAGCGAACAGCGCTACCGCATGTTGGTAGAAATGGCATCAGACGGATTTTTCATTCAGCGCGACGGCAAATTCGTCTTTGTGAATAGCGCCGGGCTAGGGATTTTAGGTGCCACCAGCGCAGAACAAGTTACTGGTAAGCCGGTGTATGACTTCATCCATCCTGAATTTCGGGAAATATTCAAGGAGCACATCCGCCAGCTTGAGGAGGAAGGAAAGCAAGTACCGCTTGTTGAAGAAAAAATTCTCCGCCTTGACGGATCAACGGTAGAGGTGGAGGTGACGGCGGTACCTTTTGTCTTTCAGGGCAACCCGGCAGCCCATGTGGTCATGCGCGATATCACCGAGCGCAAGTTGATGGAAAGACGCTTGGTGCATGAGCATGCGGTGACCGGGGGTTTGGCGGAATCCCCTTCGCTTAGCCAAGCTACCTCAGAAGAAAAGCTAAACAGCATTCTAGGATCCATTGACAGTGTCATCTGGTCCATTTCGACGTCGACTTATGAGACCCTCTACCTTAACCCTGCGGTAGAAAAGCTGTACGGACTCCCGGCGGCAGAATTCTACAAGAACAAGGACCTCTGGCTCGCTATGGTGCATCCCGACGACCGTAAGATCGTTGCGGGGATGCTGCCGCAATTGATCAAAGAGAAGGCGCTGACCCTGGAGTACCGCATCATCCGTTCTGACGGTGAAGAGCGCTGGCTGGAGGACCGCGCGCATGTGGTTCTGGATACAGATGGGCGCGCGGTCAGGTTTGATGGCGTAAAAAGCGACATCACCGAACGCAAAAAGCGCGAGCATCAGATTGAATATCTCGCGACCCATGATGATCTCACGGGTCTTCCCAGCCGTAACCTGCTCACTGACCGCCTCGCCCAGGAAATAATCCGTGCACGGCGCACGGGGCGGTCATTCGCCTTGCTCTTCATTGATCTTGATCACTTCAAGGTAGTGAATGACAGCTACGGCCACCCTTTGGGGGATTCATTGCTTAAGACGGTGGCACAGGAAATCAGAAAATTGGTGCGGGAAGGCGACACGGTGGTGCGGCTCGGGGGAGACGAATTCGTTATCCTGCTCTCGTCGCTCAGAAATCCTGAAGACACGGTGTGGGTCACGCGCAAAATACTGGAACTGTTTTCGCGTCCACTCACGGTGGACAACCGCGAACTAGGCATAACGGCCAGTATGGGCGCGAGCCTTTATCCGAGCGACGGCCAGGATCTAGACACGCTGCTCATGCATGCGGATACCGCCATGTACCGGGCAAAGAACCTGGGACGGAACGGTGTCCAATTCTACACACTGGAGATGAGCGCTCAGACCCAGGAACGCGTTGCGCTGCAGGGTTCACTGCGCCAAGCGTTGGAGCTGCAGCAATTCAAGCTTCATTACCAACCGCAGGTGGACATCCGGAGCAGACGGATTATCGGTATGGAAGCACTGATCCGCTGGAACCATCCCGAGTTGGGCATGCTCCCGCCCGCCAAGTTTATCCCGCTCGCCGAGGAGACCGGGCTTTTTCTTCCAATCGGCGAGTGGGTGCTGCGCACTGCGTGCGCGCAAAATAAGGCCTGGCAGGCCGCAGGTCTGCCCGCTGTCAGTGTTGCAGTCAACCTGTCCGCACGCCAGTTCAGGCAGGAAGACTTGGTCAAATCTGTAACCACAGCGTTGGCTGACACCGGGCTGGAGGCCCGATATCTGGAATTGGAATTATCAGAAAGTTTGCTCATGAATAACCCGGAAGCGAACATTACCGCCCTGAAGAAGTTGAAAACCCTGGGTGTGCGGCTTTCGATTGATAATTTTGGCACCGGCTATTCCAGCTTGAACCACCTCAAGCGGTTCCCGGTAGACCGACTCAAGATTGACCAGTCATTCCTGCATGATATCAACACCCACCCCAATGATGCGGCGATTACCCAGGCGGTGTTTAACCTGGGACACAGCATGAATTTCAACGTGATTGGGGAAGGCGTGGAAACCGAGGCACAACTCGCTTTCCTGCGTGATCGAGGCTGTGGTGACGGCGCTCAAGGATACCTCTTCAGCCGGCCCTTACCGGCGGCAGATTTGATTACGTGGAATATGACAGGAAGCTCAAACTAGTAAAAGCGTAGGCGATTATCCCCTCGAATTTCGATGGTCGGGGCGGCGAGATTCAAACTCACGACCACTTGCACCCCATCTGCATCATAGCATCGGGGCATTTTATCAATCAATGCCTTGCAACGCTCACCAATTCTAAAATTAATACCAAACAGTCTTAAAAAGTTTCACAAAGCTTAAAAGTGGTTACGTGATGGTTACTTCAGTTCTAGTGTTTCCGTGGCGCCCCCCGTAGAGGGCAAATCTGAGAACTCTTGGCTGTTGAAGGTGCCGGTCGGCTAACGTCGTGGTGAACGGTGGGCCACCACGAACGTTAATGGTGGTATGGCGCTGATAGCCCGTCCGTTCAACCTAAAGGCGGGGCTTCTTGGCGGCCTCATCGAAGGCGTCATCAAACTCTTGGTGGTCGTAGAAGTTGGGATCAAATTTCAGAACGGCCTTTTCAAGTTTCCGGGATTTTAAAAAGTAGAAGGCGCCGACGGCTGCCATCACAACGACCGCAATCGCTAGCCATACGACTGCAGTTGCGAGATCGTCGGATGGCGCCTGCACAAGAAGGCCAACGAGCCGATCTCGAAAGAAGAAGCCTGAGCTTGCCAGAACTCCAGCGAGAGCATGAAGTGCGTAGCGCTTCAACGCTGACTCGATTTGCCGCAGTGTGGGGATGCGCATACTCGTCGTGATTCCTACGACTTGTGGTCGTGATCCGCGTTCATCTGGCAATGCTAGTTTTTGCCTTAGGATTTGAGCTTTTTCTCAATTTCCAATCGGGCCTGTTCTATATACTCCCGACCAGTCTGCGCCTTCGCTATTCTTTCGAGTGCATCCGCGATTTTTTCCCAAGCTTTTACTTGTCTTTCTTCTTGTGTTGCGTTCATGTGGCCTCCTTTTTCGTTGGTAACTTTAACCTCTATTTGACTAGCTCAAATTTAATGAGTACGCAGTCGTGCGCCGTGCCCTGTCCCACTACAAAAACAACTGTTCCTCTCTCCATGTCAATCACTCCTTCTGAACGGATGAAAAATAAGATTACCCAAATACATCACGAAACCCACTACAAGCAGCCCTCGCAGTCCCAGTGCACCTAAGAATACGAGAAGGATGAAAATAACAAGCCAGTACATAACTATCCTCAACCACCTCGGCATGCTGCCTGTTTTGACTGCCTTCGTGTCGTCGAACTTGATAAGCACGTAGTCTGGTGAGTCGCCCTGTCCCACCACAAAAATGACTGTCCCAGTCTCCACGTCAATCACCCCTGTGCATAAAAATTGATAGGTCGGCATAGTCCGCGTTCAGCCTAGTGTGGTCGGCAAGCGGCACCATTTCAAACTCTATCGCGTCATCCAGCGAACCGCGACGTTCGGGCTTTCGGCGATCAAAACCACTCACGCCATGCTGTGTCGCTGTGCGCCTGCCCTGCTGTCTGCGTATCTGCATGTATTTGCCGCTACTGACCGTTAAGCTGTTCCAGTTTGTTGCTCGCTCGTTTCGCCTTCTGTGCCGCCGTCCTCTCACGCATCGTTTGCAGCACCCTTTTCTTATTGTCGTAGTACCACACGTTCACAACTGGCACGCTGACCGACTGGCGCGTGCCATGCATGCGGATGCCAATCATGTCGCCAGTCAAATAGGCCGACGACTAGCGGGTGCCAAGCCGGCCCGGCGACAATACACAACAATGTGACATTATCCCTCATCGCCTTTCTTGTTTATGCGAATTAAACATAGTTGATATTGCTCTTTTGTACGATTCATACATTGTTGATACGTCTGAGCATTCTGCATGCACGCTTCGTTAGCCGCAATCTCTTGCTCCAAGCATGGAAGTTCCTCTTCCATGAGCCTGTTGTTGCATTGCAGTACGCTCTCATTACTGTGGCAATCTTTCTCCCAGTCAATCTGTGCGTATGCCAAGCACGGTGCACCGAGTAAGAGCAGAACTAAGTACTTCATTGGTTGTTCTCCGTTTCAATGGTTGAATGTACACAACGCCTCTACATACTTCATTGTGTTGCAAGAATGACTAAAGCAACCCTTATACCATGCAGTCAGGCCTGAAAAGCCTTTATGTTCGATAGGGTATGGGGCAAGTCGCGGCAGGATCAGTAATAACTGCCGTTTTTTTGTCATCTGACTGACGTGGCCGACCTCAAACGCAGTACGGCGGTATGCATCGATAAAGCGCCTTGCCGATCTTATGCGTTGCCATGTTGCTCTCCTTGACACAATACGCTGAGCCGGCGCCGCAACTCACCCTCCAGAATTGCCTTCTCGATCGCTGTAGCGACAACCTCGATCTGGGGTTCGCGATGCCACACATATAAGTTGCGCCAGCTCGATGCGGATTCGTTGCCATTGAGCACTTTATCCGCCGCTTGCTCAAGTGCTGCAAACCCGGCGGCACGCGCGGCGTGTTGGATGACCAGGCGTGCCGCCGCCTCCGCTGATTCGTTGGTGGTATGCCAGACAGCAATCTGTGCCATAGCGCCCGGCATGGCGCGGGGCACCCCAATAGCGAGGGCGCCATGGGCCCCCCCGGAAGCGAACTCGCGGGCAGAGCGCACCTCCTCGAAATCGACCTCACCTCGCAGGTAGCGCTCGACCACGAGCACCACGTTGGTAACAGAAGGAGACCGCGCAATACGCGAAGCCCGGTGCGCCGTCCAGCAAGAAAATTCACGATAGATGAGGTCCGCACTTGCCTGAGAAGTCACGGCTATCTCTCTTTACCCCGAGGTGGTCGGAAGCGCAGGCGGACCGGGGTGTGTTTCGCGGCCAACGCTTTAGCAGAATTTTTGCCCGCCCTGCAAGTTGTTGCTTAAATCGGCGGTACCCAGAAATGAAAAACCCGCTGGGCGCAGATCGCAGCCAAAGCGGGCTTGGATTCGCTTTAGCTGCATTTATTAAGCGCCCGCAAGCTGAAGCTCAAATCGGCGCAATGAAATGGTATGAAATATTCTACATTCTGTCAACCGGGAGTTAAGGGGGTTCTGGTGCAACAACTTTTGAGTCGGCGGGGCGTAAACTGATCGGATTCATCCTCACTTAAAATAAATGGCTCCCCAATCGGGGAAAACTGAGAACTCATGGATGCTGAGGGTACATCTAAAATAATTGCCACCATTTTTTCCCGACTTTCACGATAAAACCTTCAACCCGAAATTTTACTTCTAGCTCTACGAGCTACTGAACTACGCTTGGATAATTTGGCAACATTTTTGACAACTTTTTACGGCCATAGTCGTGGTCGTCGTCCGGGTGCTGCCCATTCCCATGACCCAGCTCTGACTGTTTTAACAAAAACATAGTGATTTCTTCTTCTGTCATAAAGATCCCTCATACGCTTTTGGCCAGGAAGGTATCGGTATATGAGTATGGTGATTGGTAATCCGAGTGCGCACCTGTTTCCATGTGTTTCGCTCCTGTCATTAGTGAGGTATATCGCTTCCGTCCGTGTTGCGCGGCCTGCCATTTTTATCGGTGTTACGCGGCTGTTGCGGTCGCCGCCCCATAAACTGTTGCTGCATCTGTTGATATTGCTGCAACTGTTGCATATTCAGTTGCCGCACCTGTTCCCGTTCCTGTTGCTGTTGTGGCGACAGCTGCGGAGGGATATATTCACCTTCGTCTTGCTGCCGGTCGCGCCGAATCTGTTGACGCAGTTGTTGATTTTCTAACTGCCGCTGCATTGTCCTGTTGTTTTCATCTAGCAGGTCATCACCCCGCGCAAATGCCATCCCCGCCATGCCAAGCAACAGCACTACTAGATAGACCTTGCTTGCTTTTTCCATTGTTTTGCTCCTATCGCCGTCTTACTTTTGAAAAATCCGAATAGGCCGCGCTCAATGCTGCGTATTCACGCGGCTCTGTCGGTGCAATAGCCACGGCATCGTCCAGCGATACGCGGCAGTTCCGCTTGCGGCGGTCATACCTAGAACGGGTTTCTTAAGTGTATGCCAATCGGCCGGGAATAGCTGTGAATTAATGCACATAAATTATGCCGGCTGACCCGGCAGTTCGTTGCTAACTCGCACGGCGTAGTGTCCTAATTTGGGACAGTACCCCGATTCCATTATGTTGACATTTCCATCGAGTTAGATTACATACTGATAAAATATGCGTTCATTATTCGTTCTAATTTTCGGGTTCCTGATCACAGCCTGCGCAATCGAGCAGTCGAGACCTGATGCAGAAAAATGCGGTGATTCCTCGGGATCGGAAGACGAGCAAATCTCGGCCTGCACGCGTGTGATCGCCTCTGGACAGCTTTCTAAGGAAAACCTTGCGATACCATTCTACTACTACAATCGCGGCAACGCGTGGAGTCGCAAGGGCGACCACGACCGGGCTATCGAAGATTATAGCGAGGCGATCCGGCTTAATCCGAAGGACGCCGATGCTTACCACAATCGCGGCTTCGCGTGGAGTAGAAAGGGCGACTACGATCGGGCAATCGCGGACTTAAACGAGGCGATCCGGCTCGATCCGCAGGACGCCGATGCTTACAGAATCCGCGGCTCCGCGTGGAATAGAAAGGGCGACTACGACCGGGCGATCGCGGACTTAAACGAGGCGATCCAGCTCGATCCGCAGGACGCGTTAACTTACGCCAACCGCGGCTACGCGTGGGATAACAAGGGCGACCACGGCCGGGCGATCAAAGATTATAGCGAGGCGATCCGGCTTAATCCGAAGGACGCGGATGCTTACTACAATCGCGGCTTCGCGTGGAGTGGCAAGGGCGACCACGGCCGGGCGATCAAAGATTATAGCGAGGCGATCCGTCTCAATCCGCAGAACGCGTTAGCTTACGCCAACCGCGGCTACGCGTGGATTGAAAAGGGCGACCACGACCGGGCTATCGCGGATTTAAACGAGGCGATCCGGCTTAATTCGAAGGACGTCAATGCTTACAGAATCCGCGGCTACGAGTGGAGTCGCAAGGGCGACTACGACCGGGCAATCGCGGACTTGAACGAGGCGATCCGGCTCAATCCGAAGGACGCGTTCGCTTACGCCACCCGCGGCTACGTGTGGAATAACAAGGGCGACTCCGCGTGGAATAACAAGGGCGACTACGACCGGGCGATCGCGGACTTAAACGAGGCGATCCGGCTCAATCCACAGAACGCGGTAGCTTACGGCGTCCGCGGCAACGCGTGGGATAACAAGGGCGACCACGACCGGGCGATCGAAGATTATAACGAGGCAATCAGGCTTAATCCGAAGGATTCCGATGCTTACCACAATCGCGGCTACGCGTGGAATAAAAAGGGCGACTACGACCGAGCGATCGTGGACTTGAACGAGGCGATCCGGCTCGATCCGAAGGACGCGTTCGCTTACGCCAACCGCGGCTACGCTCAATTCTATCTTGGGCGATTCGATGCATCAGCGGCAGATTTTGCGCAAAGCTTGCGCCTCAATCGCAGCCCCTACACAGTGATCTGGCGCTATCTCGCGCAGTCCCGCAGCGGTAGCGCCATGCTTGCAAGTAATGAATTCTTCGCCAATTCGGCGAGCCTTGATAAGGAAAAATGGCCTGCTCCTATAATTGATCTATTTGCCGGTCGGCGTGGCCCTGCCGCATTGCTCAAGGCTGCGCAGCACCCGGATCCCGATATCCGCAGTCACCAAGTCTGCGAGGCGGAATTTTATATTGGTGAATGGCAGGTTCTAAATCAACGCCCGAAGGAGGCACGCGACATGCTGCAGCACGTGACGCAAGATTGCCCGAGAGATTTCGCGGAGTTTGAAGCTGCTGCTTCCGAGTTGAGACGACTTTCGGACTAGATCAGTCGGCACCTCGTCGGCAAGATCCCGGCTTTTTTTGGTCCCCATGCTGAGCGCGAAGCCGAAAAAGAACGCGAATGGCAGCGCCAAAAACAGCGCCTGCTGCGCTCTAAGAAAGGATAAGCAGCTAAACTTTGGGGTGGACGATGGGATTCGAACCCACAACAACCGGAATCACAATCCGGGACTCTACCTTTGAGCTACGTCCACCATTGATAAAAAAGCTGGCAGCGTTGTGGTTGAATATTTGGCGTGCCCGGCGGGAATCGAACCCACAACCCCCAGCTTAGAAGGCTGGTGCTCTATCCGGTTGAGCTACGGGCACAGTAGCATCTTCCTTCAGCCAGCTGGCAACTTTACAAACCGGGTTTAAAATTTGGTCGGGGTGGAGAGATTTGAACTCCCGACATCCTGGTCCCAAACCAGGCGCGCTACCAGGCTACGCTACACCCCGGAAGGGCGTAAATATACTCTTGACCATAATAAAGGTCAATTCGCCACAGGGAGAAAACCAGGTTGAGCAAATGGAACTTGCACTATAATTCAATTTCTGATATCAAAGCGGTTTCCCAGATATGGATGCGATGAAGATGTCCCCGGAATTACATAAACAATTCACCCCCTACGTACCGAAAAAGGGGGAAGAATACATGAATCCGAAACAGCTTGGGCACTTTCGCAAAATCCTGGAAACCGTGAAAATCGAGTTGGGCCAGGATATAGATCGCACCGTGCACACCATGCAGGACGAGGCAACGATTTTTGCCGACCCTAATGATCGCGCCAGCCAGGAATCCGACATGGCTCTGGAACTGCGCAACCGCGACCGTGAGCGCAAGCTCATCAAGAAAATCGATGAAACCATCGGCAAAATCGATTCGGGCGATTACGGTTACTGCGAAAACTGTGGCGTTGAAATCGGCCTGAAGCGCCTTGAAGCGCGGCCTACCGCCACCCTATGCATAGACTGCAAGACACTGGATGAATTGCGGGAGAAACAGGTGGCCAAGTAGCACTTTTCTTCCCGGCGGAAAACGCAAGGGGCGGCTCAACGAGCCGCCCCTTCATATTTTGCCGAACAAAAAACTTTACTGAGTAGTCGTCGTTTCCGCAGCAACTGCTTTCATACTCAAACGCAGCCGGCCTTTATCGTCCGCTTCCAGCACTTTCACTTTAACCGTCTGCCCTTCTTTAAGGTGATCCGCCACGCTGTTGACGCGCTCGTTGGCGATTTGCGAGATGTGCAGCAATCCGTCCTTGCCAGGCAGCACGCTCACGATGGCGCCAAAATCCAGGAGCTTGAGCACCGTGCCTTCATAAACCCGGCCGACCTCCACGTCCGCAGTGATGTCCTCAATGCGCTTCCTCGCCAGTAGACAGCCTTCCGAGGCGGTGCAGGCAATGGTCACCGTGCCGTCTTCTGCAATATCAATGGTTGTCCCGGTTTCTTCGGTAAGCGCGCGGATCACCGCGCCACCCTTGCCGATAACGTCGCGGATTTTCTCCGGTTTGATCTTGATGGTCATGATGCGCGGCGCGTAAGCCGAAATTTCACCGCGCGGGTTGGGCAGTGCCTGTTTCATCAACTCCAGAATATGCATGCGCCCTTCGCGCGCCTGATTGAGAGCGACGCGCATGATTTCATTGGTGATGCCCTGAATCTTGATATCCATCTGCAGGGAGGTGACGCCCTTTTCGGTGCCCGCCACCTTGAAGTCCATATCGCCGAGATGGTCCTCATCGCCCAGAATATCAGTGAGCACCGCAAAGCGTTTGCTTTCCTTGATGAGGCCCATGGCGATGCCCGCGACGTGCGCCTTGACGGGAACGCCGGCGTCCATTAGCGCAAGACAGCCGCCGCACACCGAGGCCATCGAGCTCGAACCGTTGGATTCAGTGATTTCCGACACCACCCGCATGGAATAGCCAAATTCCTCCACTGTCGGCAACACGCCCATCAATGCGCGCTTCGTCAGCCGCCCATGGCCGATTTCGCGGCGCTTGGGCGAGCCGACGCGGCCGGTTTCCCCGGTTGCATAAGGCGGCATGTTGTAATGGAGCATGAAGCGGTCGGTATATTCGCCTTGTAGCGCATCTATGATCTGCCCATCGCGTGCAGTGCCGAGCGTTGCCACCACCAGTGCCTGGGTTTCACCGCGTGTAAACAGCGCCGAGCCATGAGCGCGCGGCAACACGCCGGTGCGGATGGTGATAGGCCGCACGGTGCGGGTGTCGCGGCCATCTATGCGCGGCTCGCCGTCGAGAATTTGGTTGCGCACGATCTTCGCTTCCACATCCATGAAAATGGTTTTAATCAGGTTCTCGCGCTCAGGATCGGGATTTTCACCGTTGAGTTCGCTTAAAACCCGGCTGCGGATTGTGTCTATCTGCTGGCTTCGCGCTTGCTTTTGCCTGACGCCGTAGGCTTGGCGCAAATCGGCTTCTGCAAGTTCAGTGACTTTCGCTATCAGCACTTCGTCCTTGGCCGGGGTCTGAAAGTCCCAAAGCGGCGTGTCCGCTTCGTCCGCGAGTTCGTTGATCGCTTTGATCGCCGCCTGCATTTCACGGTGCCCGAACACCACCGCGCCAAGCATGATGTCTTCGGGCAGTTCCAGCGCTTCCGATTCGACCATCAGCACCGCTTGTTCAGTGCCCGCAACCACCAGGTTGAGGGAAGAAGACTTTAACTGGGTAGCGCTGGGATTCAATATATATTCGCCGTTGACATACCCCACCCGTGCGGCGCCGATCGGCCCGTTAAAGGGAATCCCTGAAATAGCCAGCGCTGCCGAAGCTCCCAGTATCGCCGGAATGTCGGAATCAACCTCGTTGTTGGAAGACACCACGGTGGCAACGATTTGCACCTCGTTGTAAAGACCTTCCGGAAACAGCGGGCGCAACGGGCGGTCAATCAAGCGCGAGGTTAGGGTTTCCTTTTCCGAGGGCCGGCCTTCGCGCCTAAAAAAACCGCCGGGTATTTTCCCGGCGGCATAAGTGCGTTCCTGATAATCTACGGTCAGTGGAAAAAAATCCTGACCTGGTTTTGTTTGCTTGGCCCCGACCACGGTGACCAGTACCACCGTGTCATCCATGTTCACCATTACTGCGCCTGTTGCTTGGCGTGCAACTTCGCCGGTTTCAAACGTGATTTGGTGATTGCCGTAGCTGAAACTTTTTTTAATGTGCTTCAAAACGCGTTATCCTTTGTGAAATTTTAAGTTCAGTCCGAAAATTGCCGCTTCACCGTGAGACTGCCGCGGCAGCAAGAAAATACAAACGCTACTTGCGCAGGCCGAGGCGTTCAATGAGCTTGCGGTAGCGTTCCACACTGCTGCTCATCAGATAATCCAGCAGCTTGCGGCGGCGGTTTACCATGCGCAACAGGCCTTGGCGTGAATGGTGATCTTTCACATGCGCCTTGAAATGCTCGGTCAGATCATTGATGCGCGCGGTCAACAGCGCAACCTGCACTTCCGGGGAACCGCTATCACCTTTTGCCGTTTGAAAATCCTGCACGATTTTTGACTTTTGGCTGGTCGTTACTGACATTACTTGCTCTCCGATTGAAAGTCCTGCATTTTACCTTTTAAACGCTTATATGCTCAAGTGAGAATTATTTTTGGTTATGAATTCAAACGCTTTCCCCTGATGTTCGCTGTCATTGCGCTGTATCCGCGGCAAGCAGGCGTTTGGGTTTGATTTTGCCTTCGGCCGTGGCTTCGCCAACACCAATAAATATTTGTTTTGTATTATAAATTCTTGCCATCCCGCAAATCGGGAGTGCAGCTTGCGATATGGCATGGCCTTGCAAAAAATTACGGTAATTTTCCTCTTTCAGCAGAATTTCCGGAAGCCCCTGCAATAAACTGTCTATGGGCAAAAGGCTTGCATCCCTTTGTTCCAGGCTCATCGTTTCAAGCTGCGGCAGCGAGAGCGCTTCATGCAGGTGAAAAGGCCCTACCTCATCACGGCGCAATGCTTTCAGATACGCCCCGCATCCCAGTCCCTTCCCCAAATCTTCGGCAAATACGCGGATATAAGTTCCCTTGCTGCAGTGAATGGTGATCTTAATCTCCTCCCGCGTAATGTTGTCGAGCCGCAAAGATTCTATGCGCACTTGCCTTGGTTCCCTTTCCACGTGCTTGCCTTCCCTGGCATAAGCGTAGAGCGGTTTTCCCCGGTGCTTCAGGGCAGAATACATAGGCGGGGTCTGGCTGATACTGCCGAGTAAACGGCTCAAGGCTTTTTCTACCTGAGCGCGGGAAACATCGACGGCTCGCCTGGACAGGATTTCCCCCTCGGCGTCGCCCGTTGAGGTGGTCTCTCCAAGTTTAATCACGGCTTGATAGGCTTTGCCTGAATCAAGCATACCCTGCGAAAACTTGGTCGCTTCACCTAGACAAACCGGCAGAAGACCTGTGGCCAGCGGGTCCAAAGTGCCGGTATGCCCCGCTTTGGCGGCCTGGAACAGGCGCTTCACTTTTTGCAAAGCGGCGTTGGAAGTGAGCCCCACTGGCTTGTCGAGGAGCAGAACGCCGTTGATTTGCCTCTTTGCGTTGCGCAAGATGGGTTTAAGACGGGTGTCTTTTGTCTTCCGAAATTGCCTGGTCTATCAGGACGGAAAGGCGTATGCCGCGCTCAACTGATGTATCGTAAATAAAATGCAGTTCCGGCACGGCGTACAGCTTGAGGCGCTGCGCCAGCTGGCTGCGCAAAAAGCCTGCTGCGTGTTGCAGGCCGCTCACGCTATCGGCAGTTTGCCGGGATTCACCGAGGTGCGTAAAAAAAATCTTGGCGTGGGCGTAGTCAGGTGATACTTCCACCTCGGTAAGCGTAATCATGCCCACCCGCGGGTCCTTCAATTCCTGGCACACGATTTCCGCCAGCTCTCGCTGGATCTGTTCGGCAACGCGTCGGGTTCTGGGATAGTCTTTAGGCATGGTTCAGTGAGGAGTAAGGTGTAAGGAGTAAGGCGTTAATAGGTTATTTAGGATTTTACCCCTTACTCCTCACCCCTCACGCCTTACAACGTCCTTGCCACTTCGACGACTTCGTAAATCTCCAGCTGGTCGCCCACTTTGATGTCATCGTAATTCTTGATCGACAGGCCGCACTCAAAGCCGGCCTTGACTTCCCTTGCATCATCCTTGAAGCGCTTCAGCGAATCCAGCTCGCCGCTGTGTATTACCACGTGGTCGCGCAATACCCGCACCATGGAATTGCGCTTGACCATGCCTTCCAGAACATAGCAACCGGCCACCGCGCCTACCTTGGAAATGCGGAATACCTGGCGCACATCCACGAGGCCGAGAACGTTCTCCTTGCGCTCCGGCGCCAGCATGCCGGAGAGCGCCGCCTTGATTTCGTCCACCGCATCGTAAATAACGTTGTAGTAGCGCACATCCACGCCGGCCTTGCTGATGAGTTTGCGCGCGGTGCTGTCGGCGCGGGTGTTAAAGCCGATGACCACGGCCTTCGAAGCGAGCGCCAGGTTGATGTCGGATTCGGTAATGGCGCCGACCCCGCTGTGAATGACGTTGACCTTGACCTCTTCGGTGGAAAGTTTTTGCAGAGCGTGCGTCAGCGCTTCATACGAGCCCTGCACGTCGGCCTTGATGATCAGCGAAAGCGTTTTAGCTTCGCCTGCCGCCATCTGGTCAAACATGTTTTCGAGTTTAGCCGCCTGTTGTTTGGCGAATTTCACATCGCGGAACTTGCCTTGCCGGAACAGCGCGATTTCCCTTGCCTTGCGTTCATCGCCCAGCACCTGCGCCTGTTCGCCCGCCACAGGCACATCCGATAAACCCTGGATTTCCACTGGAATTGAAGGCCCGGCTTCTTGCACCACATGCCCCGCTTCATCGAACATGCCGCGCACCCGGCCGAATGCAGCTCCCGCCAGCAGCACATCACCACGTCTCAGAGTGCCCGACTGCACCAGGATGGTGGCAACCGGCCCGCGTCCTTTATCCAGCCGTGACTCGATTACCAGGCCCTTGGCGGGAGTATCCCGCGGAGCCTTGAGCTCCAGCACTTCGGCTTGCAGCAGCACTCTCTCCAGCAGCGCATCAATGCCTTGCCCGGTCTTGGCGGAAACCTCGACAAACATGGTGTCCCCGCCCCAACCTTCCGGCACCACTTCCTGCGCCACCAGTTCCTGCTTGATGCGCTCGGGATTGGCTTCCGGCTTGTCTATCTTGCTCACCGCAACCACGATCGGCACCTTGGCCGCTTTGGCGTGATGCACCGCTTCGATGGTTTGCGGCATAACGCCGTCATCCGCCGCCACCACAAGAATCACGATATCGGTCGCTTTCGCGCCGCGCGCGCGCATCGCGGTAAACGCCTCATGGCCGGGCGTATCGAGGAAAGTAATCATGCCCCTTGGAGTTTCGACATGATACGCGCCGATATGCTGGGTAATCCCGCCGGCTTCGCCGATTGCCACCCGCGTGCGGCGGATGTGATCGAGCAATGAAGTCTTGCCGTGGTCCACATGCCCCATCACGGTAACCACAGGAGCACGCGGCAGCGAAGACACTTCCTTGAGTTGCTGTTCTTCACTTAAGAGTGATTCGGGGTCATCCAGCTTGGCGCGCTTGGCAACGTGCCCCATTTCTTCAACCACAATCATCGCCGTGTCCTGGTCCAGCACCTGGTTGATGGTTACCATGGTGTCCATCTTCATCAGGATCTTGATGACTTCCGCCGCTTTCACCGACATTTTCTGCGCCAGCGCAGCGACGCTAATGGTTTCGGGCACCAGCACTTCGTGCACCGCCGCCTCAATGGGCATGGAGAACGCGTGCGGCTGCTGCGGCTGACCTTCCTGTTGCGGTTGCCTGGGTTTGGGCCCCTTGCGTTGGCGCCAGCCCTGTCCGCCGCTGAAATCACCCCTCGTCTTGATAGTACGTCTGCGGGCGGTTTCGTCCTGCCAGATGACCTTGGGCTGCTTCTTGGCTTTTTTCTGCGACTTTGCCGCTTTCTCGGGAGTCACCGCCGGCTTGTGCAGAGTGCCTTCGGTTCCGGGCGGGAGCGGCTGAGCTCCCGTTGCAGGCTGCCCGGCTTTGGCCTCTTGCGGTTCATCGGTTTTGATTTCGGATTTCTTGCGTTTTTTCTCCTGCTTGTCGCGCAGTTCTTCACTTTGCCGCGCGATCAGCTCCGCTTGTTTTTTTGCTTCTTCCTCGCGCAGTGCAAGCTGTTCGGCACCCAGCACTGGAGCCGCGTGCCCTTCACCTTCCGCCGCGCCAGCTTCATCGCGTTTCACAAACACGCGCTTTTTGCGCACCTCGATCTGAATGGTGCGCGCCTTGCCGGTGTTGTCGGATTTTTTGATCTCGGAAGTCTGCCTGCGGGTCAGCGTGATTTTCTTTTTCTGCTCCGCGCCATGCACGTGATGCAGATAGTCAAGCAACTGGGTCTTATCCTGCTCGCTGAGTAAGTCTTCAGCGAGCTTCTTGTTGACCCCGGCCGCCTGCAATTGCTCGATTAAGCGTGAAGGATCCACCTTCAGCTCTTGGGCAAATTGCTCTACGTTCATCTGTGCCATGACGCTTCCTTGTCTACCTCAAACCACAAACCACGGCGCACGCGCCGTCATGATGAGCTTACTGGCGCGCTCGGCATCCATTCCGGTCATCTCCAGCAAATCGTCAACCGCGAGATCCGCCAGCCCTTCCTTGGTAGTCACGCCTTTGGCGGCCAGCACCCGCGCAGTTTGGCTGTCCATGCCTTCAAGGGTCAACAGATCTTCGGCATCATGTTCGACCCGCTCTTCGCTGGCAATCGCCTCGTTAAGCAGCACATTGCGCGCGCGGCTCCTGAGCTCATTGACCGTTTCTTCGTCGAGAGCCTCGATTTCCAGCATTTCATTGAGCGGCACATAGCCCACTTCTTCCAGGGTGTTGAATCCTTCCTGTACCAGAATATCCGCGACCTCTTCGTCTACATCCAGCCGCTCCATGAAGAGCTTCTTGACGTTAGCCGATTCTTCAGTGCTTTTTTTCTGGGACTCGGCAACAGTCATGATGTTAAGTGCCCAGCCAGTAAGCTCGGAGGCCAATCTCACGTTTTGCCCGTTGCGGCCTATCGCCTGCGCCAGCTTTTCCTCTTCTACCACGATATCCATGCTGTGCTTTTCTTCATCCACCACGATGCTGCTCACTTCCGCCGGCGCGAGCGCATTAATCACGAACTGCGCGCCATCAGGCGCCCACAGGATAATATCCACACGCTCGCCTGCAAGTTCGCCGGTCACCGCCTGCACCCTTGATCCGCGCATGCCGACGCAGGTTCCGATCGGGTCTATACGCTGGTCATTGGCTTTCACCGCGATTTTCGCGCGCGAACCCGGGTCTCTCGCGGCGCATTTGATTTCCAGCAGACCTTCCTCGATTTCAGGAACTTCGAGCTCGAACAGCTTCACCACAAATTCAGGAACGATGCGCGACAAAATGAGCTGCGGCCCGCGGCTGCTGCGGTCCACACGCATGAGATAGGCGCGCACACGATCGCCCACCCTCAAGTTCTCCTTGGGAATCATCTGGTCGCGCGGTAAAAGCGCTTCAACGCGGCCGGATTCTATCATCGCGTTGCCGCGCTCCATGCGCTTAATCACGCCGGTCACCAGTTGCTCCTTGCGCTGCAGGAAATCGTTCAAGATCTGCTCGCGCTCGGCATCGCGGATTTTCTGCAAAATTACCTGCTTCGCGGTTTGCGCGCCGATACGGCCGAATTCCACGGGCTCGAGCGGCTCTTCGATATACTCGCCAAGCTTGATTTCCGGATTGTGTATTTGCGCCTGCAGCAAAGTCATTTGGCGCGAAGGCGCTTCCAGCTCCTCGTCGGCCACAACCTGCCAGCGGCGGAAAGACGTATATTCCCCGCTGTTGCGGTCCACCGCCACCCTTGCGTCGGCGTCATCGTGAAAACGCTTCTTGGTGGCGGAAGCCAGCGCCAATTCGAGCGCAGCAAAAACGACATCCTTGTCCACGCTTTTTTCGCGTGCCAGGGCATCTACCAGTAACAAAATCTCGCGACTCATAACATAATCTCCATTACAAATTCGGGATGAGCCGGGCTTTTTCCAGGTTCGCCATGTCGAGGGACAGCATCTTGCCGTCCACTTCCAGTTGGAGCGAATCCTGTTGCATCCCGCGCAGCACCCCTACAAAATTCCTCTGCCCGTCAACCGGCAGCCGCATGCGGACCTGCGCTTTCTCTCCGGCAAAACGCACAAAATCGGCCTGCTTTTTCAGCACCCGGTCGAGGCCGGGGGAAGAAACCTCGAGCCTGTCGTAAGCGATGTTCTCCACCGCAAACAAGCGGATGAGGTGATTGCTGACCAGCGCGCAATCGCCCACGTTAATCCCGCCCGTCTTATCGATGAACACCCTGAGCAGCCTTCCGTGGTTGGACATCTCGAGGTCCGCCAACTCGTAGCCCAGGCCAATCACCGCAGTTTCAAGCACTTCGCGCAAATCCATAAGCGACACCACAAACAAAAAATGGGCTGAAAGCCCATCAAGCGCATCTTGCTTATCTAACTGAGCTATTGTAGCAAAAAATGTGAGCAAAATAAATAGGATAAAATGCCGGAAACAAAGCCTGGCGCGCCCATTCACGGGCTTTTAGGGACAAATAAACAAAGCTTGCCCCGGCTGCTTCGGCGCAAGAAAGGCAATTTTTCTTTAACTTTCAGACTGGTTTATGTTAAAAAAGCTTCCGAACATGGCAAAAATCCCAACCGAACTCCCCGTCGCCCCCAACTTCATCCGCAACATCGTTGACCAGGACAATGCCGCCCGCAAATGGGGAGGACGGGTGGAGACGCGCTTTCCGCCGGAGCCTAACGGCTACCTGCACATCGGCCACGCCAAGTCCATCTGCCTCAACTTTGGCCTGGCGCGCGATTATGGCGGCGAGTGCCACATGCGCTTTGACGACACCAACCCGACCAAGGAAGAGCAGGAATACGTGGATTCCATCCTCGACTCGGTGCGCTGGCTGGGTTTCGACTGGGGCAAACATCTTTATTACGCGTCCGACTACTTCGGCAAGCTCTACGAGTTCGCCGAGCATTTCATCAAAACCGGCAAGGCCTACGTGGACAGCCTCACAGCCGATCAAATTCGCGAATATCGCGGAACATTGATCGAAGCCGGCAAAGAAAGTCCTTACCGCAACCGCCCGATCAAGGAAAATCTCGATTTATTCCGCCGCATGAAAGCCGGCGAATTCCCCGACGGCGCGCACGTGCTGCGGCTCAAGATTGACATGGCCTCGCCCAACATCAATATGCGCGATCCCGCGATTTACCGCATCCGCCACGCGGATCACCACCGCACCGGCGGCAAGTGGTGCATTTACCCGCTTTACGATTACACCCACTGCATTTCGGATGCGCTGGAAAATATCACCCACTCCATCTGCACACTGGAATTCGAAGACCACCGCCCGCTTTACGACTGGGTGCTGAACGAGCTGGCCAAAAACGGGCATCTCAAGCGGCCGCTGCCGCAGCAAATCGAATTCGCGCGATTGAACCTCACTTACACCGTGATGAGCAAGAGGAAACTCATTGAACTTGTCGAAGGCAAATATGTGGACGGCTGGGACGACCCGCGCATGAACACGCTGGTCGGCGTGCGCCGCCGCGGCTACACGCCGGAATCCATCCGCCTGTTCTGCGAGCGCATCGGCGTTTCCAAAGCGGATTCCTGGATTGACATCAGCATGCTGGAAGAAGCGCTGCGCGACGATTTGAATGACCGCGCCGAGCGCCGCGCCGCCGTGCTGCGGCCGCTGAAACTCATCATCGACAATTATCCGGACGGCCAGTCGGAAGAGTGCGAAGCGCCGAACCATCCGCAAAAACCGGAGCTGGGGAAACGCAAAGTGCCGTTCTCCAAGGTGCTCTACATCGAGCACTACGACTTCATGGAGAATCCGCCGAAAGGTTATTTCCGTCTTTCGCCCGGCGCCGAAGTCAGGCTGCGTTACGCCTATCTGGTGAAATGCGTGAGCGCGGTGAAGAACTCAAAAGGCGAAATCGAGGAAATTCATTGCACTTACGATCCGCTGACCCGAAGCGGCACAGCGGGAGCGGAAACGCGCAAAGTCAAAGGCAATATCCACTGGGTATCAGCCAATCATGCGTTTGAAGCCGAAGTGCGCTTGTACGACCGGCTGTTCGCTCACCCGCATCCCGACAGCGGGGGCAAGGATTACAAGGAATTCCTCAATTCCCATTCCGTCGAAGTGCTGAAATCCTGCAAACTCGAGCCGCTGCTTGCCGACACCAAACCCGGAACGCATTTTCAGTTCGAGCGCAACGGCTACTTCGTCGCCGACCGTGTGGATTCCAAGCCCGGCAAACCGGTCTTCAACCGCGCCGTCACGCTACGGGATACATGGGCCAAGCATGACCCTGCGCGCGCTGTACGTTGATTTCAATTCCTACTTCGCTTCGGTGGAGCAAGAATTGCGTCCTGAGCTGCGAGGCCAACCCACGGCCGTGCTGCCAGTGATTGCCGATACCACCTGCTGTATCGCCGCCAGCTATGAGGCGAAAAAATTCGGCGTCAAGACCGGTACAGCTGTGCGTGAAGCGAAGCGGCTCTGCCCCGCAATTAACTTTGTCGAAGCACGTCCGGCAATTTACATCGAATACCATCACAAGCTGGTGGAAGCGGTGGAATCCTGCACGCATGTCGAGACGGTGTGTTCGATAGATGAAATGGTGTGCGAGCTGACCGGCAGCCAGCAACAGCGCAGCCGCGCGCTTGAGCTTGCTAAAACCATCAAGCGCAAAATCTACGGCAACGTCGGGGAAACGCTGCGCTGTTCCATCGGCATTGCGCCCAACACTTTCCTCGCCAAAGTCGCTTGCGATATGCAAAAACCCGATGGCTGCGTGGTGATTGATGATGCCGATTTGCCGGATTGCCTGCACCGCCTGGAATTAAGGGATTTATGCGGCATCGGCAGGAATATGGAAAAACGGCTCAATGAACACAACATTGATTCGGTCAAGAAGCTGTGTTCCGCAAGCAAACGACAACTGCATATTGCATGGGGCAGCATCGAAGGAGAAAGGATGCATGCAAGGCTGCGCGGCGAAGTCGTCCCCACCCTGCCCTCGCAACGCGGAAGCGTGGGGCACTCTCATGTGCTGCCGCCGGAGCTGCGCTCGCGCGATGCGGCGTACTCGGTGCTGCACAGGCTGACGCAGAAAGCGGCGATGCGCCTGCGCAGCTACAAACGCATCACCGGGGCGATGCACATCAAGGTCAAGCATATGAATAGCGAAAGCTGGGAAAACCAGGCGCGCTTCGACCCGACGCAGGATACTTTGCAGCTACTCAATGCACTCGCGATAATGTGGAAGAAATACCCCAAAGCCAAGGCGGTCCCGCTTGCGGTGGCTATCACTCTATTCGATTTGAACGAGCAAACCAACCAATCATGGTCTTTGTTCGACACCGGAAAATCCCATGACAAGCTGAACGTGATAATCGATTCGCTGAACCTGCGCTATGGCAAAAATACCGTTTATTTCGGCGGTGCGCACTTCGCACTCAACTCCGCTCCCATGCGAATAGCATTCAATCATATTCCCGACCCCGTGATTGAAGGAGACGAGTGAAGATGTGCACCGGTCATGCATTGGATTAGGCTGGCATCACTCGGTTTGACGATTCTGGCGCTGCTTGGCGGCTGCGCATCGTACAACGGTCGCGGGCTCAAGCCGGGCCTGTCCAGCGAAGACGAGGTGCAGCAGGCCATGGGCGTACCCGCCGCCGCGTGGGAAACACCCGATGGACCCGTCTGGGCTTATCCGCGCGGGCCTTTGGGAATGGCAACTTTCCTGGTCCGGTTTGATGCGGACGGCAAGCTCGTCTTAATTGAACAAGTGCTGGATGAAGAGCACTTCGCGCAAATCAGGGCTGACATGACTTGGGACGATGTGCTCCACGTGATTGGGCCTCCTTTTCAAATCCTGGCATTTCCCAACCTGAACGAAGTGTCCTGGGATTATCGCTTCCGGGACCTCTGGGGCTACTCCAGCATCTTTTCCGCGATCTTCGATGAAGCGGGCTTGGTAAAGAGAACCTTCAGGCAGCGGGAAAATGTGGGGGACGATCATACCCATTGAAGGCGCGGAGAGCCGCTAAATTCCCTTTCCTCCGGAGCCTGCCCTGAGTCCTTCGACCGTTCGCCCTGAGCCTGTCGAAGGGAACCTGTCAAAGGGAGCCTGTTTGAGCAAGCCTGTGGTGAGCCATGCCGAACCATCGAAGGAGTGAGGGGGAATAAAAAGTTCTTGGTCCGTTCGCCCTGAGCTTGTCGAAGGGCTAGGGTGGAGGCCATAAAACCTGTTCCCTCTCCCCTCGAGGGAGAGGGTGGAGCCTGTCCTGAGCTTGTCGAAGGAGTGAGGGGGCAAACACGAACAAGATTTAAAGAAAATCACTACTCTAAGTGTTTCCAGAATATGCTAACCTTCAGACAATAATTTAACCCTTACTCTTTGGAGAAAATCATGGCCAACAAACCTTTTCTCACCGACATCAAAACCCTGCGCAAGCGCGCGCGCCAGCACATCGAGCGCGGCGCGGTCACTCCCGGCTACAAGGGAAACCGCGAAACCGTCATCAAGCTGCTCAACGAAGCGCTTGCCACGGAAATCGTCTGTGTGCTGCGCTATAGGCGCCACCACTTCATGGCCGCGGGAATCAACGCGACCAGTGTGGCCCAGGAATTTTTGCAGCACGCCAACGAAGAACAGATGCACGCCGACCAGATTGCGCAGCGCATTGTGCAGCTTGGAGGCGAGCCGAATTTCTCGCCCGTAGGATTACTCACCCGCAGCCACGCGGAATATGTCGAGGGCGAAACGCTGATTGACATGATCAAGGAAGACCTGGTCGCCGAGCGGATCGCGATTGACAGTTACCGGGAAATGATTGCCTACGTCGGCAACGACGACCCCACCACCCGCCGCATGATGGAAGGTATTTTGGCGATGGAAGAAGAACACGCAGATGATTTGGTGAGCCTGCTGGAAGAGCTGGGTTCGTAGTGAATGTGATTTTGAGTTTTAATGAAACTTTATCTCCTGCAGCACGGCGACGCATTGCCTGAGGAAGTCAATCCCGAACGGCCTTTAAGTAAACTTGGCCGGGAAGATGTAAAACATTTGGCTGAATTCGTGGGGAAGAACGATATACGCGTCAAGCACGTGTATCACAGCGGAAAGACGCGGGCGCGCGAGACAGCCGACATAGTTGCCGCGAAGATGGCCGCGGGTGCAAAGATTGAAGCGACCACCGGCTTAAATCCAAACGATCCTGTTGAACCTTGGGCGAAACAAATCAATAACTGGCAAGAAGATTCGCTGCTTGTTGGTCATATGCCATTTATGGAACGGATGACGGCGTATTTGCTGAGTGGCAATAGCAGCTCTCAGTTCGTCGCTTTCAAACCGGGCAGTATGCTTTGTCTGGAGCGAAATGAATCCGGCGATTGGGCGATTGCCTGGATGCTAAGGCCGGAGCTGCTAATAACAGCTATGGGATAATGTGTAGTAGTTGTGATCCGCCAGGCAGTGTCCGAAGCCAATTTCCGGAAACGACCCAAAGCGGACGTTAAACGGGCGCACGCAGTGGGCGCATTGGGTTCCCTGGTTCGCGTTGAAAAACGGCTAGGCGGCTCCTTTTTTCGGGGCGTCCGCATTGACCCTCTTCGCGCTTTGCTTCCTCAGCTTCTTCGCTCGCTTGGCTACCCCCGCGAGGTGCTTCTTGGCTTTTTGCTTTTTTCGCCTGGTCTTCAGCATCTGAGAGTGATTCAATGGAGCCTCCGGTCGACGAGCTGTTGAATTGCACGTTAGTTTGACCCGTTTTTGCGTTCTTGGCTAACCCATGTCGGTACAGAACACAATTAAAACACTACATCTTACTATAACCTGTTGCGAGCTTGACTCCCCGACTGAGGCTCGAACGTAGGGATCGCAGCCATGCGGAATATGTCGAGGGCGAAACGCTGATTGACATGATCAAGGAAGACCTGGTTGCCGAGCGGATTGCGATTGACAGCTACCGCGAAATGATTGCCTACCTCGGCAACGACGACCCAACTACCCGCCGCATGCTGGAAGGCATCCTAGCGATGGAAGAAGAACATGCGGATGATTTGGTGAGCTTGCTGGAAGAACTGGGTTCATAACATGTTTCGTCATAAAGAAAACTGATCCGACCTCTTTTCACGTACTACGGCGGCGTCCAGCACACGCTGCTTCAGCTACGACTATCCGTCAACAAGGAGAGACACATAGTCTGACTCAAAGAGCTTCTGGCGATCCTTCACGGCAAGCCGCTGGAGACAGTACAACTGCCAATAGGACTGCCATTCGTCGCTTCCAGGATGGACATAATCCACCGATAGCCCAATGTCCTTTGCATCTTGGTAGCTGATCATCTGCCCGTGAGATAGCCATCGCTTGGTGTTGATAAGCTCGTCCGCAATTTTTGTGTAGTTGCCCGTTACGGATTTAAACATGTTGTACTTCAACTGATCTTCTGCAAATGTACGCGCGCGGTTACGGACGGCCTCAAACATCTTGACAGTCGCGGGGTCGAGCTTACCGAGCATAATTTTGGCAGCGACGTCGGTGGGGTTCTTCTGTAGCGATGCATAATGGGTTTCGTATGCATCGAGATAACTCTGGACGGAGTGTTGTATCCAATTGCCATGCCCATCATTAAGTGTGACTTGGGGATCAATTGGCCCGAGCTCAGATGTATCGCTCATCACGATCCTGTCCGCGCCAAGTGCCATTAACGTTCCCGCGCTCTTGGCGAAGTCGGGCACGATCACGCGAAGGTTTCCCACCCCTACAACCGTCCGTACCATCGAGATCAGCTTTTCTGCCGCGTCAATGTCGCCGCCAGAGGTATGGAGCAAAAGCGCTAGATCGCTATCTCGCGGTACGTTATGGAGAAGATCGGCAAATCCAAGTGTATCGTCGCGAGTGATCTGAGCCGCAATGCCGGTAACGTAGCAGATTAGTTGCCTTCCCCTTTCCTGCTCGATGCATTTTATGAGCGACTGTCGCTTATACCGCTCAGCGTGCATCGCTTGGAACAAGGGCGTCTTGGACGGCACGGCAGCAACATCTATAGTGCTACTACGAATATCCGCGCCTTCGTTTTGCTTGGGCGCGGGGGATAAGGGATCGTCGCGTTGGCTCATACCATCCAGTCCTTCTTGTGTACCCAGATGGTGCGCCCGCTCTTGATGGAATAGTGGCAGCGACGACCGGGTACACGGTAGTCGATGCTCGGCAACACGGTCAGCTTCCGCTTGCTGACCAGATTCCAATGCGGTGAATGAGTCGCATCAAGTGTAATCATTATACGATGACCAGTATGGCACGGGCAATCGAACGCGAGCCACTTCGGCCGTTGTTGCGAGCGAACGAGTACAACTCCTTTTCGCGGTAGACGCAAAGGTATCTCGTCAGCAGCCTCGACGATCGCAACGATGCGCCACGAGAAATGTGGAAGCCATTGCCACCACGAAATCGCGCTCACGCTGGCCATATTTGCTCCAGGAAGGGCTCGGTCATCCCAATACCGTGCTTGCCGGATGAAGGATGGCAATAGTGACCCTCCAGGGGACTAGCAACATTTGTTGAAATCTCTCTGTCATGGAGCCGCAGTAAAATTTCGGTCGGTCGCGGCTCAGGTCCGTAGCCGATGAAGCGTTCAAGAAGCTCACTTACTGCCGCAGCTCCAACTATCGTAGTAAAGGGGACGACTGCAGGCTCAGTCCTGCCGAGCGCAGGCGCGTACCCCTCATTTTCTCGACGCACGCGTTCTTCGGGCGTGAGTAACTCGGCTGCGGCACGAGCGATATCAATGCGCCCACGACATAATAAACACGCTTCACCAGGAATCAAGGTCGTCACCCTCCCGTCAACACCAATGAGCTGTCCATCATTGTCGCTAGTGAGAAGTACGCCGCAGTCAATGACTGGTGTCAACAAATACGTTGTTGCTCGTGAGAGAACCAATCGACCTGCGTTGTCGTCTGTGCAGCCAAATACAATATCGCACGACACAAGATGTCTAGCCGTCGCCTCGACTGTGACCATTGACTTAACGGTCTGGCAATTGGTGTCTGGGGCAATGCGCAAAAGGTGCTCGGCAAGCACTTCAACCTTGGGTCTCCCCACTTCAGGTGGCGTAGAACCGTATACCCGTGTCACATTACTTGCGGAGAGGTCATCTGGATCAATGAGCGTGATGTGTCTGACCCCAAGCCGCACTAGTTGCTCGGCAACGATGGACCCAATCCCTCCACAGCCAACAATACCGAGGCGTGTATCGCCCAGCGCCTGTTGCACGGCGCCCCCAAAAGCGCGCACGTTTCTGTCAAAGACAGGTGAAAGATCGGGGAGGCTGGAGTCGAATGATCGTGCGAGTCGAAAGCGGTCTCCAGCCATCCAGAGTCGGTCGATAGAAATCGTGCACCCATCGTCAGAATCTAAATGCCCAGTGAACGTTAATCCAGGGGGACGCGGCGAAAGAATGATGGCGCCATAGTAAATGCTCCCGGAACGAATACGAAACAGGTCCGCAATCTCGCGGTCTACGAGTTGGTCGTGCGTGCTCGGTAGTGGCGCCGCGCTGATTCCTGGATGGGTGTGCACCCAAATACAAACTGCGCCAAGCGTTTCGGCTTGGGCAAGGGCCTGCACATAACCATCTGAGGCAATAGAGAGCCCGTCACGTTCCCGACGGTAGTAGGACGAGTCATTGACCCAAAGCATTTTGCGTGCAAGAAGTCTTGTGTCCCCATTGTTTGCCTGAATGACGCTGGCAAGCAACACCCCTGCAGTTTCTAGAGGATGCTCTACAGCGGCCAAAAGGTCATCTGCTATGCCTTGCGACATTACAAGTGTGGCTGTCACCGTACTGACTCCAGGGCGCACCGCTCAAGTTCCTTGCGAATTAGCGCAAGGAAGCTTTCGAGACAATCAATTCCGGACCGCCATTGACCAGCGCTGAGGTGGCGCGACCACCGCTGCCAGATCCGGCCGAGATAGGATTCCATGGATTCGGTCGCCTGAACATTGCGACCATCAGCGAGTCGAACCGGGGGATCGAACCACCACATATCGGGTGGCACGTCCGGGTATCCCGGATTTAGGCGAAGGAGAAGGTCAGATCGGGGCCGGTCGTAACCCGCAGGCAAAACGTGCCCTCGGATTACCACGCAAATCATGTTGGCCTCCGACGTGACAGAGTAATCGGCCCCTCGTTCCGCGAAATAGGCGAGGTCGTTTTGAGGCAGACTCATCTTAGTTGATAGTCAAATCAACGCAGGCGCAGCCGGGATTAATCACGACAGGTGCCGTAAAAAACCGCTTACCGTTGTGGATCTCCACAACTTCGTTATCTTCGATCTTGCGGTCCGGTCCACCGGGAACAACCTCAAAGAGATCGCGGTCTGGTCCAATTGGCGTTGGTGGCACATGGCGCAACTCTTCGCCGGTCATCTGTCGCTTATTAACCGTATAATGGACCCTGTCGATCTGAATCTGGAACTTCTCAGGTTCGTGCTGTTCGCTCATCATGACGATACCTCCTTGATAGAATGATACCATGATACCACAATACTTTGGTACTTGACAAGTATGGTCGCTTTGAGGCATATTAAGTCCCATGAAGCCAGCCAAAGCTATGACTATCCGCCTGTCTGCAGATCAAGCTGAGTCGCTAGAAACAGTAGCGGCCGTCGAAGACCTTCCAGTCTCTGAGATTATTCGCGCGGCAATCGCTGACCACATCGAGAAAAGGAAAAAGGATCCGGTATTTCAGGATGGCCTGAAGGACCGGATTAATCGAGCCCGGCGCTTGATGGGCAGATAGCCTTTTTGCGCGACCGGACATCTAGCACGGATCGTCACCACCTGAGTGGCGGCACATGTCTCCCTCCCACCTTAAGCTGAGGTACCGGCTTTTTCTGTTCCAAGTTGGATGTTGTAACTCTCAACTTGGCACAAGATTAAGTCGGTCACGCACTTACAAACCAGAAAGTATGAAAGGGTCAGATTTGATTTTCTTTACAACCCTTCGACAGGCTCAGGGTGAACGGAGTGAAAGACTCGGTGTGATTAGTTGCAGTTGCCACTCATGACGCTGCTGCCGCTCTTGGGGTCGAAGAAATAGGAGCACTTGCCGTCGCTGCCAAGATGTCCGAATGGCGTGGTCCGGCTGTTCCCGCCGTAAAGACCGCCGCCGCCTCCCTGTCGCTGTCGAGCCGCAGCGCCCAGATCAAAAATCGCCGGCCCTCCTTCGATTCCTCCGACACCTTGGGCATTCATCCAGTACCGGCCTTTGTACACCGTCCCCAATTGCTGCAGGTATGTCACCTCGACCACGGGCAGCTGCCGGCCGTTGATGAACACGCCCGTGTTCCCGTTTGAAGCATTGGCTTTCAGCGGCCCGCCCAGCTGCAATCCCGGAAGAATTTGCCCGTTGGTCGGCTGGCCCGCATAACCCCACAGCCCCGACATCTTGTCGTACCAGTACCGACCGGTCTGAAGGGGTACTCCGTAGTTGCGTTCCAGGGTTTGGATGTCCTTTGCGGTCAATTGGGTTCCATTGATGACCACTTTTTTGCCGGCAGCCGCCTCAGCCGCGACGTCGGGCAGTTCGACAAAGATCAGAAGCATAAACAGCGAGAGTAAGATAGTCTTTTTCATATGGAGCCTCCTGGGGGACTTGCTCCCGGCGAGCGGGACGTTTACAGCATTTATTGTAGAATATTATATAGAGTCAAAGTCGTTTTTTTGAATCGGTGATTGCCATGTTCCACCAAGAATTAACCGCAGCCGCAGTCGGTCACGCCATTCAACTTGCAGTGGCGCCGGTTTTTCTCATTACCGGCATAGGCGCCATGCTGGGCGTGCTCGCCAACAGGTTGGGTCGAATCGTGGACTTCGCCCGTGTTCTCGAAGCCCGGCTGTCTGCGAGCAGCGAGAAAGAGCGCAGTGAAATCCATAGACAGCTTGCCGTGTTTTCCAAGCGCGCCCGGCTCATATACGCGGCGATCAGCCTGAGCGCAATGTGTGCCCTGCTGATCTGTGCGCTTATAGTGATTCTGTTCCTGGAAGTGTTTCTTGCCGTGGAAGTGCCCAGTGTAATCGGCGTGTTGTTTATCATTGCCATGCTGTCTTTCATCGCGGCGCTGTATTGCTTTTTGCGCGAAGTCTATATAGCAACGGCTAATTTGAGAATTGGGCCCCCTAGAAAAAAGAATTAAAGTGGTCTCACGCTCCGCCTGATGCGCGGATTGATTCGGCTTTCTTGAGCAGCGCTTCCGCCATGCGGATGCTGGCAATGTCAATCAGCCGGCCGTCCAGCGACACCGCGCCTTTCCCTTCTTTCGCCGCCTGCGCCATGGCCTCCATGATGCGTTTGGCCTTGGTCACCTCGGCTTCGGAAGGCGTGAAAACCCGGTTGGCCAATTCGATTTGCGAGGGATGGATCGCCCACTTGCCTTCGTAACCGAGCACCGCAGCGCGGTTGGCCGCCGCGATAAATCCTTCCGGATCGTTGAAATCGCCGAACGGTCCATCTATCGGACGCAAGCCGTAAGCGCGGCACGCCACCATCATGCGCGTCTGCGCCGCGTGCCAGGGATCAGTCCAGAAGTATTGACGCTTGCCGTCGGCGTCCTTGTCGGTGAGCACGCCCGAGTCTTTGTTCACTCCGCCGATCACCGTGGTGCGGGCGCGGGTGGAAGCGGCGTAATCCGCGACGCCAAACGACATCGCTTCCAGCCGTTTGCTGGATTGCGCGATTGCTTCGACGTTGGCCAAGCCCAGAGCGGTTTCAATCAGCACTTCGAAACCGATGCGCTTCGCGCGCTTCTTTGCGGTTTCGATTTGCGTCACCATCATGTCCACCGCGTAAACATCGGCGGGCGCGCCCACCTTCGGTATAAGGATCATATCCACTCGCGGGCAGGCTTCCACGATATCCACGACGTCGCGGTACATGTAATGGGTGTCGAGGCCGTTGATGCGCACCATCATGGTCTTGGTTCCCCAGTTCACTTCATTCAGGCCCTGGATGATGTTCTTGCGCGCTTTTTCCTTGTCGTCGGGCGCGACGGCGTCTTCGCAATCGAGAAAGATAATATCTGCTGCGGATTTCGCCGCCTTCTCGAAGAGCGAAGTGATGGTGCCGGGAACGGCCAGTTCGGAACGATGCAGGCGCGCGGTTACGGGTTCAATGCTGGTAAAGCTCATGGTATGTCCTTTCCAAATTTGATGGTCATGAAAACCCGCTTATCAACCGCAGATGAACGCCGATGAACGCGGATCAAACCACCGCGCCCTGAATCTCATCGGCGTCTATCGGCGTTGATCGGCGGTTAAGTGTTCTGGTCAGCGTCAACCCGTAGCTCCAAAGCCCGCAGCAATGCAGTTGATTGATTGCAGCAGCGCATCGCGGTAATGGATTTTTATTTCTCCTTCCTGTTCGTGCCGATAACGCCGCAGCAGATCCACCTGCTCGCGGTTGACCTGGTTGAGCATCGGCAGGCGCAGCGCGAGGCGCCGGCAGTATTCGGGAAAGCGCCCGGCAATATCTTTGCCGCCGCCCACTTTCAGCACCATCTCGCAGGCAAGCCGGTATTCTGCTTCAATCATGCGCAAGATTTCTTCGCGTGCCCGCTTGTCTTCGACCAATCCCGCGTATTCCCGGGCAATAGCCAGGTCAACCTGCGCCAGGGTCTTTTCCACTTCGTCAATGATGAGGCGGAACAGCCGCGATTCATTGAACATGCGCCGCAGCAGCGCCAGTCCCGCTGTGCCGCGAACCTGCAGGAAAGCGGAAAGGCCGCCGCCGACGCCATACCAGCCCGGCACGATATGCCGGTTCTGCGACCAGGCGAATACCCAGGGAATAGCGCGCAAGTCAGCCAGGTTCTTCGCGCCAAAGCGCCGCGCGGGGCGCGAGCCGATGTTGAGCAGCGAAATTTCTTCAAGCGGACTCGCCGCCTGAAAATAGACAGGCAAATCCGGGTGGCGGACAAGCAAGCTGTAAGCGGCCTGCGCCGTGGCGGAGATCGCTTCCATGGCTTCGTCGAATTCCGGGTTGGCGCGCAAGGCCTGCTCGCGGTCGGACTTGAGCGAATGCTCCAGCACGCTCGCCGCCAGGAGCTCGATGTGGTATGCGGCGGTGCCCTTGTTGGCGTATTTGAACGACACCACTTCGCCCTGCTCCGTGACGCGGAAACGCCCGCAGATGGAGCCGGCCGGCTGCGCGGCAATGGCGCGGCCGGTGGAAATGCCGCCGCGGCTCACCGAGCCCCCGCGGCCGTGAAAGAAAGTAATCGGAATGCCCAGCTCTTTTCCAAGCTGGGTGAGCTTGACCTGCGCTTTCGCAAGCTCCCAATTGCTGGGAAAAAAACCGCCGTCCTTGTTGGAATCAGAATAACCGATCATGACTTCCTGGGATCCACCTTGGGCGCGAATGCTGCGCTTCATGACCGGCACATTGAGCAGCTCGCGCATGATTGCAGGCGCGCGCCGCAGATCGTCAATGGTTTCGAAGAGCGGCGTAATCGGCAGCCGGCAATATTCCACCCCGGCCGGGTCGTAAAAGAGCCCGCCTTCCTTGGCGAGCAAACATACTCCCAGCACGTCGCTCACCGAACGGGTCATGCTGAGGACGAAAGCGCCGAATGCCTGCCGATCCAGGACATCCCACATCTCGGCAATCAGCCGGAACATTCCCAAAGTTTCCTCCGTCTCCGGGGACAGGCGGCGGGCCGGGCGGTCTGGCGCAAGCGGCTGCGCCAGTTGCTGCAGGATCCAGGATTTCCATTCACTTGAATCAAATGCCGGCGGCTCGCCTTCGGCATGGGTTGCGCGCCACAACTCGACCAGGGCCTGTGTGATGCGCGTCGTGTTTTCCCGTACGTCCAGCCGCATTGTGCTGAAGCGGAACGCCTCGACAGCGTGCCGCACCGGCGTGACCAGTGACGCAGTCAGCGCCTCGCCTTTGCACGCCGTCAATCCCTGCTCCATGGTTTTCAGGTCCGCAGCCAGATCCTCCGCACTGGCATAACCTTTGTCGCCTGGCACGGGACGGCCTTTTTCGACGTGGGCAATAGTAATATCAATCCGGAGCAGAACGCAGGAAAGGTATTGCCGGAAGCGTTCGCCCGGATTGCGCGCCGCAATGGCGTCGCCCTCCCCGGAACGCTCAAGCGCTTGCGCCAGCGCGGCGCGGAAAGCATCGGGAATCGGCACGGCGCGTTCGGTGATGCTCAAAGTTTGCAGCAGTTCGATAAGTCGCGATTTGTATTGCTGCAAACTCGCCAGGCAGTTCTGGTAAAGCGCCTGGCGCGTGACTTGGTTGGTGACGTGCGGGTTGCCGTCGCGGTCGCCTCCAATCCACGCGCCGAATTGGAAAAAGGCCGGGATCTCGAAGCGCTCACCCGGGTAGCCGTGGCGCAGCGCGTAATCCAGCTTGTCGAGCAGCGCGGGCACCGCTTCGAACAGCGTCTCGTTGAAAAAATGCAGACCCCAAGCCACTTCCTGCGGCACCGTCGGCTTCTCCAGACGCAGTTCGCCGGTGAACCACAGAAGCTCGATATCGGTGCGCAGCGTCTCGACCAGTCTTTCGCGCTCGCGGCGCGTCCAGCGCGGCGACTCGAGGTCCATCAGCCGGCGGTAGATTTTGCGGTGTCTTTCCAGCACCGTGACGCGCTTCGCCTCGGTCGGATGCGCGGTGATGACGGGGCGGATTTTCAGCGCGCTCAACAGCGACCGCATCGCGTCGGGGCCGGTGCCGTTGACGCGGGCCTCCGCCACCACCTGGCCGAGCGTCCCGCGCACGTTTTCGTAGCCGCGCTCGTTCTCAAGCTGGCGACGGCGGCGCATCGCGACATTTTCCTCGGCGATGCTGAGTAGCTGGAACCAGATGCCCTGCGCCTGCAGCGCCCGTCCCAGCAGCGATGGCGCCATATCAAAGTTGCGCGACTCGCCGCGCAGCATCGGCACAATCCGCGGCTCATGGCGCTCGACGATGTCCGCCAGGAGTTCGAAAAGAAAACCCACCAGTTGCTTTTCGTAGGCTGCGTGCCCCATTGCCTGCGCCGGAACCAAGAGGGAAAGAGCGGTGTCGGGCTTCATCGGGTTGGTTCGAGCGGCTTGGGCCGATCAATGCCGAAACCCTGAGCATAGTCCAGACCCAGTTCTTTCAGTTTGTTCAGTATGTCGTCATTTTCCACAAACTCGGCGATGGTACGGATGCCAACCATATTGCAGACCCGCTGAATAGCCTTGACCTTGCCCAGAGCCACCGCATCACTAAAAATGTTGCGGACAATGCTGTCGTCAATTTTAAGATAATTAACGCTCAGCCGTTTCATGTAATCGAAGGAGACCTTGGTGCTGCCAAAGCCATCCAACAGAAAATGGCAGCCCAGCGGCTTCAGCGCTGAAATAAAGCGCGAGGTATCATCGATTCGGGCAACCGCTTCTTCTTCCGAGATCTCGAAACACAGCGTCTGGCCGGGGAAATTGCGGCTTTCGATTTGCTTGCGTACGTACTCCACAAATCCGGCGTCGCTCAACGACTGCCCGGACAAGTTAATGCTATAAAGCTCCGCCGGCCGGGTATCGGCGCCCCGATGCTTCCGGATATACCAGTCAATGACATGGCTCACCACCCAGCGATCGACTGCCGGCATGAGGTTGAAGTGCTCAATTATCGGGATGAACGCACCGGGAGGGGTCATGGAATCTTCTTCCTCGCGCAGCCGAATCAGAATTTCGTGAATCTGCGGATAACCCTGACTCGGCTTCAAGGGAAGAATTAACTGGTGATAAAGCCGCAGTTCGTCTTTTTCCAGGATCTCTGCGAGGCGAGCGGCGGTATCGTTCCAGCCGGTGAGCTGCTCCGAGATGGAATTAATGTAGAACGCCTGTCCGGAAGTCCCGGCCGCGTGGGGTTCATGCACAGCCGAATCGGCTTGCGCCGTTTGCTTGACGCGCGTGAAGTCCAATTGCCTGCGCGCGCTGACGTCGCTAAGCAATCCGAAGAAGCCGATGATCTGCCCAAAAGGATCCCTTTGCGGTATGAGATCGCCCTCGATATAGGATAGCGCTCCGAGGAAAAATTGGTGGGACCATTCCAAGTGCACTTTCAGGCCCGCGAGCGCGTCCTTGACGTAACTCGCTATGCCGTCGAAGGCGCTCTCTCCCAACAGTTCCTTCAGCTGACGGCCGGTGATTTGACCCGCATCCATGTGGAGCCAGGTGTGAAATGCGGTGTTGTGGTACTGACAATGCAGATTCTTATCGCAATAAAAAACCATCATCGGGAGCGCGTCGCTCACCAGCTGGAGACGTTCCTGCGAGATGCGCAACTCTTCTTTGTCGCGCTTGTGGGCAGTAATCTCTTGACCGAGGCGCTCGTGCTCCTTGGCGTGAGCCGACGACTCCTGGGCGAGCTTTTCCGCAGTTTGAGCATGGTCAGCGTTCACCCGCGCCAGCTTCTCTTTGATCTTGTTTAACTGCATTGTGCGCCGGGTGACGCGCCATTCGGATTGGGCGGCGCGGGTTGCCATTGCGAGAACCGAGGCAGCCAGAACTCCCGAAAGGAAGGCAACCCACTGCCATTCCAGCACGGTGAAAAAAATCACGAAGACCAGGAGTGCGGCAAGCAGCAGCGTCGCCAAGGTGGCGAAAAAGGGTCGCAACTGGCGATAAAGCTTCGCGCCCCGCATACCGATGTTCTCCTTTTGGTGCTGCTGCGAAGGTTTGGCTGCGAACCTGCCGGATACGGATTTTATGGCGATTGTACCATCACTTCAAATCAAACACTTGCAACTTGCCGAGTCTGGAAGTAATAGCGGTTATGACGGGGTAATTTTTCGGCTCGTTTTCTTTTTGAGAGCTTCCGCGACGGTTGCGCCCAGCTCGGATGCGCTTGGCGCAACTTTCAGGCCGTAGCTCTTCATGATCTCGCTTTTCTCCGCGGCGCTGTCGCCGGTGGCGGATATGATGGCGCCGGCATGTCCCATGCGCCGGCCCTTGGGTGCGGTGAGTCCCGCCACGTAACCGACCACCGGTTTGCTCATGTTCTCTTTCACCCACTTTGCCGCTTCCGCCTCTTGCGGGCCGCCGATTTCGCCTATCATCAGCACCACTTCGGTTTCGTTATCCTGCTCGAACAGCACCAGGTGGTCGAGAAAGGAACTGCCGTTGATGGGATCTCCGCCGATGCCGACGCTGGTGGTGACACCGAGTCCCAGCGCCTTGAGCTGCGAAGCCGCCTCGTAGCCGAGCGTCCCGGAGCGCGACACGATGCCCACCGTCCCGCGCTGGTAAATGTTCCCGGGCATGATGCCCAGCATGGCCTTGCCGGCGCTGATGATGCCTGCGCAGTTCGGCCCCACCATCAGGGTGCGCCGGTCTTTCGGGTAGCGCATCAGGTAGCGCTTTACCCGCATCATGTCCTGCGCCGGAATGCCGTCGGTGATGGAGCACACCAGCCTGATGCCGGCGTCGGCTGCCTCCATGATTGAATCCATGCAAAACGCCGGCGGAACAAAAGCGATGCTGGTGGTCGCGCCGGTCTTCGCAACGGCTTCCTTGACGGTGTTGAATACCGGAAGGCCAAGGTGAGTCATGCCTCCCTTGCCCGGAGTAACCCCGCCCACGACCTTGGTGCCGTAGGCAATCATTTCCTTGGCGTGGAACGTTCCCTTGTCGCCGGTAAAGCCCTGCACCAGGATCCGCGTGTTTTCATCGATAAGTATGCTCATGTCGTTATCCCTGATCGGCTCA
>JBGQCF010000007.1:0-70681 GCA_041495205.1 Gammaproteobacteria bacterium
CCGAGATGGTCATGCCGGGGGACAATGTGACGGTGACGGTAGCCCTCATTGCCCCGATTGCCATGGAAGAGGGCTTGCGCTTCGCCATCCGCGAAGGCGGCCGCACCGTGGGCGCCGGCGTGGTCGCGAAGATAATCGAGTAATATCATGCAAAGCCAAAAAATCCGTATCCGCCTGAAAGCGTATGATTACCGCCTGATTGACCGGTCGGCGCTGGAAATCGTCGAGACCGCGAAACGCACAGGGGCAGTAGTGAAAGGACCCGTGCCGCTGCCCACGCGCATCGAACGCTTTGACGTGCTGCGTTCCCCGCATGCCGACAAGACTTCCCGCGACCAATTCGAAATCCGCACGCATTTGCGCTTGATGGACATCATTGATCCTACCGACAAAACCGTGGATGCGCTGATGAAACTGGATTTGCCCGCGGGTGTGGATGTGCAGATTAAATTATAGTGATGGGCAAGGAGTGAGGCGTAGGAGCGCAAAGTTTTTACTTCTTACACCTGACGCCACACGAATTTGAATTGCCGGTCAATTGCAACCGGCGCCTTAAAAAAGGTGAAGAAAATGAGTTTAGGACTTGTCGGTCGCAAGATTGGCATGACCCGCGTTTTTACCGATGACGGCGACACTTTGCCGGTCACGGTGCTGGACGTGTCCAACAACCGCGTCACCCAGATCAAGACTCTTGATAACGACGGCTATGCCGCAGTGCAAGTCACTTACGGCAAGCGCCGCGCGAGCCGCGTCAACAAACCCGCCGCCGGGCATTTTGCCAAGGCCGCGGTGGAAGCAGGCCGTGTCCTTCGGGAATTCAGGGTCGCCCAGGAAGAGCTTGCCAACCTCAAGGTGGGCGCCACCATCGGCGTGGATATTTTCAAGGTGGGGCAGAAAGTGGATGTGACCGGCACCAGCCAGGGCAAGGGTTTTGCCGGGGTGATCAAGCGCCACCACTTCAAATCCAACCGCGCAAGCCATGGCAACTCAGTGTCCCACAACAAACCGGGATCAACCGGCCAGGCGCAAGACCCGGGCCGCGTATTTCCCGGAAAACGCATGCCCGGGCAATTGGGCAACGTGAAGCGCACCGCGCTCAGCCTGGAAGTGCTGCGCATTGATGCGGAACGCCAGCTGCTGCTGGTCAAGGGCGCATTGCCGGGTGCCAAGGGCGGCGATGTGATTGTGCGTCCCTCAGTGAAAGCGGGGACATGATGGAACTTAAACTGATTAAAGAAAAAGGCAAGCCTTCCACCATCAAAGCTTCGGACGTCTTGTTCGGGCGTGAATACAACGAAGCGCTGGTGCACCAGGTGGTGACCGCTTATCTGGCAAACGCCAGAACCGGCACGCGCGCCCAGAAAGGGCGTAGCGATATCGCCAAGTCCACGCGCAAACCATGGCGCCAGAAAGGCACCGGCCGTGCCCGCGCCGGAATGGCATCCAGCCCCTTATGGCGCGGTGGCGGCAAGATCTTTCCCAATCTGCCTGAAGAAAATTTCAGCCAGAAAGTGAACAAAAAAATGTACCGCGCTGGAATGTGCTCGATCCTCTCGCAACTGGTGCGCGAAGGCCGCCTTTCGGTGGTGGATAGTTTCAACGTGGAAGCACCGAAGACCAAGCTCCTGGTGCAGAAGCTGAAAGGCATGGGGTTTGACGACGTGATGATTATTACCGATAACCTGGATGAGAATCTTTATCTGTCTTCGCGCAACCTGCCCAATGTGCGCGTGGTCAAGCCAGGGCAGGCGGATCCGGTGAGCCTGATCCGCTCCCGCAACGTGCTGATGACCAAGGGCGCGGTGCAAAAAATCGAAGAAATGCTCACATGAATGCTCTCAACCCGGAACGTCTGATGCAGGTTATCCTCGCACCGCAGGTCTCCGAAAAAAGCACCCGCGTGGGAGACAAGCACGGGCAAGTGGTATTTCGCGTGGCGGTGGACGCCACCAAGCCGGAAATCAAGGCCGCGATCGAGCTTTTGTTCAGCACCAAGGACAAGAAGATAGAAGTGGAGTCGGTGCATGTGGCGAACATGAGGGGCAAGGACAAGCGCTTCGGCAAATCAACGGGGCGCCGCAACAACTGGAAAAAGGCTTACGTGTCTCTGAAGCCCGGACAGGAAATCAATTTCGCCGCGGGGGAGAATAAATAATGGCTCTTATCAAGGTGAAACCCACTTCTCCGGGGCGCCGCACGGTAGTCAAAGTAGTGAGCCCGGAGTTGCATAAGGGCGCGCCGTATGCGCCGCTGGTGGAGCAGCAAGCGAAACGAGCGGGGCGCAATAACCGCGGCCATATCACCACCCGCCATCAAGGCGGCGGCCACAAGCAACATTACCGCGTCGTAGATTTCCGGCGCGACAAGGACGGCATCGTGGCCAAAGTGGAGCGGCTGGAATACGATCCGAACCGCAGCGCGCGCTTGGCGCTGCTTTGCTACGCAGACGGCGAGCGCCGCTACATCATCGCGCCCAAGGGGCTGACAGTGGGCACGCAGCTGGTGAATGGGCCGGAGGCGCCGATCAAGTCAGGCAATACGCTGCCGCTCAGGAATATTCCGGTCGGCACCATCGTGCATTGCGTGGAGATGCTGCCAGGAAAGGGTGCGCAACTCGCGCGCGCGGCAGGCACGTCAGCCCAGTTGCTCGCGCGCGAGGGCAGCTATGCCCAACTGCGCCTGCGCTCAGGAGAAATCCGCAAAGTGCATATCGAATGCCGTGCCACTATCGGTGAAGTCGGTAACGAGGAAAATTCACTGCGTTCCATCGGCAAGGCAGGTGCGCAGCGCTGGCGCGGCATACGGCCGACCGTGCGCGGCGTGGCGATGAACCCGATTGATCACCCGCATGGCGGGGGTGAAGGCAAAACCGCCGCGGGACAGCACCCGGTAAGCCCGTGGGGCACGCAGACCAAGGGCTACAAGACCCGCCGCAACAAGCGCACTGCGGCAATGATTGTGCGCCGCCGTCATCCGGTGAAAGGATAATATGGCGCGCTCGGTTAAAAAAGGACCGTTTGTAGACCACCACCTGATGAAGAAGGTGGAAGCGGCGCGCGCCACCAACGACAAGCGTCCGATCAAAACCTGGTCGCGGCGCTCCACCGTGCTGCCGGATTTCGTGGGACTCACTTTCGCGGTGCATAACGGAAAACAGCATGTTCCGGTGTATGTGACCGAAAACTTGGTGGGGCACAAGCTCGGCGAGTTTTCCCACACCCGCACTTTCAAGGGACATTCCGCTGACAAGAAAACCTCTACGCCTGAAGGAGCGGGTACAGAAGCGGGGAAAGAAGCCGGGAAAGAAGCGGAGAAAAAGTAGGAGTGCATGATGAAAACATCTGCGGTGTTGCGGGGTGTGCGTTTATCGGCGCAAAAAGGCCGGCTAGTGGCGGACCAGATCCGCGGCCTGCCGGTGGACAAGGCGCTTAACATCCTTGCGTTCAGTCCGAAAAAAGGCGCGGTGATTATCAGGAAAGTACTGGAATCGGCGATTGCCAATGCTGAGCACAACGACGGCGCCGACATTGACGAACTTAAAGTAACCACCATCTGTGTCGAGCGCGGATCCAGCTTGAAACGTTTTACCGCGCGCGCCAAAGGGCGTGGCAACCGTATCACCAAGCCCACCTGCCACATTTATGTGACGGTCGGCGACAAATAAGGAAGCACCATGGGACAGAAAATACATCCAACCGGTTTTCGCCTCTCCGTGCTGCGCAACTGGAGTTCGCGCTGGTACGCAAGCAGCAAGTACTTTCCAGGGATGCTGAACGAAGACATCAAGGTTCGCGAGTTTCTAAGAAAGAAGCTCAGCCACGCCGCAGTGGGTAAAGTGATCATCGAACGCCCGGCGAAGAATGCCAGGATCACCGTTTACAGCGCGAGGCCCGGTGTGGTCATCGGCAAAAAGGGAGAGGACATCGAGTCCCTGAAAGTGGAGTTGCAGAAACTCATGAACATCCCGGTGCACGTCAACATTGAGGAAATCCGCAAGCCCGAGCTCGACGCGCAACTGATTGCCGAGAGCATTGCCCAGCAACTGCAAAAGCGCATCATGTTCCGACGCGCCATGAAGCGCGCCATCACCAATGCCATGCGCCTGGGGGCGCAGGGCATCAAGATCATGAGTTCGGGGCGCCTGAACGGGATTGAAATCGCCCGTTCCGAATGGTACCGCGAAGGCCGGGTGCCGCTGCATACCTTGCGCGCTGACATTGATTATGGTTTTGCCGAAGCGAAAACCACTTACGGCGTACTCGGCATCAAGGTGTGGGTGTTCAAGGGCGAAGTACTGGGCCAAACCGACCAGCCGCAGGCCGCGCCGCCCATCGAGTCAGAAAAGAAAGCCAGACCTCAGCGCAGTGACATGGAGGCCAAGCGCGAGACGCCGCGTGATATCTCCCACAAGCCCAGGCTCAAGCAGGGCGAAATTAAGGCCAAGCCCGCTGAAAGCGCCAGAACCAAAGCCAAACCCAAGCGCGATAGCGAGGCCAAGGGCAAGGGGGTAGAAATCAAATCCAAAACCAAGCCCCGCAGCACGCTCAAAGCCAAAGCGGCAGGCGCTGCCACCGAGGCCAAATCCAAGCGCGGTGAAGGCAAAGCGAAAAAGTGAAATCAGGAGCGAAGCATGCTGCAACCAGCAAGGACTAAGTACCGCAAACAGCAGAAAGGCCGTAATACCGGAGTAGCCACGCGCGGCAATAAAGTGAGTTTCGGCGAATATGGCCTGAAAGCAATAACGCGCGGCCGCTTGACTTCGCGTCAGATCGAATCGGCGCGCCGCGCCATGACCCATTACATCAAGCGCGGTGGACGCATCTGGATACGCATTTTTCCCGACAAGCCGGTTTCGCAAAAACCGGCGGAAGTGCGCATGGGCAACGGTAAAGGTAATCCCGAGTACTTTGTCGCGGAAATCCAGCCCGGCAAGGTGCTGTACGAAATGGACGGAGTTAATGAGGAATCGGCGCGCGAGGCGTTCCGCCTGGCTGCGGCCAAGCTGCCGATACTGACGACATTTGTAGTACGACAGATGGGGTAGCGCGTGAAGACGAGCGAATTGAGGGCCAAGCCGGAAACGGAACTGAAGCAGGAGCTTGTGGAGTTGCTCAAAGCGCAGTTCAACCTGCGCATGCAAAAGGCGACACAGCAGCTAACCAATTTCAGCCAATTGCGCAAAGTTCGCAAGGATATTGCGCGGTTGCGCACCGTGCTTACCGAGAAGACGAGGCAGGCATGAGTGAAGCATCCAAGCGCACCTTGAGCGGCCGCGTGGTGAGCGACAAAATGGACAAGACCGTAACCGTGCTGGTCGAGCGCAAGGTGCGGCATCCCCTGTACGGCAAAATTATCACCCGTTCCAAGAAATACCATGCGCATGATGAAAAGAACGAGTTTCATGAGGGCGATGTTGTGCTGATCGAGGAATGCCGGCCTATGGCCAAAACCAAAGCCTGGCGGGTGACTAAGCTCGTTGAAAAAGCGCGCATCATTTAATTTGCCTTAGTACGGGATAACCTTTATAATTCATAGTTTTCCTAGCGTGCTTGAGCAAGCGTTTCTCGCCTGACGGGATCCAAGACTGACCGTCAACCCGTGTGAGCGGTGGCGGTTTAAGTTGGAGAAATGAACCAATGATTCAAATGCAGACAGTGCTCGATGTCGCGGACAACACCGGCGCGCGTTCCGTGATGTGCATCAAGGTGCTCGGCGGCTCGAAGCGCCGCTATGCCGGCATTGGCGACGTTATCAAGGTCACCGTCAAGGACGCTGTGCCGCGCGGACGCGTCAAGAAGGGCGAAATCTATCACGCGGTGGTAGTGCGCACTGCCAAAGGGGTGCGCCGGGTGGACGGATCGCTTATCAAGTTTGATAGCAACGCCGCGGTGCTGCTGAATCCCAAGCTGGAGCCGATTGGCACGCGTATTTTCGGCCCTGTGACGCGCGAGTTGCGCACCGAGCGCTTCATGAAGATTGTGTCATTGGCTCCGGAAGTACTGTAAGGAATTTACTCATGCGCAGAATCAAAAAAGGCGATAATGTTATTGTTACCACCGGTAAAGACAAGGGCAGGCGCGGCTCAGTGTTACGCCTGGTGGATGCCGAGCACGTGCTGGTGGAAGGGGTGAACAAGGTGAAGAAGCATCAGAAACCCAACCCCCTGAAGAACAACGCCGGCGGCATTATTGACAAGGAAATGCCCGTCCATATTTCCAACGTGATGCTGTTCAATCCCACCACGCAAAAGGCCGATCGTGTCGGCATGAAGATGCTGGATGACGGGCGCAGGGTGCGTTATTTCAAGTCCAACGGCGAAATGGTGGACGTCTGAAAATAGACCGAGAGCGACATGCCCCGTTTACAGACTCTATATAGAAACACGGTAGTCAAACAGTTGATGAAACAGTTTGGCTACAAATCGGCAATGCAGGTGCCGCGCATCAGTAAAATCACGCTCAACATGGGTGTGGGCGAGGCGGTAGCGGACAAGAAAATCATGGATAACGCGGTGGCCGACATGCAGAAAATCGCCGGGCAAAAGCCGGTTGTCACTAAATCGCGTAAATCCATTGCCGTCTTCAAGATCCGCAGGGGCTATCCCATCGGCTGCATGGTCACGCTGCGCGACAAGCGCATGTATGAGTTCCTTGACCGTCTGGTATCCATCGCTATTCCGCGCATCCGCGACTTCCGCGGACTCTCCGCCAAGTCTTTCGACGGCCGCGGCAACTACAACATCGGGGTCAAAGAGCAGATTATTTTTCCCGAGATCGAGTACGACAAGATTGACGCTCTGCGCGGGCTGAATATCACGATTACCACCACCGCCAACACAGACCAAGAAGCGCGCGCGCTTCTCGCCGCATTTAATTTCCCTTTCAAGAGCTGAGGTCAGAATGGCAAAAACAGCGGTGATTAACCGAGATCAAAAACGCCGCGCCACGGTCAAAAAATTTGCCGCGAAGCGCGGCGAACTGCTGGCCGTCATCCGCAACACCAAGTTGAGCGAAGATGACCGGCATGAGGCGAGACTAAAATTGCAGCAGCTCCCGCGCAACGCCAGCCCGGTGCGGCTCAGGAACCGTTGCGCGCTTACCGGGCGTCCGCGCGGGGTATACCGCAAATTCGGGCTGGGCCGCAACAAGCTGCGCGAAATCGCTATGCGCGGCGAGATTCCGGGCATTATCAAGGCCAGCTGGTAACCGGAGTGAATATGGAACCTCTGATTAAGTCCCGCGTGAACCGCGTTGCTGGCGAAATGGGGATGAGGGCAAGGCGCGAGGGCGCAGCGCTACCCCGTAGTAACGCAAGCTCGAGCAACGCTGCCAACGCCACATTTCGCCGTAACCCGAAGGGACGGGGCTTGGCCTTGCCCCATACTTTGTCGCTCGTCGTTGGTGTGCGATCAAGCACACGTCGCTCCTCGCTTCGCGTCTGGGTCAAGGCCCAGCCAACCGTCGCGGTCACGTGTGACTCAATCAGAGGTTCCCTATGAGTATGTCCGATCCTATATCCGATATGTTGACGCGCATCCGCAATGCGCAGCTTGCGGAAAAAACGACTGTGGGAATCCCTTCCTCCAGGCTCAAAGCGGCGATTGCCCAAGTGCTCAAGGATGAAGGTTATATCGAAGACTTTGCGGTGCGCGAGTCGCAAGGCAAGGCACTGCTCGAAGTCGCCCTCAAATACTACGCCGGCCGTCCAGTGATTGAAAAAATCGAACGCGTGAGCCGGCCCGGTTTGCGCATTTACAAAGCCAACCGCGACATCCCCAAGGTGATGAATGGCCTGGGGATCGCGATTATCTCGACGCCCAAAGGGTTGATGACCGACCGCAAGGCGCGTGCCAGCGGGATGGGCGGCGAAATTCTTTGTATTGTTGCGTAACGGAACAGGCCGAGGCACACATGTCGCGAATAGGCAATAATCCCGTAGTGGTGCCAGCAGGCGTCGAAGTGACGTTGTCCCCTACCGAAGTCGCGGTGAAAGGCCCGCTGGGGACCCTCAAGCAGCTCCTCAAAGGAGACGTCATTGTTGAGCGTGAGGGCGATAAATTGAAATTCAAGGTGGCCAACGAAACGGCGCAGGCTAACATGATGTCCGGCACGCTGCGCGCGTTGCTCGCCAACATGATTCAGGGTGTGACCAAAGGATTTGAGAAAAAGCTCACTTTGGTTGGCGTGGGTTTCCGTGCTCAAGCGCAGGGCGATAAGCTCAATTTGACACTCGGTTACGCGCACCCGGTGACGCATCAGATGCCTAAAGGCATCAAGGTCGAGACGCCCTCGCAGACCGACATCGTGATCAAAGGCGCAGACAAGCAGCTGGTGGGCCAAATGGCGGCGGAAGTGCGCGCCTACCGCAAGCCGGAGCCGTATAAGGGCAAGGGCGTGCGCTATGCCGACGAAGTGGTGACCTTGAAAGAAACCAAGAAGAAGTAAGCGAAATCATGGATGACAAAAAACAGGCGCGGTTGCGCCGCTCACGCAAAACCCGCCATAAGATTGCCGAACTCAAGGTAGTGCGCCTGATGGTGCACCGTACCAACCACCATATTTATGCCCAGGTGGCCGATGCCAGCGGCGGCAAAATTCTGGTGGCGGCCTCCACGTTGGAGCCTGAAGTGCGCAAGAAACTTAAAAACGGCGGCAGCATTAAGGCGGCTTCAGTGGTGGGCAAGCGCATCGCTGAAAAATCCAAGAAGTACGGCATCGCGAGCGTCGCCTTTGATCGTTCGGGGCTCAAGTATCACGGCCGCGTCAAGGCATTGGCTGAAGCCGCGCGCGAGCACGGCCTGAAATTCTAGCGGAGTAAACCATGGCGAAAGGGCAACAAGCGGAGCAGCGCAGCGACGGCCTCAGGGAAAAGATGGTCTCAGTGAACCGCGTCACCAAAGTGGTGAAAGGCGGCCGCGTTCTCGGCTTTGCCGTGCTCACCGTTGTGGGCGATGGCGATGGCCGAGTCGGCATGGGCAAGGGCAAGGCGCGCGAAGTGCCGGTGGCAGTGCAAAAAGCCATGGACGAAGCGCGGCGCAAAATGATCAAGGTCAACCTTAAGAACGGCACGTTGCACCACCCGGTGGTCGGCAAGTACGGTTCGGCGACGGTTTACATGCAACCCGCTTGCGAAGGCACCGGCATCATCGCCGGCGGCCCGATGCGAGCGATTTTTGAGGTAATGGGAGTAAGCAACGTGCTCGCCAAATGCATCGGCTCGACCAATCCCTACAACGTAGTGCGCGCTACTCTCAAGGGCTTGCAGGCGATGAACACGCCTGCGGAAATTGCGGCGAAGCGCGGTAAAAGCGTGGAACAGATTCTGGAGTGAACATGGTCAAGAAAAAGCAGCCCACGAAAATCAAGCGGCAAAAGCGTGGAACAGATTCCGGAATAAACACGGCCAAGAAAAAACAGCCCGCGAAAATCAAAGTGACTCTGGCGAAAAGCATCATCAACACCAGCGAATCGCACCGCGCCACGGTGCGCGGTTTGGGCTTGCGCCGCCTCCGCCACACCGTTGAGCTCGAAGACACCCCGGCGGTGCGCGGCATGATCAACAAAGTGGGCTACCTCCTCAAGTGCGAGGTATAAATGGAACTTAATGGCATCAAACCCGCTCTAGGCAGCAAGCGCGAGAAACGCCGCGTCGGGCGCGGGCCGGGCTCGGGGCTGGGCAAGACTGCGGGGCGCGGCCATAAGGGACAGAAAGCGCGCTCCGGAGGTTTTCACAAAGTCGGTTTCGAGGGCGGGCAAATGCCGCTGCAGCGCCGCCTGCCCAAGCGCGGTTTTGTCTCGCCAAGCAAGAACGACACCGCGGAAGTGCGTCTTTCCGAATTGAACACGCTGGAGACTAAGGAAATAGACCTTCTGGCGCTGAAACAGGCGGGGATTGTGCCGGCGAGGGCACTGTCAGCCAAGGTCATGCTCTCCGGCAAGATTACCCGCGCAGTCAAAATTAAGGACTTGCGGGTGAGCAAGGGCGCCCGCGCCGCCATCGAGGCTGCCGGCGGCAGTATTGAAACCGCGAAAGGATAGATGGCCACCAACAATTCACTGCTCGGGATGTACGGCAAGATGGGGGACCTCAAGAAGCGCCTCCTGTTCTTGCTGGGCGCCCTGATTGTGTACCGCATGGGCGCGTACATTCCGGTGCCTGGCATAGACCCGGCGCATCTTGCCGACTTGTTCCGCTCGCAGCAGGGTGGAATGCTCGGCATGTTCAACGTGTTTTCGGGAGGCGCGCTGTCGCGCTTCAGTATTTTTGCGCTGGGCATACTGCCTTACATCTCCTCGTCCATCATTATGCAGTTGATGACGGTGGTATCGCCTACGCTTGAGGCTTTGAAAAAAGAGGGCGAATCCGGCCGCCGCAAGATTACCCAGTACACCCGCTATGGCACGGTGTTCCTGGCGACGTTCCAGGCCATGGGGATTGCGATTGCGCTGGAGTCGCAGCCGGGGTTGGTGCTGGAGCCGGGGCTGATGTTCCGCCTGACGACCATGGTGACGCTGGTGACCGGCACCCTGTTTTTAATGTGGCTGGGTGAGCAGATTACCGAGCGCGGCGTCGGCAACGGTATTTCGTTGATTATTTTCGCCGGCATTGTCGCCGGCTTGCCGCACGCCATAGGCGGAACGCTGGAATTGTCCCGCACCGGGGCGTTTCCCATCCCCTTGGTGCTGCTGTTATTCGTCGGCGCAATCACCATTACCGGCCTGGTGGTGTTCGTGGAGCGCGGCCAGCGCAAGATACTGGTGAATTACGCCAAGCGCCAGGTCGGGCGCAAGATTTACGGTGGGCAGAGTTCGCACCTGCCGCTGAAACTGAATATGTCGGGAGTGATTCCGCCGATTTTCGCATCCAGCATTATTTTGTTTCCGGCGACCCTTGCGGGCTGGTTCGGCAGCAGCGAGAACCTGACCTGGCTCAAGGATATCGGCGGGTTGCTCCATCCGGGGCAGCCGATTTATGTGCTGCTGTATGCCTCGGCAATCATCTTTTTCTGTTTTTTTTACACGGCGCTGGTGTTTAATCCCAAGGACACCGCCGACAACCTGAAAAAAAGCGGCGCTTTCGTGCCGGGCATCCGGCCGGGCGAGCAGACCGGGCGCTTTATCGAGCACATCATGATGCGGCTCACGCTGGCGGGAGCGCTTTATGTGACGCTGGTGTGCCTGCTGCCGGAGTTTCTAATCGTGAAGTGGAACGTGCCGTTTTATTTCGGCGGCACGTCGCTTTTAATTATCGTGGTGGTGACCATGGATTTCATGGCGCAGGTGCAGGCCTACATCATGTCGCATCAGTACGAAAGCCTGCTGAAAAAAGCCAATTTCAAGGGCAGCGGCTTGTCGGCGCGCTGACCTGGGATAAGGATGGATGTTCAAACACGCGTCACGGATAAACGAGTATTTTGCGCCAAGACAAGGTGCGAGTTTTTTTGCGAGAGACGCATACTCGAAGTATGCAAGCGACGCAAAAAAACGGAGCAACGCGGTATTGGCGCATAAAGACGAAGTTTAGCCCATGGCGAAGGAAGAGACGATACAAATGCAGGGGGAGATTGTGGAAACCCTTCCCAACGCCACGTTCCGCGTGAAACTTGAAAATGGACATATTGTGCTCGGGCATATTTCCGGGAAGATGCGCATGCACTACATCCGCATCCTGCCGGGAGACAAGGTGACTGTGGAACTCACTCCCTACGATTTAACCAGGGCGCGCATCGTGTTCCGCGCCAAGTAATAAAAGAGGAAGGAAGCGAAATGAAAGTACGGGCTTCGGTAAAAACAATGTGCCGCAAATGCAAGATCATCCGGCGCAAGCGCGTGGTGCGGGTGATTTGCCCGAATCCCCGCCACAAGCAGCGTCAGGGTTAATTGAAGCGTAATTGAATAGTTTGCGCATTAACTTTATAATTCAAAGTTTTTATTATTTGGAAACATCATGGCCCGTATTGCAGGGGTAAATATTCCGAACCATCAGCACGCGGAAATCGCGCTGACCGCGATTTACGGCATCGGACGCTCTCGGGCGCGGAGAATCTGCGCCGCCGCGGGGGTCAATATTTCCGCCAAGATTAAAGATTTGTCCGATGGGGAAATGGACAAGTTGCGCGAGCAGGTGGGCAAAGTCACGGTGGAAGGCGACCTGCGCCGCGAGGTTTCAATGAACATCAAGCGGCTGATTGACCTTGGCTGCTACCGCGGCCTTCGCCATCGCCGGGGTCTGCCGGTGCGCGGCCAGCGCACGCGCACTAACGCGCGCACCCGCAAAGGTCCGCGCAAGGCAGTACGGCTCGCTAAAGCAGCAACTACCAACATAACCGGGAAACACTAATTTTAAGGATATCGTGCATGGTAACCAAGCCCAGCGTAAGAGTGCGTAAGAAAGCGAAGAAGAACGTGGCGGAAGGCATCGCCCATATTCACGCCTCATTCAACAACACCATCGTTACCATCACCGATCGCCAGGGCAACGCCCTGGCATGGGCGACTTCAGGTGCCGCCGGCTTCAAGGGTTCGCGCAAGAGCACGCCGTTTGCCGCGCAGGTGGCCGCCGAGAAGGCCGGCCGTGCGGCCCAGGAATGCGGCGTGAAAAATATCGAAGTACGCATCAAGGGCCCCGGCCCGGGACGCGAATCCGCGGTGCGCGCGCTCAATGCCGTGGGTTTCAAGATTACCAGCATTTCCGACGTCACCCCGGTGCCGCACAACGGCTGCCGCCCGCCGAAGCGGCGCCGAATCTAATTCAGGAAAACTTATGGCCAGAAATCTCGACGCAAAATGCCGCCAGTGCCGCCGCGAAGGCGAGAAGCTGTTTTTAAAGGGCGAGAAGTGCTTTACCGACAAGTGTTCAATTGACCGCAGGAGCTACGCTCCCGGCCAGCACGGCCAGAAAAACACCCGCCTTTCCGGTTACGCCGTGCAATTGCGCGAGAAGCAAAAACTGCGCCGCATATATGGCCTGCTGGAGCGGCAGTTCCGCAATACCTATAAAGAGGCCGACCGCCGCAAAGGCATTACCGGCGAGACCCTGTTGCAGATCCTGGAGTCGCGTCTGGATACCGTTTCTTACCGCATGGGCTTTGGCGCATCGCGTTCCGAGGCGCGCCAGATCGTGCGCCACAACGGCATTCTGGTCAACGGCAAGCGCGTCAATATCCCGTCCTACCAGGTGCGTCCGGGGGACGTGATCGAAGTGGTGGAAAAAGCCAAGGGACATTTGCGCATCAAGGCTGCAGCGGAAGCGGCGGAAACCCGCGGTTTCCCGGAATGGATTGAAGTTGACAGTAAAGCCATGAAAGGCGTGTTCAAAGCCCGGCCGCAACGCTCTGAGCTGCCTTCGACCATCAACGAGAGTTTAGTGGTCGAGTTGTATTCGAAGTAGGGAACCTCTAATTAAACCCCGCGTGGCTGCGACGGTGGCTTTGCGGGATGCCATGCAAGGAGCGAGGAGGAAATTGTGGTCACTACCACTACGACGACGAGCGACGCCGCAGGGCGCCCGCTAAGCCCCGTCCCATCCGGGTTGCGGCCTGATTCGGCGTTGGCTTTGGCGCGCGGCTCGGCCGTAGCCCGAACTACTGCTCCTTCACCGCGCTTCGCGCCATCATCCGAATCGGGGCCGCAACGCGGCTCACGAGGGATTTAATCAGAGGTTCCTTAGTAAGCAATAGAAAGAGGGTTTAGCCATGCAAAGCAGCGCTTTTCTCAAGCCGCGTATCATAGACGTGCAGACCTTTTCACCGGTGCACGCCAAAGTGACCATGGAGCCGTTCGAGCGCGGCTACGGCCACACACTGGGCAACGCGCTGCGCCGCATCCTGCTGTCCTCGATGCCGGGCTTTGCCCCAACCGAAGTTACCATCAGCGGCGTGCTGCATGAATACTCCACGCTGGACGGCGTGCAGGAAGACGTGGTGGATATCCTGCTCAACCTCAAGGGTATCGTGCTCAAGCTGCACAACCGCCAGGAAGCGACGCTCGTCCTGAAAAAGCACGGCGAAGGCGTGGTCACAGCCGGTGATATCGAGGGCGGCCACGATGTGGAAATCATCAATCCGGATCACGTGATCGCGCATTTGACCGCCGGCGGCAAGATCGACATGCAAATCAAGGTGGAAATGGGGCGCGGCTACGTGGCCGGCACCATGCACCAGTTGACCGAGGAAAAGCGCAAGATCGGCAACATCGTGCTGGACGCCTCGTTCAGCCCGGTGCGCCGGGTGAGCTATGCGGTGGAGAGCGCACGCGTCGAGCAGCGCACCGATTTGGACAAGCTGGTGATGGATATCGAAACCAACGGCGTGATGGATCCCGAGGAAGCGATTCGCTACGCGGCGCGCATCCTGGTTGACCAGTTGTCGGTGTTTGCCGACCTCAAGGGCACCACGGTGGAAGTGGAGCAGCCCAAAGTCCCACAAGTGGATCCGATATTGCTGCGTCCGGTGGACGATCTGGAACTCACCGTGCGCTCGGCGAATTGCCTGAAAGCGGAAAACATCTATTACATCGGCGATCTCATCCAGCGTACCGAAACCGAATTGCTGAAAACCCCCAACCTGGGGCGCAAGTCGCTCAACGAAATCAAGGAAGTCCTGGCTTCGCGCGGGCTGACGCTCGGCATGAAGCTGGAGAACTGGCCGCCGGCGGGACTGGAAAACAAAGGATAATCCGCCATGCGCCACCGCCAAGGATTGAGAAAACTCAACCGCACCAGCAGCCACCGCCTGGCGATGCTGCGCAACATGACCAATTCCCTGCTGCGCTTTGAGGCCATCAAGACCACGCTGCCCAAGGCCAAAGAGCTGCGCCGTGTCGCCGAGCCACTGATCACGCTGGGCAAGAAGCCTTCGCTCGCCAACCGGCGTCTGGCGTACAACCGCCTGCGCGACCGCGAAATCGTGGCCAAGCTTTTCGACGAACTCGGTCCGCGCTACGCCAAGCGCAACGGCGGATACTTACGCATCCTCAAATACGGCTTCCGCTTGGGGGACAACGCTCCGATGGCTCTGGTCGAGTTGATGGACCGCCCACAGCCCAAGGAAGAAACCAAGGGCAAAGCAGCCAAGTCCTGAAGGTTTCTTTAGAGACAGTTCACAAAAAAAGCCTGGTTCGCCGGGCTTTTTTTATTTTTGTCATTACTGATTGCAGCGAAGAATCTGCTTTGCCGGTGGCAGACCGGCGGCTGGTGACTTTCTTTTGCGCGGCCAAAAGAAAGTCACCAAAGAAAAGGCCGCCCCGGTTTGCCGCCCTTCGGGTGCCCTCGGTTTTGTTGGAGAAAGAGGGGGCTGCGCAACTCGCGCTTTGCGCTCAAACAGTGCTCGCCCATTTCCCCGCTTTCTCTACCAAAACCTTGGCGGCGCACAAGGGATAGGCTGAAGAGGGATAGGCTGAAGGATGTAGCTAGTTTTATCCTCTATGCCTCTGTGTTTCTGCGGTGAATGGTTTAAAATTATTTTCATGATTATCCTTTTTTCCGACTTTGGCCGCGCCGACTTGTATGTCGGGCAGGTAAAGAGCGTGCTCCACCACCATGCGCCCGGCGTGCCGCAGATTGATTTGCTGCACGATGCGCCGGCGTTCAATGTCAAAGCGAGTTCGCATCTGCTTGCGGCCCTGGCGCCTCAATTCCCGCCGGATAGCGTATTCCTTGCCGTCGTGGACCCGGGCGTCGGGAGCACACGTGACGCAGTAATGATGTCCGCCGACGGCAAATGGTTTGTCGGCCCTGACAACGGCCTGCTTTCCGTGCTGGCGGCAAGGGCAAACAACCCCCGGTTCTGGCACATCTCCTGGCGGCCGGAGATTCTTTCCAATTCCTTTCACGGACGCGATTTGTTTGCGCCGATCGCAGCGCTCGCCGCCAGGGGAGAATTTCCGCGCGACAAGATGGAAGAAATTACCTCGCTGAGAGTGCGATTCGGCTCCCAAGATTTGGCCGAAGTCATTTACATAGACCATTACGGCAACGCCATGAGCGGCTTGCGTGCGAAATCACTTGCGCCCGATTGTCAACTGCTGGTGAAAGGTGGCCGTTTGAGGCGCGCCAAGGTGTTTACAGAGGTTCCAAGCGGGACGCCATTGTGGTATGAGAACTGCCTTGGTCTTGCTGAGATCGCGGTGAACTCCGGCAGCGCGGCAGAACGACTTGACTTGGAAATTGGCGACACCATTGAATTGGTGGAATGACCACTAACTATTTAGTTACCTCTCGCCGAGGTTAGAGGACCAGGGTGAGGGCAGAGCCTGTCCTGAACCTATTTAAACCTCTCTCCATTGAGGGAGAGGGCAGGGTGAGGGGAAAATTCAAATTCGCCGGTGGCAGGCCGGCAGCTGGCTACTTTCTTTTGCTTGCCCAAAAGAAAGTAGCCAAAGAAAAGGGCACCTCGGCTCGCCGACTTCTCCTGCGCGTCTCGGTCAAATCGGGCGCTGCGCAACTCGCACGATCCGCTTCGCGGCCACGTGCTCAGACAGTGCTCGCTAAACTTCCCCCGATTTGTCCTCGTCGCTTGGCGGCTCACAGAGGGGAATATTTCTCAAGCCAAAACGGTTCTCTCATCACATCTGGAAAGGGCAGGGTGAGAGAATAACTGAATGACCCAACAATCACTCACCATCTGGACCATCGGCCACGGCACCCGCAGTGGCGATGAATTGGTGCAGATGTTGCAGAAAGCGGGCGTGCAATGCCTGGTGGATGTCAGAAGCTATCCCGGCTCGCGCCGCAACCCGCAGTTCTCCCGCGAGCCGCTGGCGTCTTTGCTCGCCAGTCAAGGCATCAAATATAAGTGGGAAGGCGAAGGCTTGGGTGGATTCCGCAAAGCCCGTCTGGACTCAAGGCATATTGCGCTTAGCAACGAGGGCTTCCGCGGTTACGCCGATTACATGGAATCGGCGGAGTTCAAGCAAGCGATCGAGCTTTTAATTAATGACGCCGAACAAACAAAGATTGCCTACATGTGCGCGGAGCGCTTGCCCTGGCAATGCCATCGCCATCTGATTTCGGATTACCTGGTGATGCGCGGCATGCACGTCGTGCATCTTGTTGCTCAAGGCAAAACTCAGGAGCACACGCTCAACCCAATCACCCGCATTCAAAATGATGTCTTGATTTACGACGGTAAGACGCAGTTGAATCTTGAAGCTTTTTAGCGGCGATTGCGCCGAGCATACCGCTCATGCCGGTATTCTACAAAACCAGAATTACACGGATATCGTTGACATTGGTGCGCGTGGGGCCGGTCACAACCAAATCGTTCAGGGCTTCGAACAAGCTGTAACTGTCGTTGTTGGCGAGGAGTTTCCCGGCTTTCACGCCGCGATCGGCGGCGCGCTTCGGGGTGTCGGGAGTAATCAGCGCACCGGCATTGTTTTCCGTCCCGTCCGAACCGTCGGTGCCGCAGGAAAGTGCATAAATGTTTTTCAAACCGTTCAAATCCATTGCCAGCGACAGCAGGAATTCGCTGTTGCGCCCACCCCGGCCGCTGCCTTTCACCGTCACTGTGGTTTCTCCGCCGGAAATCAGCGCCACCGGTGGTTTCCAAGGTTGGTCATTGCTACGGATTTGACGCGCTAGTCCGCCAAAGACTTTTGCAACTTCCCGAGCTTCGCCGGTAATGGTATCTCCCAGCACCACCGCCTTGATGCCTTGCTTGCGGAAGTATTTGGCCGCCGCGACCAGGGAATTGTGCGCTGTTGCAATCACCCGGTTCTCCACTTTGCTGAAAATCGAATTTCCCGGTTTGGGTGTTTCTTCGAGCTTGCCTTCGTTGCCTTTTTGCAGAATGCGCATCACCGCCCCCGGCGCTTTGACCTGGTAGCGGGCAATTATCGCGAGCGCATCATCGTAAGTTGTGGGATCGGGCGCGCAAGGGCCGGAGGCGATGTGGGTCGGATCATCGCCGGTGACATCGGAAATGATGAGCGCGAGTACCGGCGCTTTGCATGCCGCGGCCATTCTGCCGCCTTGAATGGCGGACAAATGCTTGCGCACGGTGTTGATTTCCTGAATTGTCGCGCCGCAGAGCAGTAATTCCTTGGTGACCGCTTTAAGGTCGGCCATCTGCAAGCCTGCCACCGGCAGGGACAGCAGGCTGGAGCCGCCGCCGCTGATTAAAGCCAGCAGCAAATCGTCGGGCGTGAGCTTTTTGACTTCCTCGAAAATTTCCTTGGCCGCCGCCTCGCCGCTGGCATCGGGAATCGGATGCCCCGCCTCAATGACCTTGATGCGCTTAGTTGGCAGACCGTGGCCATAACGGGTAATCACCAAGCCGGAAAGAGGTTTGTTTTTCGGCCAGTGTTTTTCCACGGCGGAAGCCATGGAGGCCGCTGCTTTACCCGCACCGACCACCAGGGTGCGTCCCTTGGGCGGTTTAGGCAAATGGCTAGGAACAATTTGCAAGGGATCGGCAGCGGCCAGCGCCGCCTTGAAGCTGCCCAACAAAAGCTTGCGCGGCGGGATTGAAGGCATGGCTACTGCGCCATGGTCTTGGCGATGGCGTAGATTTCCTCGGCGTCGAAAATCTGGTTGTCGCTATCGAACAGTTTGCCGATGCAGGCGCGGTGTACCTGCAGCTTCAGGCCGCCGAAGCCGATCGCGCCGTACACGGTCTTGCCGTGACGGTTCACAGCTTTGTCCATCATGTCCACACCGGCAATCCCCAGCGGCGGTGTGGCGTTGGCATCCGCCATCAATTCGATGCTTGGATTGTTTTGCCAGTGGCCCTCTTCGAGCAATTGCACGCCCGCCGCGCCGGCGGCAAACACGATGTGCGCACCTTTGAGCGCCGCGCCGCGCGCGGCATTATCGGTGGCTTCGATCGGGCTGACGCTGACACTGAAACGCTCCTTTATCTGGCGGGAGGCGTTTTCCGCCCGTTCGCGTCTTCTTGAGGTGAGCGCAACGGTTGCGCCTTCCTTGGCCAGCAGCGCAGCGGCGCGCAGCCCTACCGGGCCGGTGCCGGCGAGCACCACAGCACGCTTTCCGGCAACGGATCCGGAACGGGTGAGCATGGCCACGCCGGCGGCGGCGGTGGTGTTCGAGCCGTTGCTGTCGAGCATAATGGAGACGCGGAAATTGGCGAAGAATTTTTTCTTGACCGCCTGCAGCAGTTCCTGTCCCGCCGCCATATTGCTGCCGCCGACGAAAATTGCGGTATATTTCTTTTCCTTGGGGGCGCGGGTAAAAATCGTGCCGTCCACCAGCGGGCCGACAGTTTGCGGCGTAACATTGCCGTATCCGGTAACCTGATCGGCGCCGCCGTCATAGGCGACCACGGTATCGAATGCGCTGGGATAGGGGTCGGTATCAAGCTGGAACAGGAGTTTTTTCATTGTTGGGCCCTCAGATTGAAGCGGACAGTCTACCATTACGACCAATCAGAAAGGAAAGGAAAAACTGTGATTAAGGACGATTCCATCCAGAAGTTTCTCGATGAACTTGCGGGCTCGAGTTCGACGCCTGGGGGCGGCAGCGCCGCAGCGGTGATGGGCGCGACGGGTGCGGCGCTGGTGAGCATGGTGTGCAATCTCACCATCGGCAAGAAGAACTATGCCAATGTCGAGCCGGAAATGCGCGAAGTACTGGGACGGTCCGAGAATTTGCGGCACAGGCTTACCGGCATGATCAACGATGACGTGGCGGCGTTTAACCAGGTCATGGCGGCCTATGGCCTGCCGAAAAACAGCGATGAGGAAAAAGCCAGGCGCACTGCGGCGGTCCAGGAAGCGTTAAAGCGCGCGACCCAGGTGCCCTTGAGTTGCGCCAAAGTCTGTTTCGAGGTCATGGAATTGGCAAAGCGAGCCGCGGAAAAAGGCAATGTCAATGTGGTGAGTGATGCCGGGGTGGCGGTGCTTGCCGCTTGCGCGGCGCTTAAAAGCGCGGCGCTCAACGTCTATGTCAACACCGCGTCAATCAAGGACCAGGCGTTTAACACGCAGAAACTGGCTGAGCTCGATAAAGTCCTAGCCGATGCAGGCCGCTTTACCGACGACGTCTACGAGCTGGTGAAAGGCAAACTCAAATGATATTTCACGCCGCCGCCTGCAGCGCGTTTTTCAGATACATGCCGGTGTAACTCTGGCGGTTTTTCGCAATGTCTTCGGGCGCGCCTTCGGCGATGATGCGCCCGCCGCCGTCGCCGCCTTCCGGCCCGAGGTCAATAATCCAGTCCGCGGTTTTAATCACATCGAGATTATGCTCGATCACCACCACGGTGTTGCCGTGGTCGCGCAGGCGGTGCAGCACCTTGAGCAGCAAATCAATATCGTGGAAATGCAGCCCGGTAGTGGGCTCATCCAGAATGTACAGCGTCCTGCCCGTATCGCGCTTGGAAAGCTCGAGCGAAAGCTTGACGCGCTGCGCTTCGCCGCCGGATAAGGTGGTCGCGGACTGCCCAAGCTTGATATAGCCCAAGCCCACATCCAGCAGCGTGTGGAGTTTTTTTGCGACCACTGGCACCGGCGCAAAAAACTCGTAAGCCTGCTCCACCGTCATTTGCAGAATTTCGTGGATGTTCTTGCCCTTGTACTGAATTTCCAGCGTCTCGCGATTGTAGCGCTTGCTGTGGCACACATCGCACGGCACATAGATGTCCGGCAGAAAATGCATCTCCACTTTCAGCACGCCGTCGCCCTGGCAGGCTTCGCAGCGCCCACCCTTGACGTTGAAAGAGAAGCGCCCCGGCCCGTAACCGCGCTCACGTGCCTGCGGCACGCCGGCAAACAGCTCGCGGATCGGGGTGAAAAGGCCGGTGTAGGTCGCGGGATTGGAACGCGGCGTGCGGCCGATGGGGCTTTGATCCACGCTGATCGCCTTGTCCAAAAACTCCGTGCCTTCGATTGCCGCATGCGGCGCGGGCTCTATGGGGCTGCCGTAGAGATGCCGCGCCACGGCGTGATATAAAGTATCGTTGATCAGCGTGGATTTACCCGAGCCGGAAACCCCGGTCACACACACCATCAGTCCGAGCGGCAAATTCAGATTGAGCTGTTTGAGATTGTTGCCGCTGGCACCCGTGATGCGCAGCGTGCGTTTGCGGTCCGGTTTGTGGCGCAGTCCCGGCAGCTTGATGCTGCGCTTGCCCGCAAGGTATTGTCCGGTGAGCGACTCCGGGTGTTTGCGGATCTGCTGCGGCGAGCCTTCCGCAACCACGCGGCCGCCGTGCTCGCCTGCGCCCAATCCCATGTCCACCACGTGATCTGCTGAAAGAATCGCCTCTTGGTCATGCTCCACTACGATGACGGTGTTGCCGAAATCGCGCAGCCGCTTCAGGGTGTCCAGCAAGCGCCCGTTGTCGCGTTGATGCAGGCCGATGGAAGGCTCATCCAGCACATACATCACACCGGTCAGTCCCGAACCGATCTGGCTCGCCAGACGGATGCGCTGCGCCTCCCCGCCTGAGAGCGTATCGGCGGAACGCTCTAGAGAGAGATAGTCCAGGCCGACGTTGTTCAGAAACTGCAGGCGGCTGATGATTTCTTTTACGATTTTTTCAGCGATCACCTGCCTGGCGCCGCTCAAATTCAGTCCCTCGAAAAACTGCACGGTTTGTTTCAGAGGCATGGCGCTGATTTCATAAATCGTCTGGCTCGCCACGCGCACGTAACGCGCTTCGCGGCGCAGCCGCGTGCCCTGGCACAGCGGGCAGGGCTGGCTGTTCAGATATTTCGCCAGTTCCTCGCGCACCACCAACGAATCCGTCTCGCGGTAGCGCCGCTCGAGGTTGGGAATGATTCCCTCGAAGGCGTGCTCGCGCTGGGTGTTGTTGCCGCGCTCGCCGAGGTAGGCGAATTTGATTTTTTCCCTGCCGCTGCCGTTCAAGACCACTTCCTGGACGGGTTCCGGCAGCTTTTCAAAGGGGTCTTCCAGGTTGAAATGGTAATGGGAGGCGAGACTTGCGAGCATCTGGAAATAAAACTGGTTGCGCCGGTCCCAGCCCTTAATTGCGCCGGAAGCGAGGCTCAAATGCGGGAAAGCGACTACGCGCTTGGGATCGAAGAAGCTGATTTGCCCCAGGCCGTCGCAGCGCGGGCAGGCGCCCATCGGGTTGTTGAAGGAAAACAGCCGCGGCTCCAGCTCCGGTAAGGAATAACTGCACACCGGACAGGCAAATTTGGCGGAGAACAAATGTTCGCGCCCGCTTTCAATTTCCACCGCCAGCGCGCGCCCGTCGGCGTGGCGCAACGCGGTCTCGAACGATTCCGCGAGGCGCTGCTTGATATCGGGGCGCACTTTGAGGCGGTCCACCACCACTTCAATGGTGTGCTTGCGCGTTTTTTGCAGTTTGGGAAGATTATCTATTTCGTACACTTTGCCGTTGATCCTGAGGCGCACGAAACCTTGCGCGCGCAATTCGTCGAAGAGTTCCATCTGCTCCCCTTTGCGACCCACAACCAGCGGCGAAAGGACCATCAGCTTGGTATCCAGCGGCAGTTGCAGCACATGATCCACCATTTGCGAAACGCTTTGCGCCTGCAGCAGGATTTCGTGATCCGGACAATAAGGGTCGCCGACGCGCGCGAACAAAAGCCGCAGGTAATCGTGGATTTCGGTGACGGTGCCGACGGTGGAGCGCGGGTTGTGAGAAGCCGCTTTTTGCTGGATGGAAATCGCCGGCGAGAGGCCTTCGATCAGATCCACGTCGGGTTTTTCCATAAGCTGCAAAAACTGACGGGCGTAAGCCGAGAGCGATTCCACATAACGGCGCTGGCCTTCGGCGTACAGCGTGTCGAATGCCAGCGAGGACTTGCCCGAGCCGGATAACCCGGTAATCACGATAAGCCTGTTGCGCGGCAAATCGAGATTGATGTTTTTCAGATTGTGCGTGCGTGCGCCGCGGATTTTTATGAGATCCATGAGCTATCTTGGTGATGACCAACCCATGAGCTATCTTGGCGATGACCAACCTGTTAATATACCTGAGTTTTCGATTTTTTCCCAACCCCCTATGTCTCTCTCCGACAGGATGAGCCCGCTGGAACTGCGTGCCAGCGTGGGGCTCGCCGGCATTTTCGGCCTGCGCATGCTGGGGATGTTCGTGATTCTTCCGGTGTTCGCGCTTTATGCCGAGCATCTGCCGGGCGGCACCAGCCATACCCTGGTGGGAATTGCGCTTGGCGCATACGGGCTCACCCAGGCGATTCTGCAAATACCGTTCGGCTGGCTTTCCGACCGCATCGGGCGTAAACCGACGATATACGCGGGCCTGGTTCTGTTTGCCGTCGGCAGCTTTGTCGCGGCATGGGCGCAAGACATTTACATGATTATTATCGGGCGCGTGCTGCAAGGGTCGGGCGCGATTTCCGCCGCGGTGATCGCCATGACCGCCGATTTGACACGCGAGGAACACCGCACCAAGGCGATGGCGCTGATTGGCTCGACCATCGGGCTCACGTTTGCGCTTTCATTGGTCGCTGCGCCGTTGCTCAATCAGGTCCTCGGCGTGCCGGGTATTTTTGCCATGACCGGCGTGCTGGCGCTGTTGGCGATTGCCGTGGTGTACGCGGTGATTCCCAACCCGCAACACAGTTTTTCTACGGGAAGCGAAGCTCAAAGAGCCAGGCTGCGCGCGGTATTGCGCGATGGCCAGTTGCTGCGCTTGAATTACGGGATCTTCGCGCTGCACGCGGTGCTGATGGCCTTGTTCATCGTAGTGCCGTTTGCTTTGCGCAAGGCAGGACTTGGCGTTGACCGCCACTGGCTCATGTATCTGCCGGTGATGCTGGGCTCATTCGTGGTGCTGGTGCCGGCCATTTTGTTTGCGGAAAAGAAAGCCAAGCTCAAACAGGTGTTTTGCGCGGCGGTGGCGCTGATGCTCGCCACGCAGTTATTGCTGCCGTGGCTGCTCGGCAGCCTGTGGGAAATCTTTGTTGCATTGCTCGCTTTCTTTACCGCTTTCAATATACTCGAAGCGTCGCTGCCTTCGCTCATTTCAAAAATTGCGCCGCCCGGTGCCAAGGGCACCGCGATAGGCGTGTACAGCAGCGTGCAATTTTTCGGCGCTTTTGTCGGCGCCGCAGTGAGCGGTTATCTGTCGCAGCATTACGGCACAATGGCGGTATTCGCTTTCGGCGCTGTACTGCTCGCCATCTGGCTCATACCGGCGCTTACCATGAAAGTGCCGGTTGCCGTGGAAACCAAGAGTTATCCGATTCCGGAAATGGACAGCCGCCGCGCCAGCGGACTGTCGCGGCAGCTCGCCTTGGTTCCGGGAGTGCAAGAAGCGCTGGTGCTCGCCGCCGAAGGTGTGGCGTATCTCAAAGTGGACAGCAGCAGTTTTGACGAACAGAATGTAATTCGGTTAATAGCGGGGGAGATATAAATGGACTTAATCAGAGGTTCCATATGGCTTCAGTGAACAAGGTGATGATCATCGGCAACCTCGGGCGCGACCCGGAGGTGCGCTATATGCCCGACGGCGGGGCTATCGCCAACATCAGCGTCGCCACCACCGATACCTGGAAGGACAAAAGCGGGGAAAAGCAGGAGCGCACCGAATGGCACCGTGTGGCGTTCTTCGGCAAGCTGGCTGAAATTGCCGGGGAGTATCTGAAAAAAGGCAGCCAGGTGTACGTTGAAGGCTCGCTTCGCACCCGCAAGTGGCAGGACAAGGAAGGGAAGGAGCGTTACACCACCGAAATCGTCGCAGACCGCATGCAGATGCTGGGGAGCCGCGGCGGCGGCTCGGAACCCATGAGCCGCGAAGCACCCGCAAAAGAGCCGGCCGCTTCCAAATCGACAGGCAAAGGCGGCGGCGGAATAGAAGATTTAGAGGACGATATTCCGTTTTAGCAGGTTGATGCAAGATCGCGTGAAAAGGTGGCTGTTCCCTTCGCTGGTGCCTAGCCAGTGAAGGAAATCTTGGTAATCATTCCTTCGGCTATCCAGCCTTTGAGCATACCCGCGGCGTGCTGCGCGACTTGCAGTTCGTCTATCCATTCGCACAGACCGCCGCAGATTTCTGCGAAAGAGTTGCCGCTTCTCATCGCATCTATAGCCCACGCTTCTTCGACACTCACCGAGCGGAAATAAATATTAAGGTCGCGCCGCCATAGCACCCAGCCTAGCGGAAATTTATTTTTCTGTGGGGGTTCAGGCTGTTCTTTTTTGTCCACCGCTTTCCAGAACGACGGCACGTGCCATTCCAGGTTCAGGCGCTGCACTGAAGCGTGGGGCGTGAACACCAGACCGGGCCAGGCCTGCGCCGGGATTTTTGCCATATCTTCCACGGTTACCGCCGGATCGTTAGGGGCGTCAAAGGCGAGCGCCATAATCCACTCGAAAGCGGCCATTTCACTTAATACCGGATGCTTGTAGTAAGGCGGCGTGTTTTTCAGGAATTCCGCGAGTTCGCTGCCGTACCAGCGCATGTTGTAATAGGGGGAAGGGTGGCTCTCTATATAGGCATATCCCAGCTTCTCGAACTCATCATCACCGGCCAGCGCGCGCAAGGCGGGGTAATCGGTGTCCAGCGCTTCCATGAGCCGCAGGCGGTAGGCGCTGGAATAAATGCCAAGCCGAGTCTTGGCGCTGGCGCGCCGTGTGCCCACGACTTCGCGCTCCATGCGCTGGCCCCGCTTGAACACGTAATTCTGGAATTCTTTCTGCAAATGCGAGAGCGCTTTCATGCCGCTTTTGCTTTGGCGAGAATCGGCTCCGCGATGATTCTGGCGTGATCGAGTTCGGCGAGGAGCTCTTTGAGGGGCGGAATGTTGTCGTCCCGCTCTATCATCGTGGAGACGGAGCCAAAGCGCTTCACGGCCGTCTCATAGAGCGCCCACACCGGATTGATTATCGGATGATCATGGGTATCCACGATGTAATTGCCGCAGTTTTGGTGGCCCGCCAAGTGAAACTGCTGCACTCTTTCGATGGGGATGCCGTTGAGATAATCCGCAGGGTCAAAGCCGTGGTTGAAGCTGCTGACATAAATATTGTTGATGTCGAGCAGGATCAGGCAGTCGGCTTGCTCTGCAATATGGGTCAGGAACTCCCACTCGGTAAGTTGTGACTGTTTATAGGTGACATAGCTTGAGACGTTTTCCAGGAGGATTTTGCGCCCCAGAAAATCCTGGACTTGTTTGACTCTTGAGACCACATGCTGCACCGCTTCCTCGGTATAGGGAAGCGGCATCAGGTCATGCAGGTTTAATCCGCCTACTCCGGTCCAGCATAAGTGATCGGAGATCCATTTAGGCTCGATCCTGTCTGCCAAAGCCTTGAGTTGTTTCAGATAATCCCGATTCAGAGGATCAGTGCCGCCAATCGACAGCGACACGCCGTGCATCACCACCGGATAGTTTGCGCGGATGCGCTCCAGGTAATAGAGTGGTTTACCGCCCGGGACCAAATAGTTCTCAGACAAGATCTCAAACCAATCCACTTTTGGACGGGTCGCAAGAATCTCGTCGTAGTGCGGAATCCTCAATCCCAGGCCAAAGCCTAAATAATCGGGTTTGCAGGATTTGGTAGTGCGGGGCATAGAGAAAGAATAACAGAAAAACACCCTGCCGGCGGGTTGCGCGGACAGGGTGTTCGGGTGCTGCTTAAACTGACAGCCTTAGTAGCTTTTTTTGGCCTTAGCTGTGGCGGCCGTGCAGTCTTTTTCGCTCATCGCCACGAAGCCTTTGCCTTTGCAAGAGTTCTGGCCCTTGCAAGAATTATTGGCGGTCTTGCAGTCGCTCTTGCCTTTGCAAGCATTGACGCCTTCACAGTGAATCTTGCCTTCCGCCGCTACTGCGTTGCCGATACCGGCGGTAACAAACATGCCGGCCGCGGCGCAGGCCAAGGCGATTCCCGTGAGCTTTTTAACAGCGGTCATGGATAATTCCTCCATATTGATTAAGTTACAATTAGCTTTCGCCTGTCAGTTTTGCTGGTTGAATCGAGATTGGGGGCAAGTTTAGATATAAAAAATGCCCTAATTTCAGGCAGCGACAAACTAGCATAATTCCCGGATTTTGTATAGAACCCGTCTCAACAAAATGCACGCGTACAACGGCTATGCAGCACGAAAAACCACTGTTTCAGTCAAATAATAAATGAGCATACACGCCATATCAGTTGAGGGCCTGACCAAGCGTTTTGGCGAAGTGCTGGCTGTGGATGCAGTGAGCTTCAACGTGCGCCAGGGCACCGCTTGCGCGCTCTTGGGCGGCAACGGCGCGGGCAAAACTACGACGCTATCGGTATTGCTGGGCTTGCTGTTGCCGACCGCGGGGCGTGTGACAGTTTTGGGCGAGGATATGCTGCGGCACCGTTACCGCGTGCTGCCGCGCATGAATTTTACTTCTCCTTATGTGGACTTGCCCAAGCGCCTTACCGTTGCGGAAAATTTGACTGTGTATGCGCGTCTATACGGGTTGAAAAACGTCAGGCCGCGTCTTGAAGAACTCTCTGAAGAATTACAAATCGGCGAATTCATGCACCGGCCCTACGGCACGCTGTCCGCGGGACAAAGGACGCGGGTTGCGCTTGCCAAATCCATGCTTAACCAACCTGAAGTGCTGCTGCTCGATGAGCCCACCGCCTCGCTTGATCCCGACATGGGCGATCGCATGCGCGGATTTCTCATGGACTACCGATCGCGCACCGGAGCAACGCTTTTGCTCGCCTCGCACAATATGCTGGAAGTGGAGCGCATGTGCACTGACGTCATCATGATGCGCGAAGGAAAAATTGTTGACCAGGGCACGCCGCAGGCACTGCTTACACGTTATAGCCGCAGCAACCTCGAGGAAGTATTCCTGGATATTGCGCGCCAGGGCGCAGACGAACCGGCAACGAGGCGCGCATCATGAGCGTGGTGGCATTTTCCCCGCGGCGCATCGGTGCGATGGTGCTGCGCCACGTGTATCTCATGCGCAAATCCTGGCCGCGCATTCTGGAGCTAGCCTATTACCCATCGGTACAGATGATCCTGTGGGGATTTATCGCCAAGTTCCTCACCACCAACAGCTCCTGGGTGGCGCAGGCTCCGGGGCTGTTGATTGCTTCGGTTTTGCTTTGGGACGTCCTGTTCAGAAGCCAATTGGGGGTCTCGCTCACTTTTTTTGAAGAGATGTATTCGCGCAACCTCGGCCATTTGTTTGTGAGCCCGCTGCGCCCTTACGAGCTGGTATGCTCGAAACTGGTCATCAGCCTGCTGCGCACTTTAATCGGTGTGGGCGGCGCAGCGCTCCTCGCAATCCCATTTTACCATTATTCGATTTTCAGCATGGGGCTGCCGCTCATCGCGTTCTTCGCCAATCTCATGATGATGGGCTGGGCGATCGGCCTGATGGTCGCGGCACTGGTGCTGCGCTGGGGCCTGGGCGCGGAAAACCTGGCATGGGCGCTGATTTTCGCCGCCGCGCCGGTGAGCGGCGTGTATTACCCTATCAATGTGCTGCCGGGCTGGCTGCAGCCGTTCGCACTGGCATTGCCATCGAGCCATGTGTTCGAAGGCATGCGCGCGGTGATGATTGAGCATCACTTCCGCACCGATTTGCTGCTCAACGCGCTGCTGCTTAACTTAATCTATCTTGTTGCAGGGGTGGCGATTTTCCTCGCTGCATTCCACGCCGCGAGGAAGCGCGGGCTGTTGCTGTATATCGGGGAATAAGCCCTTGAGTTTGCTTGAATCTGCCCCAATTTATTCATCGCTTAATTGCAAGCGCTTACGATATAATATGCAGTCTTTTGAATTTGGGGAATTTATGCCGATTTACGAGTATCGCTGCGGCAGCTGCGGGTTCCAAAAAGACTACCTGCAGAAGTTGAGCGACGCCCCCTTGACGCGCTGCCCGGCGTGCGGTGAGAAAAAACTGAGTAAGCTCGTCTCCGCCCCCGGATTCCGGCTCAAAGGCAAGGGCTGGTACGCCACTGATTTCAAAGAGCGGTCCAAGCCCAAGCCGGAGGACGCAAAAAAATCCGCTGAAGAACCCAAAGGGACTCAACCAGCGGCGCCAGCGGCTGCCCCGTCTGCCAGCAAATGAAAAAATACTTTATTACCGGGCTGCTGATTTGGGTGCCGCTGGTCATCACCCTGTGGGTGCTGGATTTTTTGATCAGCACCATGGATCAGAGTTTGCGCCTGTTGCCGCTGGAATGGCGTCCCGAGGCGCTATTTGGTTACCACATTCCCGGTTTGGGCGTGATTCTCACCTTGGTGGTGGTGTTCCTCACCGGACTGTTTACCGCCAACATTCTCGGCCAGCGGCTGGTGAAGTTTTGGGAGTGGCTGCTTTCGCGCATCCCGGTGGTGAAATCGATTTACAGCGGCGTCAAGCAGGTGAGCGACACGCTGTTTTCCGGCCAAGGCCAAGCATTTCGCAAGGTTCTGCTGGTGCAGTATCCGCGCGAAGGCTCGTGGATCATCGCCTTTCAAACCGGGCAGCCGGGTGGTGATGTCGCCAATCATCTCAAAGGCGAATACGTGAGCGTATATGTGCCGACCACGCCCAACCCCACGTCAGGTTTTTTTCTGATGATGCCGAAGAGCGATGTAATAGAACTCGACATGAGCGTGGACGAGGCGCTTAAATACATCATCTCCATGGGAGTCGCGGCGCCGGATAATTAGAAAGAAACCGACTGAGGGCACGGCTTTTAGCCCGACTTCAATCCTGGAATTTCCGACCCTTCATCATGATGCGTACTGAATATTGCGGCCTCGTCAGCCGGAAGCATTTGCAGCAAAGCGTGACTCTATGCGGCTGGGTGCACCGGCGGCGCGACCACGGCGGTGTGATTTTCATCGACTTGCGCGACCGCGAAGGGCTGGTGCAGGTGGTATGCGATCCCGACCGTCCGGAGATGTTCAAGACCGCGGAAAAAATCCGCAATGAATTCGTTTTGAAAGTTACCGGCAAGGTGCGCCACCGCCCTGAAGGCACGGTGAACCCGGACTTGGTAAGTGGCGAGGTGGAAGTGCTGGCGCACGAGATCGAGATTCTCAACCCCTCGCTCACTCCCCCGTTCCAGCTCGACGATGAAAATCTTTCAGAAACCACCCGGCTTACTCACCGCGTGATTGACTTGCGCCGCCCGCAAATGCAGGCGAACCTCAAGCTGCGTTATAAAGTCGCGATGGCGGGAAGGCAGTTCCTGGACGCGCACGGCTTCTTGGATATTGAAACGCCCATGCTCACGAAGTCCACGCCCGAGGGCGCGCGTGATTATCTGGTGCCGTCGCGCATTTATCCCGGGCAGTTCTTCGCGCTGCCGCAGTCACCGCAATTATTCAAGCAACTTCTGATGATCGCCGGATTCGACCGTTATTACCAGATCACCAAATGCTTCCGCGACGAAGACTTGCGAGCCGACCGCCAGCCGGAATTCACGCAGATTGATATCGAGACCTCGTTCCTGAACGAAGGCGAAATCACCGGGTTGATGGAAGAGCTGATCCGCAGCCTCTTCAAGGAAGTGATGCGGGTGGAGCTGCCCAAGCCTTTTCCTCGCCTCACATACCAGGAATCCATGCAGCGCTACGGCTCGGACAAGCCCGACCTGCGCGTGTCGCTGCAGCTTACCGAGCTTACCGATTTGATGAAAGCGGTCGAGTTCAAGATCTTCCGTTCCGCCGCTGAGCTGTCCGATGGGCGCATCGCCGCACTGCGCGTACCCAACGGCGGCGCGCTCACGCGCAAGGACATTGATGACTATACGGAGTTTGTCGCAATTTACGGCGCGAAGGGGCTTGCCTACATCAAGGTCAACGAAAAGGCGAAAGGCACGCAAGGTTTGCAGTCGCCCATCCTCAAGTTCCTGTCCGAGAGCGTCATTAAAGCGATTCTCGAGCGCACCGCAGCGCAGAATGGCGACCTGATTTTCTTCGGCGCGGACAAGGCGAAAATTGTGAACGACTCTCTCAGCGCGCTGCGCGAAAAAATCGGGCATGGAAAAGGCTACACCGAGCAAGGCTGGAAGCCGCTATGGGTCACGGATTTCCCGATGTTCGAGTGGAATGATGAAGAAAAGCGCTGGGATCCACTGCACCATCCCTTTACTTCACCGAAAGACGGGCACGAAGTCTTCCTCGACAGCGATCCGTCCAAGGCGCACGCCAAAGCCTACGACATGGTATTGAACGGCTGGGAAATCGGCGGCGGCTCGGTGCGCATCCACCGCGAGGAGGTGCAATCCAAAGTCTTCCGCGCACTCAACATCAACGAAGAAGAAGCACGGCAGAAATTCGGTTTCCTGCTTGACGCGTTGCAGTACGGCGCGCCACCGCACGGCGGCATCGCCTTCGGTCTCGACCGCATTGTCACCCTGATGGCGGGCGCGGAATCCATCCGCGACGTGATCGCCTTCCCCAAAACCCAGCGCGCGCAATGCCTGCTCACCCAGGCGCCCAGCCCGGTGGATGAAAAACAGCTGCGCGAACTGCACATCCGGTTGCGGCAGGCAGAAACGACGAAATCTTGAAACGCCAAGAACGCAAAGGACGCCAAGAAAAACAAGATAAAATAGTTACCGGTTTTCCTCTGCGTCCTCGGCGCTCTCCACGGTGAAAACTTCATACAAAATCCCTGTCTCAGTGTTGGTGGTAATTCATACCCCCGATCTGCAAGTACTGCTTCTAGAGCGCGCCGACCATCCCGGCTACTGGCAATCGGTGACCGGCAGCCTGAATGAGGGCGAGACGATGGAGCAAACCGCGATTCGTGAAGTGCTGGAAGAGACCAGGCTGGATGCGCAGAAGTATGCGCTGACAGATTGGGACATCCGGAACCAATATAAAATTTTCCCTGAGTGGCGGCATCGCTATCCGCCAGGGGTGAGCAAGAACACCGAGCATGTGTTCGGTTTGCTGGTGCCGGAGCCGCTTCCGGTGACGGTTGCGCCTCGGGAGCATCTGGGTTTTGCCTGGCTGCCGTATCAGGAAGCGGCGCAAAAATGTTTTTCCTGGAGCAATCGCGACGCGATTTTGACGCTGCCGAGATTTATCCTGCATTGATGCAACAGCGGGCTGGAATTTTTGTCTTATTGTGATAATGTAAGTGATTCGATTACCGCAGCGTTGGCGCTCAAACTTTATGATGAGATTTTCCCATGCAAGTCAGTGCGATAGCTTTTGACCGGTTCAGCCGGATGCAGGACGAAGCCTGCGAGGAACGCATCCTCGCGGCGAAGGCTGCTTTGGGCAAGCGCGCGGTGATACTCGCCCACCACTATCAGCGCGCCGATGTCTACAAGCATGCCGATTTAACCGGGGATTCGCTGAAGCTCTCGCGCCTTGCGGCGGAGACTTCCGCTGAATACATTGTGTTCTGCGGCGTGCATTTCATGGCTGAAGTGGCTGACATCCTCACCTTTGCCAAGCGCACGGTGATTTTGCCTGACATGAACGCAGGCTGCTCGATGGCGGACATGGCTAACCTTGCCAAAGTGGAGCGGGTGTGGCGCGAGCTTGCCGAAGTTTTCGATCCCGAGCAAACGGTCACACCGGTGACATATATTAACTCCGCCGCCGATTTGAAAGCGTTCTGCGGTGAGCATGGCGGCATCGTCTGCACTTCCAGCAACGCCGGAAAAATTCTCGAATGGTCGTTCGAGCGGCGCGAGAAGGCGCTGTTCTTTCCCGACCAGCATCTGGGGCGCTGGAGCGGCTACAAGATGGGCATTCCTCTTGATGAAATGCCGGTCTGGGATCCCGAAGAGCCGATGGGCGGGCTGACTGCCGAGCAAATAGGCAAAGCCAAAATCCTGTTGTGGAAAGGCCATTGCTCGGTGCACCAGATGTTCCAGCCGCAGCATGTACTCAAATTCCGCAATCAGCATCCTGACGGCATAGTGATTTCACACCCCGAATGCAATTTCGAGGTGTGCAAACTCTCGGATTATGTGGGCTCCACTGAAACCATTATTAAGACCGTGAAAGCGGGCAAGCCTAACACACGCTGGCTGGTGGGCACGGAACTGAATCTGGTGAGTCGCCTCGCGGAAGAAGTGAAGCCGGAAGGCAAAATCGTGCAGTTTATGGCGCCCACGGTGTGCATGTGTTCGACCATGGCGCGCATCGATCCCCAGCACCTTGCCTGGGTGCTGGAAAGCCTGGTTGAGGGCAAGGTGGTGAACCCAATCCGTGTTCCGCCGCGCGACGCCGAACAGGCGCGGCTTGCGCTGGACCGCATGCTCCAAATCTTCTAGACGCCTCGTATCTCCGGCTGTATCCTGATTAATGATGGACTGAGCTTCCCGCTTGTTCGAGTTGATCTCGGTGCAGAATAGCCGTGTGCGTTCAACAATTTTCTGGACTAACTTAAAGACTCCGCGTAATCATGAGCAAAACCTTACATGTTGCAACCTACAACATCCACAAGGGCTTCTCGCATTTCAACCGGCGCATGATGGTGCACGAGCTGCGCGAGCGGTTGCACGCGATGCGCGCAGACGTGGTGTTCCTGCAGGAAGTACAGGGATATCACGACCACCATGCTGCGCGCTATGCCAACTGGCCGCAAAAACCCCAATACGAATTCCTCGCCGATACCGTGTGGAGCGATTTCAGCTACGGCAAGAATTCAGTGTATGACGAAGGTCACCACGGCAACGCCATTTTGAGCCGCTTCCCGATCGTGCACTGGGACAACTTGGATGTTTCGGCGCATATGCTGGAAAATCGCGGCATGCTGCATTGTGAGATGAAGCTACCGGGATGGAATGAGCATCTGCATTGCATTAACGTGCATCTGGGCCTGTTTTCGCGCTGGCGCGAAAAGCAGTTGCTGGCGTTGCGCGACCACATCGAAAAACTGGTGCCGGCGCAAGCGCCGCTCATCATCGCTGGCGATTTCAACGACTGGCGCAGCCAGGCGGGCAGGATTTTCGCCGATTCGCTGCACTTGCACGAAGTATTCGAACTCATCCGCGGCAGGCCTGCGCGCAGCTACCCGGCGGCGATGCCGGTGTTCCGGCTGGATCGCATTTACGTGCGCGGCTTCCGCGTCGAGCGCGTGCATGTGCATCGCGGTCGGCCGTGGTCGAAAATCTCCGACCACGCCGCCCTCTCCGCAACCATGATGCGGGTTTAACAGGGTGTTGAAAAACTCTCCGGGAGCTGCGTTTGACACGAAAAATGCTCAGATGCAAGGCGCGCGACGAAGGTCGTAGCCAGGACTACGATGCCGAGGAGCGCAACGCAGCAGATGGGCATTTTTCGTGCAAACCCGGATGGGGCGTGACTTTCCGGGCGGTCTGCTTTGTCGCTCGCCTTGCGAATATGCAACGGCTATTCGACGCGGCTCGCTTCGCGCATCCCATTCCGGAAAGCCGACGCCGCGGCCCCGTGGAGTTCTTCAACACCCTGTTAATGCGCTGCCGGCGCGCGCAGCCTAGTTTATTCCGCGGCAAATCTCCCAGCTTAATTTTGTGGTGCAATGATGCGTTTTTTTGCGGGCAACAGGGTCACGCTGCTGCATAACGGAGCCGAGTATTTTCCCGAGCTGGAAAAGGCTATCAAGAATGCGGCTTTGGAGATTTTTCTCGAATCGTATATTTTCGAAAACGATAATACCGGCAGGCGCATCGCCGAGGCTCTGCAGCACGCAGCGCAGCGCGGAATCACGGTGCATCTGCTGCTGGACGGTTTCGGTTCAAAATCCCTGCCACAGGAAATGCTCGCCGGCATGATACAGGCGGGAATACAGGTGCTGCTGTTCCGGCCGGAAGTCTTGAGCTTCAAATTCAGGCGCCAGCGGCTGCGGCGCATGCACCGCAAACTCGTGGTGATTGACGGCAGGATTGCGTTTATTGGCGGCATCAACATCATTGACGACATGCACACGCCTAAGCAGGTCCCGCCCCGTTTCGATTACGCGGTGAAAGTCGAAGGACCTCTGTTGCGGGTGATCCATGCTGCGGCGAGAGACCTGTGGGCGCGAGTCACTTGGACGCACCTGCGGCGTGAATGGGGCTACACCAAGGGCCGAACGGCGGCGTCTCAGCCCCGCGGCCAGCAGCGTGCGGCACTGGTCACCCGCGACAACTTGCGCCATCGCCGCGATATCGAACAGGCCTATCTCAATGCGATTGCCGGCGCCAAGCAGGAAATCATCATCGCCAATGCCTATTTTCTTCCCGGCCGCAATTTCCGCCGCGCGCTGGTGAACGCTGCGGCGCGCGGTGTGCGCGTGATCCTGTTGTTGCAGGGTCGAGTCGAATATTTGCTGCTGCATTATGCTTCTCGTGCGCTGTATGGCAATTTTTTGGATGCCGGCGTGGAGATTTACGAGTACCACAAGAGCTTCATGCACGCCAAAGTGGCGGTGATGGACGCCTATTGGGCAACGGTCGGTTCCTCCAACATCGATCCTTTCAGCATGTTATTGGGGCGGGAAGCGAACGTGGTGGTGGAAGACCGCGGTTTCGCCCAGCAGCTCAGGCTAAGCCTGATGCAGGCGATTGCGCGCGGCGCAACGCAGGTGGTGCGCGAACGCTGGAAAAACCGGCCGCTCGCGCAGCGTGTCCTGATCTGGATCAGCTACGGCGTGGCGCGTTTTGTCACGGGCGCGTTTGGTTACGGGCGAGAGCAGGAACCAAGGAACCTCTGATTGAGTCCATCGTGTGCGCGACGGTGTGCGATCCGAGTGCAGGACGAGGCGTGAGGAGCGCCGTTTGGTTCATCCCAAACCAGCGACGAACAACAAAGCCATGTGCACGGATTGCCCCGTCCCTTCGGGTTGCGGCGACCGGGTGGCCATCTGCGGTGTTGCTCGGGCTTGCGTTATGACTTGATAGCGCTGTGCCCTCGCGCCTAGCATCTGGCTACCCCTCGCCCGCAACGCGTCACGCGCGGGACTCAATCAGAGGTTCCTTAAGTCGCGCCGTTAGGCGATTTTGACCGGCATCGGAAATCCGTAGCGTTTTACCGACGCGTCTTTTTTTCCGGCTCGCCAATCAATACACAGGGTGATACCCTAATACTTTTGAAGCAACAGCTATGCGCGTCACTCATTTCGGCAAGCCGCCAAAGAACCGCAACGACTGGAATACCATCAAGGCCCTGCTTCCTTATCTGTGGGAGTTCAAGGGGCGGGTAGCGCTGGCTCTCACCTTGCTGATCTTTGCCAAACTCGCCAATGTCGCGGTACCGCTGGCGCTTAAAGGCATCGTTGATTCATTGAGCGTGAAAGACGCGCTGCTGGTATTACCCATTGCGCTGCTCGCAGGTTATGGCTTGCTGCGCTTTTCCGCCACGCTGTTTGGCGAACTGCGTGACGCGGTGTTCGCCAAGGTAACACAGCGCGCGGTCCGGCGCGTGGCGCTCAAAGTCTTCAGCCATTTGCATTCGCTTTCCCTGCGCTTCCATCTGGACCGGCAGACCGGCGGGGTGTCGCGCGATATCGAGCGCGGCAGCCGTGGCATTTCCTTCCTGCTGCAGTTTATGCTGTTCAATATCCTGCCCACTTTTGTGGAAATCACGCTGGTGGCGGCAATCCTGCTCATCAATTACGACGTGTGGTTTGCGGTGGTGACTTTCGTCACGCTGGCCATTTACATCGTGTTTACCCTGGTGGTGACGGAGTGGCGCATGGTGTTCCGCCGCACCATGAACGACTCGGATTCCAAGGCCAACACCCGCGCCATAGACAGCCTGCTCAATTACGAGACGGTGAAATATTTCGGCAATGAGGGATGGGAAGCGCGGCGCTACGATGAAGGCCTGCAGGTGTGGGAAACAGCGGCGGTGCGCAACCAGACTTCGCTGGCGGGATTGAACGCCGGGCAGTCCGCCGTCATCGCCGTGGGCATGACGCTGCTCATGGTTCTGGCGGCGAACGGCGTGGTCAAAAACACGATGACGTTGGGTGACCTGGTGCTGGTGAACGCCTTCATGCTGCAGCTGTACCTGCCGCTCAACTTCCTGGGTTTTGTGTACCGCGAAATCCGCCATTCGCTCGCCGACATGGAGAAAATGTTCAACCTGCTGGAAGAAAACCTGGAAGTCCAGGATCCGCCTGGCGCGCCTGATCTTGTGGCAGGGAAGGCAGCGGTGTGTTTCGATAGCGTGAATTTCAATTATGAGTTGAAGCGTCAGATCCTGTTTGATGTGGGCTTCGAAATTGCGCCGGGGAAGACGGTTGCTGTAGTAGGCCATAGCGGCTCGGGCAAGTCCACTTTGGCACGGCTTCTGTTCCGCTTCTACGATGTCGGGAGCGGTCGTATCACGGTGAACGGCCAGGATATCCGCGAAGTGACGCAAAAATCCCTGCGCGCGGCGATCGGTATCGTGCCGCAGGATACGGTGCTGTTCAATGACACCATTTTTTACAACATTAATTACGGCTGCCCCACTGCCTCCCGCGAAGAAGTCATCGAGGCGGCGAAATCGGCGCACATCCATGACTTCATCGTGACGCTGCCGGACGGTTACGGCTCCATGGTGGGCGAGCGTGGCTTGAAGCTTTCCGGCGGCGAGAAGCAGCGTGTGGCGATTGCCCGGGCGATCTTGAAAAATCCGCGAATACTGATTTTCGATGAGGCGACTTCGGCGCTCGATTCGAAATCGGAAAAAGCGATTCAGGCGGAACTCAGGCGCATCGCCGCCAACCGCACCACGCTGGTCATCGCCCACCGGCTGTCCACCATCGTCGATGCCGACCAGATTCTGGTGATGGACCACGGCCGCATCATTGAGCGCGGCACCCATCGCGAGCTTTTGGAAAATCAGGGCGTCTACGCGCACATGTGGGCGCTGCAGCAGCAGGAAGAAGCCAAGCGCAACAAGGAAGGAAAAAGCTCACACCAGGCGGAAGCGGTGCGCGCCTGATTGCGGGTTTTTTCGAAGAGGAAACCTCCCTCCAAGGGCACAACCCAAGCCTTATGTGTGGACTTTATCCGTAAAATCAATGAGGTCGGTGTCACCCTTAAAATCTTGGTCAAACATGTGAACTTAGACCTTGATTTTTGTTGTTTTAGCTGCGATCATTGGCGCTGGCTTTAAGGGAACCAGGGAAAGCCGTTGCGTTCCATTAACTTAAGATACAAAACAATGCAGAAAAAATTTCTTATTCTTGGCTTGCTGTTGTTGACAATGGGGGCGTTCGCCGCCCAGGACGAGGCAGTACCGCAAGCGGAGCAACCGGCAGTTCAGGCGCCGGTTGAGGCGCAGCCGGTATTGCTGCCGCTCGAGATCGCGCAGGAAGTCGCTCAGTCTGAGGATGCCTCGCAGCCCGCTGCCGAGGCGCAGCCAGATTTGCCGCCGCTCGATCCGGCTAAGCTGCGCGGCATGCGTTCCGCCGCAGCTATAGTGGTGAAACAGGAGCAGGAGCGGCCGCTCTACTCCAAGAATACCGACGTGCCCATGCCGATCGCATCGATTACTAAACTGATGACGGCTATGGTAATACTCGATGCGCAATTGCCGCTGGATGAGCAAATTACCATTGAGAAGGAAGACGTAGATACCTTGCGCGGCACCCGTTCCAAGCTCAAGGTCGGGATGACGCTTACGCGCGACGAACTGTTGCAGCTGGCGCTGATGGCTTCGGAAAACCGCGCCGCTGCTGCTTTGGCGCGCGCATATCCCGGTGGTGTGCCGGCTTTTGTCGCGGCGATGAACCGCAAGGCGGAGGCTTTGGGCATGATGGATACGCGGTTCGTGGATTCTACCGGCCTAAACAGCGGCAATGTTTCCACGGCGCAGGATTTGGTGAAAATGGTGAAAGCGAGCTACGGTTACGAGTTGATACGCGAATACACCACTGCACACTCGCATGCGGTGGCGCTGCGCAAGTCGCGCAACCTGCCTTTCCACAATTCCAACCAGTTGGTTAAAAGCAAGAGCTGGGATATCGGGCTGTCCAAGACCGGCTATATCCGTGATTCCGGACGCTGCCTGGTGATGCAGGCAAAAATCGCACAGCAGGCGGTGATCATCGTATTGCTGGATTCATGGGGCAAATACACTCGCATTGCCGACGCCAACCGCATCAAAAGATGGATTGAAACCAGCCTCGTCCGCAAGCCGCGCGCAAGTTAGGGAACCTCTGATTAAGTCCTCCACGGATTGCGTTGCTGGCAAAATGTAGATGGATGCGAGGCGCGCGACGAAGGTCGTAGCGCGGACTACGAAGCCAAGGAGCGCAACGACGCAGACGCCGCATTTTGCCGCAACCCGGACGGGACGGGGCTTGTCCGGGCGGTCTGCTTTGTCGCTCGGCTTGCCAAGGGGAGTGGCCATTGGCTGTACCTCGCTTCGCGCATCCCATTCCGGAAAGCCGCCGTCGCAACTGCGCAGGACTTAATCAGAGGTTCCAGTGGCAATGAATGCGGATCTGCCGGTCCGGTTTTATCATCTTCTTCCGGCGCAAAAAGGTTTTCTAAAAGAAGTTCTGGCCGGGCTGGCTAAGCCCCAGAAACAAATTCCCGCCAAGTTTTTTTACGATCGCCGCGGCTGCGAGCTGTTCTGCGCCATCTGCGAACTACCCGAGTACTACCTGACGTCCACCGAGACCGCCATGATGCAGCAGTTTGCTGCGGAAATGGCGCAGTTTCTGGGCCACGGTTGCCTGCTGATTGAATACGGCAGCGGCACCAGCCGCAAAACGCGCATCCTGCTTGAACACTTGCGGCCGCCCGCTTACATGCCCATTGACATCGCTTGTGAGCAACTGCGCGTTTCGTCGCGGGACCTCGCGCAGGCATTTCCCGGGATGCAGGTGATCGCGGTGTGCGCCGATTATTCCGAGCCCATCGCGCTTCCCGCATGCGTCTTGCCCGGACTCAAGCGCAGGGTGATTTATTTTCCAGGCTCCACCATCGGTAATTTCACCAAAGCGGAAACAGTGGTGTTCTTGAAACACGCCTTGCAGGTGGTGGGGCCAGGCGGCGCAATGTTGGTGGGAGTGGATTTAAAAAAACCGCAGGCGCAACTCGACGCCGCTTACAACGACAGCCGGGGCGTCACCGCCGAATTCAATTTGAATTTGCTGGCACGCATCAACCGCGAACTGAAAGGCGATTTCAGGCTGGAGAACTTTCGCCATCGTGCTTTTTACAATGCAGGAGAAGGGCGTATTGAAATGCACCTGGAAAGCCTGGTCGCGCAGCAGGTCATGATACAAGGCAGGCGCTTTGATTTCATTGCCGGGGAGACGATTCATACCGAGAATTCCTATAAATACTCGGTGAGTGAGTTTCAACAATTAGCGCGGCAAGCGGGATTCGAGCCGCTGCGCGAATGGGCTGACGCGCAGCAACTTTTCTCGGTGCACTATCTGAATGCCAGCGGCTGATTTTGCGTTGGGCAAGCACCAGGACGCCGCAGGCGTTGTGTTATGATTAATCAGAATTGGTTCATCATTAACGGGACGTGCGATGCGTGTCGGGCTTTTCGTGACTTGCCTGGTGGATTTGATGCGCCCGCGCATCGGTTTTGGCTCCGGCATAACATGCTGCGCATGTGAGCCTACGCCGAAACCTCGCGCGTTAACCATCCCAGGATAAGATCCATGCGTGTCGGGCTTTTCGTGACGTGCCTTGTAGATTTGATGCGCCCGCGCATCGGTTTTGCCGCGCTGCGGCTCCTGGAGGCAGCAGGCTGCGAAGTGCTGGTCCCGGATACGCAGACCTGCTGCGGCCAGCCTGGTTATAATTCCGGTGATCGCACTCCCGCGAAAGCGCTGGCGCTCAAAGTGCTGCACGAATTCGCCGGCTGCGATTACATGGTGGTGCCTTCCGGCTCGTGCGCAGGCATGATACGCGAACACTATCCCCGATTGTTCCAGGATGAGCCGCAACAGCTTGAAAAAATCAGCGGGCTCGCACGACGCACTTACGAGCTTACCGATTTCCTGGTCAATGTGGCGAAACTGCAAAACGTTCCGGGCAGCTTCCATGGCAGCATCACTTACCACGATTCCTGTTCGGGCTTGCGCGAGCTGGGAGTAAAAAGCCAGCCGCGCCTGCTGCTCGCCAAAACGCCCGGATTGCAGCTCAAAGAAATGCAGGATTGTGAAACCTGCTGCGGTTTCGGCGGAACTTTTTCGGTCAAATTTGGCGACATTTCCACACGCATGGCGGACAACAAATGCAACGCCATTCAAGCCAGTGGCGCCGCTGCTGTGGTACTGGGCGATCTGGGTTGCATGCTGAATATCGAAGGCAGGTTGCGCCGACGCGGTGATAATAAGACGCGCGTGCTGCATGTGGCCGAAATATTGGCCGGGGAATAGGGCGTTTAGTGCAAATCACTTCCATGTACTTCAAGGCGCGCGCCGGCGAAAAACTGCGCGATACGCGACTGCAGCAGGCACTGGCCAAGGCGCAGGGCAAGTTTGTTTATGCTCGCGCTGACGCCATTCTAGAGCTGGAAAATTTCGAGACGTACCGCGATGCCGCTGCCGGCATACGCGACCGCGTCATCCGCGACCTGGACCTTTATCTCGAGCAGTTTGAAAAAAACGCAGCCGCGCGCGGCACGGTGGTGCACTGGGCGGAAACTGCGCAAGATGTGAATCGCATCGTCTGTGAAATCGTCGAACTGCATGGCGTGCGCAAAGCAGTCAAATCAAAATCCATGGTGAGCGAAGAGTGCGCGCTCAACGAGGCGCTGGAAGCGGCGGGGATCGAAGTGGTGGAGACTGATCTTGGCGAATACATCCTGCAGCTTGCGCATGAACCGCCATCGCACATCGTTGCCCCGGTGGTGCACAAGAGCAAGGACGAAGTCTCGGATCTGTTCGAACAGAAGCACAAGAAACCGCGCAAGACCGGCATACCGGAACTCTGCCGCGAAGCGCGCGAGGTGCTGCGACCGCATTTTCTTTCCGCAGACATGGGCATTACCGGCGCCAATTTTTTGATTGCAGAAACCGGGTCTACACTCATCGTCACGAATGAAGCCAACGGCCGCATGGTGACCACTATGCCGCGCGTGCATGTGGCGATTACCGGCATCGAGAAAGTGGTGCCGACGCTGGAGGATATCGCGACCTTGCTGCGTCTTTTGCCACGTTCCGCCACCGGGCAGGCGATTACCAATTACGTTTCCATTAATAGCGGTGTTAAAGGCAGGGATGAAAGCGATGGACCGGAGCATTTCCACATCGTGCTGGTGGATGCGGGACGAACCAAATTGCTGGGCGGGGCGATGCAAAGCATGCTGCGCTGCATCCGCTGTGGCGCGTGCATGAACCACTGCCCGGTGTATCAGAATATCGGCGGCCACGCCTACGGCTGGGTGTATCCCGGGCCGATGGGCTCGGTGTTGACGCCGGTCTATGCCGGGCTGCAAAACGCGCTGGATTTGCCCAATGCATCCACATTGTGCGGCGAGTGCGCGGTGGTGTGCCCGGTGAAAATACCGCTTCCCGATTTGATGCGCAATCTGCGCGAGCAGCAGACGGACCTAGGCCTGCGCCCCTGGCAGGAACGGCTGGCGTTGAAAATCTGGGCGTGGGCGGCTCTGCATCCCGGAATTTATGCTGCGCTCTCGCGCATTGCCGCGCGCATCCTGAAAGGGGTGGCGGGCGATGAAAAACTTCTGCATCATCTTCCGGGAGGGCACGGCTGGAGCGATGGGCGCGATATGCCTGCGCCTGAAGGCCGCACCTTCCGCGAGCAGTACCAAGACCGAATGAGGTGAGCCATGAATAAGCCCGCTGAAACCCTTTCCCTACTGCCGTTGTGGATCGGCGGCGGCAAAGTTGCGAGCCAAAGCGCGCGCTTTGGCGAGGTGACCAATCCGGCGACTGGCGAAGTGATCCGTCGCGTGCCGTTTGCCAACAGCGCGGATATTGGTGCCGCGGTTGCCGCAGCCAAACAGGCGTTTCCTGCTTGGAGCGAGACTCCGCCGCTCAAGCGCGCGCGCATCCTGATGCGTTTCCTGCAGCTTCTCGCAAAAAACCATGAACAACTGGCGCGGCTGGCAAGCGAAGAGCACGGCAAGACATTGTTGGACGCTGCCGGCTCGCTGCAGCGCGGCATTGAAGTCGTGGAATTCGCCTGCGGCATACCGCATTTGCTCAAGGGCGAGCATTCAGAAAATGTAGGCACCGGGGTGGATTGCTATTCGCTCAAGCAGCCGGTGGGCGTGTGCGCCGGGATCACGCCGTTCAACTTCCCCGTGATGGTGCCGCTGTGGATGTTCCCGGTGGCGATTGCCTGCGGCAACACCTTTGTGCTGAAACCTTCCGAAAAAGTGCCCTCCGCCAGCCTGCGCATGGCCGAACTGTTCAAGGAGGCGGGGCTGCCCGATGGCGTGTTCAACGTGGTGCACGGGGACAAGGAAGCGGTGGATGCGATTTTGCATCATCCTGAAATCAAGGCCGTGTCCTTCGTCGGTTCGACGCCGGTCGCCAAATACATTTATGAAACTTGCGCGAAGAACGGCAAGCGGGTGCAGGCGCTGGGCGGTGCGAAAAACCACGCGGTGGTGCTGCCGGACGCCGATCTGGAATTTACCGCGGCCGCCTTGATCGGCGCGGCTTATGGTTCGGCGGGCGAGCGCTGCATGGCAATTTCCGCCGTGGTGGCGGTGGGCGAAGCAGCCGAACCGCTAGTGGCGAAATTGCGCGACAAGGCCGCAAGACTCAAGGTCGGGCCGGGACATATTAGAGAAGTGGAGATGGGACCGCTCGTGACGCGCGCCCACCGCGACCGGGTGAAAGGCTATATCGATCTCGGCGAGAAGGAAGGCGCGAAGCTGGTGCTGGATGGGCGTGGTCTCAAAGTTTCAGGCCATGAAAACGGTTTTTATCTGGGGCCTTCGCTGTTTGATCATGTGACACCGCAAATGGCGATTTACCGCGACGAAATTTTCGGCCCGGTGCTGGTGCTGCTGCGGGCAAGGGATTTCGATGAAGCCATCAAGCTGGTCAACCGCAATCCCCACGCCAACGGCACCGCGGTGTTCACGCGCTCTGGCGCACTGGCAAGGCGCTTCCAGCATGAAATCGAAGTGGGCATGGTCGGCATCAACGTGCCGATCCCGGTGCCGATGGCGTTTTTCTCCTTCGGCGGCTGGAAAAATTCGCTGTTTGGCGATTTGCACGTGCATGGCGTGGAAGGCGTGAAATTCTACACCTGCACCAAGACGGTCACGGCGCGCTGGCCGGAGCAGACCGAAAAACCCAAGCTTGATATGCCTACCCACGGATGAGCGCGCGCGACAATGAGCGTAGCGAAATTGCGGCGGAGACTAACGTTTCGCGCGGAGTGCGACGTTACGTCGGAGCCAAAACATCCTGGTCGAAGAATCGGTAAGTGAGTAATGGCCGCACGTGAAAACGTATTGAGTCGTATCCGTGCCGCGCTCGGCAAGAGCGCAAGCCGCGCCGAGCGCGGGGAAATTAACGCTTATATTAGCCAACATTCGGCGGGCCCCAGGCCGCAGGCGGAATGGAATCTCATAGCGCGCTTTCGCGAGCGCGCTTTGAGTTTAGCGAGCAGCGTGGATCAGATCGCGTCAATCAGCGAAATGCCGCAAGTGGTCGCGCGTTATTTGCGCGAAAATAATCTGCCGCTGCAAGCCGTGTGCTGGCCGGAGTTCGCGCAGCTCGATTGGGCTGCGCAGGGCATGAACGTAACCGCGCGGCCCGCGCAAGGAAGTGATCTGGTCGGCGTGACTTCCGCATTTTGCGCCATCGCTGAAACCGGAACACTGGTGCTGCTTTCAGGAAAAGATACTTCTCCTGCGACCAGCCTTTTGCCGGAAACGCATGTTGCGGTCGTCAGAACTTCACGCATTGTAAAAGGCATGGAGGAAGTCTGGAGCTTGCTGCGCAGAGAATATCCTGTGATGCCACGAGCAGTAAACTTTGTCTCAGGCCCTTCACGCACCGCGGATATCGAGCAAACCGTGACTCTTGGCGCGCATGGTCCTTATCGAGTGCACATTATCCTCGTTGATTGATTTATTGCGTTGCACGACCGGCGGAAAAATTTGTTTGCCCGAAAAAACAGACGCTGGTTATAATCTGTCTATCGTCAAATAGCAGTTCCTGTCTCATGCGGGCGTGAAATCACCGTTCACGCGCAACGCATCCGTTGTTTCACTTATGGAACCGCTGAACAAGTCCTACGCGGGCGCGACGCTTTCAGAGGTTCCTTAACTGTTCAATCACCATGCCCGAGCTCAACTTTCTGCCAACTTTGCCTCCCGCACTCACACCGCCCATTTTGTTCGGCTTGCTGCTGCTGGTGGGTTTGCTTGGCGGCGAAGCGGCGCGGCTTTTCGCGCTGCCGCGCATCACCGGTTACGTGCTGGTGGGAATGTTGTTCGGCCCGGGAGGTCTTGGCGTATTGAGCAGCCAGCTCATCCAGGAAAGCCGGGTGTTTGTGGATATTTCGCTGGGCTTGATTCTGTTCGAGCTCGGCCGCCGCCTTGATTACCAATGGCTGCGCCGCAACCGCTGGCTGTTCGCTACTGCGATTGCGGAAAGCGCCTTTGCCTTCTGTGCGGTTTACCTTGGGCTGCGCTATTTTGATTATCCGCCGCTGTTTGCCGCCATCGCCGCGGCAATCGGCATCGCCACCTCTCCTGCGGTGGTGCTGCTGGTAGCGCACGAATTGCGCTCCGAGGGCCAGCTCACTGAACGCATGCTGCTGCTCACCGCCGTGAACAGCGTGTTTGCCTTCTTCAGTGTGACCATGCTGATGCCTTTTCTGCATCTGCAGCACCATGCGGCCTGGGCGGAAACGCTGTTGCAACCGCTCTATGTCATGCTGGGTTCGCTGCTAACGGGTCTCGTCGTGAGTTATCTCGTGTTGCAATTCGCCGCCTGGCTGGGCAAGCGCGAGGATCGCCAGTTTATCATGCTGGTCGGAATGATTGTGCTCACAGCGGGATTGGCACGCTCGCTCAATCTTTCGGTGCTGGTTACGCTGCTCACCGTCGGGATACTGGCGCGCAATCTCGACTTTGGCCACAAGCTGATGGCGGTGCAGTTCGGTCATGGCGGGCAGTTGTTTTTTGTGATTCTGTTTGTGATGGCGGGCGCGAGCCTGCGCTTCGATGCGCTGCCGCAAGCGGGGTTCATCGCCGGTATGTACATCGTGCTGCGTTTCCTCGGAAAGGCGCTGGCAATCCTGGTGTTCGGCCGTTTAAGCGGGCTGCGCCCCGGCGCGGCGGGCTTGCTCAGCATCGCATTGCTGCCGATGTCGGGACTGGCCATCGTCATGGTGCAGGATACCTCCAGTTTGTACCCCGAATTTGGCGCCAAGTTGTCGGCGGTGGTGCTTTCGGCAGTGGCAATACTGGAGCTTATCGGCCCGCTGGCGACTCAGTTTGCGCTGAAGCAGGCGGGCGAGGCGGGAGAACGGCGATGATGCTGGAATTCAAACAATCGCCGGCATGCACCATGGGCGTCGAGCTCGAGCTGCAGATTCTCAAGTCCCACGACTGCAATCTGGCGCGCGACGCCGCTGATTTGCTGGCGAGGCTTAGCAAAGTGAAACATCCCGGCGAGGTCAAGCCGGAAATCACCGAGAGCATGATCGAGCTCAATTCCTCGATCCACGAGCGCTACGCGACCCTTGCGGACGAGCTACGGACTGTCCGCAACGTAGTGGCGCGCCAAGCCGAGCTCCTCAACCTGCGCATTGCCGGCGGTGGCTCGCATCCCTTTCACCAGTGGAGCGAGCGGCGCATTTATCCAACCGAGCGTTTCAAGCATCTGTTGAATCTCTACGGCTATCTCGCCAAGCAGTTCACGGTATTCGGGCAGCACATCCACATCGGCTGCCCGAGCGGCGATGATGCGGTCTATCTTATCCACATGCTGTCGCGCCATATTCCACATTTCATCGCGCTTTCCGCCTCCTCGCCGTTTTACCAGGGGGAAGACACGAGCTTTGCTTCATCGCGTTTGAATGCGATCAGCGCGTTTCCCCTAAGCGGCACCATGCCGTTGGTTGAAAGCTGGGATGAATTCAACGCCTATTTTGAGAAAATGCATCGCTACAAAATCGTCGAGAGCATGAAGGATTTCTACTGGGATATCCGCCCCAAGCCGGAATATGGAACCGTGGAAATCCGCATCTGCGACACACCATTGACGGTGGACAAGGCGGCGCTGCTTGCGGCTTTCGCCCAGTCACTCGCACATTATTACCTGACTGAACGGCCACGGCGGGCGACGCAGGATCTTTATCTGGTTTACAACTACAACCGCTTCCAGTCCTGCCGCTTCGGCTTCGCCGCCAATTTCATCAATCCTTATGATCAGCAGCATGCCAACTTATGTGACGACCTCATCGTGACCCTCAAACTACTTGCACCGCACGCCGCGGCGCTGGAGAGCGGCACGGCGCTCAATCAGTTGCTCGACGATGCGGCAGCGCGCCGCAATGATTCATTCTGGTTGCGCGAACAACTCAAGAAATCCGGTTCGCTCAACGATGTGGCGCGCCTGCAGAGCAACCTGTGGATGGGAAAATCGGAACGGGCATGAAGCCAAGCCGGCGTGTTCGCCGTGCCTACTGTGGTGCTAGAATCGCGCGGTTCCCAAGGAAGGGAGCATGGTTTTTTTTGAAAATAACATGAGGCGCATCGTGCGCGGGAAGCATCGCCTGTTGCTCGCGGCATTCATCCTGGCATGGAGCGGCGTGGCCAGTGCGGTGCCGGCCAGCGGCAGCGTCGGGCGAGACGGACCTGCGTTGTTCGGCATCCCGGTGGATTTCATTCTGTTTGGACTGACGCTGCTAGGCGTGGCTCTATTCCATCGCCACACGCTTTACGTGGCGCTCACCGGTCTCGTAATTATCCTCGGTTATAAGTTCCTGCTCGTCGGGTTCAAGTACGGGCCCGGCTTTGCCGGTTTCGTCTCTCATATGGGGCACGAGTGGGTGATTCTTACCAACCTGTTCCTGCTGCTGGTCGGATTCGCGCTGCTTTCCAGGCATTTCGAAGAGAGCCAGGTTCCGGCCATGCTGCCGAAATTCCTTCCGGACGACTGGAAAGGCGGGTTCATGTTGCTAGTGATGATCTTCGTGCTGTCGAGCTTTCTCGACAACATCGCGGCGGCAATCATCGGCGGCACGGTTGCGGCGACCGTGTTCAAGCACAAGGTGCATATCGGCTATCTTGCAGCAATCGTCGCCGCTTCAAACGCTGGCGGATCGGGCAGCGTGGTCGGCGACACCACCACGACGATGATGTGGATCGACGGAGTAAACCCCCTCGATGTGCTCGAAGCTTATGTGGGGGCATCCGTGGCGATGGTGATATTCGGCATTCCTGCGGCGCTGCAGCAGCAGCGCTATTCGCCTATCAGGAAAGACCCGCCGCGCGGGGTGCGGATTGATTGGGGGCGGGTTGCCATCGTTGCGCTGATCCTGATTGCCGCGATCGCCGCCAACGTCGTGGTCAACCTCAAGTTTACCGACATCTCCGACCGTTTTCCTTTTATCGGCACAGCAGTGTGGCTGGCGATCCTGATGGCGGTTCCGCTTCGCAAACCCGACTGGAAGGTGGTGCCAAATGCGGTCAAGGGCAGCATTTTTCTGCTGTCGCTGATTCTGTGCGCGTCGCTCATGCCCGTGGAAAAACTGCCGGCTGCTTCCTGGCATTCGGCGCTTGGCCTGGGTTTTGTTTCAGCGGTGTTCGACAACATTCCGCTCACTGCCCTCGCGCTCAAACAGGGCGGCTACGACTGGGGCTATCTTGCGTATGCGGTGGGTTTTGGCGGATCGATGATCTGGTTTGGTTCCTCGGCAGGCGTGGCGCTGTCAAACATGTACCCGGAAGCAAAGTCGGTCGGGTCGTGGCTCAGGCATGGCTGGCATGTGGCGCTGGCGTATATGCTGGGTTTCGCGGCCTTGCTGCTGGTTCTTGGCTGGCATCCGGATGCCAAGCGCGTAAAATCGCTTGGCATTGCACCGGCTATTGCGGTACTGGCCAGGGTTTAAACTCGGTCCAGAATTGCCGGTTTACCTGTGTTGATTTTGCGCGGGTACGGGTATACGATGGCGAAGCTGGGTCATGATGCTGAAGGGGAAATATACATTAACCTCCTACGCATCAACACAAATCAAAAAACGGGCGTTCTGCCCAAAATCTTATGAGTCTCTTAGGAGGAGTTTATGGACAAGAAGCAGAGAGCGGTTTCCGCCGCCAAGTCTGAAACAGTCGCATCACGCCGTAAATTTCTAAAAGGCGCAGCAGCTATTGGCACCGGTGCCGCGGCCATCGGCTTCCCGATGATTGCCAAGGCGCAAGGGCCGATCAGCATGCGCTGGCAGAGTACTTGGCCCACCAAGGACATCTTCCACGAGTTCGCGCTCGACTACGCCAAGAAGGTGAACGACATGACCGGCGGCGACCTCAAGATCGAGGTGCTGCCGGCGGGCTCGGTGGTGCCGGCCTTCGGCCTGCTCGACGCGGTTTCGAAAGGCGTGCTCGACGGCGGTCACGGCGTGCTGGTCTATCACTACGGCAAACAAAATGCCCTGGGGCTGTGGGGATCGAGCCCCGCCTTCGGCATGGACGGGAACATGATGCTCGCCTGGCACAAGTATGGCGGTGGCAAGGAGTTGCTGGAGAAGATCTACGCCTCCATCGGCGCCAACGTGGTGTCCTTCCCGTACGGGCCGCATCCGACACAGCCGCTCGGCTGGTTCAAGAAGCCGGTCACCAGTCCGGACGACTTCAAAGGCATGAAGTACCGCACCGTGGGCATCTCGATTGACATGTTCCAGGCCATGGGTGCGGCAGTAATCGCGCTGCCCGGCGCCGAAATCGTGCCGGCAATGGACCGCGGGCTGATCGATGCGGCCGAGTTCAACAACGCGAGTTCCGACCGCCTGCTTGGCTTTCCCGACGTGTCCAAGGTGTGCATGCTGCAGAGCTTCCACCAGAACGCGGAGCAGTTCGAGATCACCTTCAACAAGACCAAGTACGATGCGCTGCCGGCCAAGTTGAAGGCGATCATCGCGTATTCCGTGGATGCCGCTAACGCGGACATGATGTGGAAGGCGATCGACCGTTACTCGCAGGACTACGTCGAGCTGCAGACCAAGGACCACGTGAAGTTCTACAAAACGCCGGACTCGATACTGCAGAAGCAGATCGAGGTCTTCGACCCGATCATGGAGAAGAAGTCGGCGGAGAACCCGCTGTTCAAGGAGGTCATTGAATCTCAGCGCAAGTTCGCCGCGCGCGCGGTGCGCTGGGACCTCGACACCTATGTCAACCGGCGCATGGCCTATAACTATTACTTCGGCAAGAAGGGCTGACACCGAACGTGCTTGCGGGAAACACCAACACCATCCAGTAGCGCCGGATGGTGTTTTTTTGGGGTGCTGCCAAGAACGGGGCGAAGGTGGCACAATAGGCTCACGGCCCCACGCCACATCATCGAAGGATTTCAGCCATGCAGAAAATATTGCTGTTCGTTGACAGGGTGAGCACCTGGGTCGGGCACGCCTTTTCCTTCCTCATCGTCGGCCTCACCTTGCTCATCTCCTGGGAAGTGTTCTCGCGCTACGTGCTCCACCACTCGCACCCGTGGGTCTATGACTACATGATCATGATGTACGGAACTCTTTTCATGATGGCCGGCGCTTATACGCTGGCGAAAAACGGCCACGTCCGCGGCGACATGATCTACGGCTTCTTCAGGCCGCGGGCACAGGCCACCATCGACCTCACGCTCTACATCGTGTTCTTCATTCCCGGGATCGTCGCGTTTGTCTGGGCGGGCTACACCTATGCCGCCGAGTCCTGGGCGATCAACGAACATTCGAACATCACCTCCGAAGGCCCGGCGTACTACCCGTTCAAGACCATCATCCCGGTCGCCGGCGCGTTCGTGCTGGTGCAGGGCATCGTCGAAATCATTCGCTGTGTGATCTGCATTAAGCAGGACGCATGGCCCTCGCGCGAGGCGGACGTCCAGGAAGTTGACGTGGATGAGCTGAAGAAAATGGTCCACGTCAAGGACGAGGACATTCAGAAGCTCGACGAGCTGATCGTGCACCGGGAGCCGGGCAAGTGAAGCTGCGCAAGGAACTCCAGTTTGGCTACTCGCTGATGGCGATCATCGTGATCGCCGTGGCGGCGCTCACGCCATGGGGCCATGTCACCAACGGCCATCTCGGCTTGATCATGCTCGCCCTGATCTGCGTCGGAATCATGATCGGCTTCCCCACGGCCTTCACGCTCATGGGGATGGGCGTGTTCTTCGCCTGGCTGGCCTACCGAAGCGTGAACCCGGCGCTCGCGGACCGGCAGGTGCTCGATCTCTTTGTGCAGCGCACTTACGGCGTGATGTCGAACGAAGTGCTGATCGCGATCCCGCTGTTCCTGTTCATGGGCTATCTAGTCGAGCGGGCGCAGCTGATCGACCGCTTGTTCAGGAGCCTGCATCTTGCCACCGCGCGCGTGCCAGGCTCGCTCGCCGTTGCGACCATTGTAACCTGCGCGATCTTCGCCACCGCCACCGGTATCGTGGGCGCGGTGGTGACGCTGATGGGACTGCTCGCGTTTCCGGCGATGCTCAAGGCCGGATACAACGTCAAGGTATCCGCGGGCGCGATCACCGCGGGCGGCTGCCTGGGTATCCTGATCCCCCCCTCGGTGATGTTGATCGTCTATGGCGCAGTTGCAGGCGTGTCGGTCGTACAGCTCTACGCCGGCGCCTTCCTCCCAGGTTTCATGCTCGCTGGACTTTACATCGGATACATCATCTTACTTGCAAAGTGGAAGCCAGCACTCATGCCCCCGCTCTCCGAGAGCGAGCGCCACGTGGAGCTACCGCCCTTTGCGCAGAAGCTGTCGCAGCATGGCAGCAACGCGTTGACGGGGTTGTGGCGTGCCGTTACCAGCAGCGGTGGCGCCGCAGTCGCGAAACGCACCGCGCTCGGGCAGTTGTTCGTCACGCTGACCCCGGCACTGTTTCTCGCCGCAGTGCTGGGCGTTACCTGGCAGTTGGCGACTGCGCCGGAGATCGAGGCCAGCACGGCCGGGCTGATCGAAGCGGGGGGCCTCGTTGCAGCGCCCGAGTCGGATAGAGAGATGTCAACCGGCCTCATCGGCGAGCCGGATACGGAAAAGGAAGATTCCGGAGTCAAGGTGCCTCCAGCCGAAGGCGTGAAAGAAGTCGCTCCGCCACCTAGTGCGAAGGCGGCGAAGCCTGAAGGCGTGCAGGAGCTTCCGGGCGCGGTGAAGGCGGCCAAAGCCAAACCGGCCGAGAAGGCTGCCGCCGAACCCGAGCGGCTCCCGGTGCCCCTATGGCTCTGGATCGTGTTCGGCATCGTAATCGGCGCTATCGCCGTCATCTATTGGCTCTGGAACTGGGAGCGGCTCGAGGTGTTCAAGATGCTGCTCACCTCGTTCTTTCCGCTTGCGTTGATGATCATCGCAGTGCTTGGCTCGATCGTGTTCGGGCTGGCAACGCCCAGCGAGGCGGCGGCGGTCGGCGGGTTCGGCGGCTTCATCCTTGCGGCAATCTATCGCTTCATCGCCCACCGGCGTGACGCGAAGGCCGGCGGCTCGGATCCCGGCGCCGCAGTCTGGAAGACGGTGAAAGAGCTCGGGGGCATCGTCAAGGAATCGGCCTTTCTCACCGCCAAGACGAGCGCGATGGTCTGCTGGTTGTTTGTCGGCTCCGGTATTTTTTCGGCAGCATTCGCGCTGCTCGAAGGGCAGGAGCTCATCGAGAAGTGGGTGCTCTCGCTCAACATGACCCCGGTGCAGTTCATGATCCTCGCCCAGTTCATCATCTTCATCCTCGGCTGGCCGCTCGAGTGGACGGAAATCATCATCATCTTCATGCCGATCTTCCTGCCGCTGCTGCCGCATTTCCACATTGATCCGCTGTTCTTCGGGCTGCTGGTGGCGTTGAACCTGCAGACGGCGTTCCTGTCGCCGCCGGTCGCGATGGCGGCGTTTTACCTGAAAGGCGTCTCCCCGCCGCACGTGACGTTGAACCAGATCTTCGCCGGCATGATGCCGTTCATGGGGATCCAGTTGATCGCGCTGGCGCTGCTCTACCTGTTCCCCGCTATCGGGTTGTGGATTCCTCACATGCTCTACAAGTAACCGGATTTCGGCATTCCATGTCAGCTAAAGGGCGGACATCCGGCGCGCAGCGTGCGGGAGGCTCGCCGCCTCCGGCGGGGACGCCGGAGTTGAATCAGCTTAATGCGATTGATGCCGCGCGTGGTATCCGCGAAGGGATGTTCACCTCGGAACAACTGGTGCAAAGCTGTCTTGACCAAATTCAGGCAGCGGACGATACAGTTCGTGCGTGGGCGTTCCTCGACCCGGAATACGCGCTGAATCAGGCGCGGGCGGCGGACCAGTGGCGCCTCGAAGGCAAGACGCTTGGCGCGCTGCACGGCATTCCGGTCGGCGTCAAGGACATCATCGACACGGCCGACATGCCGACGGAAAACGGCACGGTGCTGCACAAGGGCCGCATGCCGTACGAGGACGCAAACGTAGTTGCGAGCCTGCGCGCCGCCGGGGCCGTGATCCTCGGCAAGACCGTGACCACTGAGTGCGCGTACTTCGCGCCCGGTAAAACCCGCAACCCGCACAATCCCGAGCACACGCCCGGCGGCTCCTCCAGCGGTTCGGCAGCGGCCGTAGCTGCCGGCATGGTGCCGCTTGCACTCGGGAGCCAGACCAACGGCTCGACTATCCGCCCGGCCGCTTTTTGCGGCGTATACGGTTACAAGCCGACGCATGGCTTGATTCCGCGCCATGGCATGCTCGTCCTGTCTCGCACGCTGGACCAGGTGGGTCTGTTCGCGCGCACAATCGAGGACATCGCGCTGCTCGCGGAGCAGCTCACCGGCTACGACGAGCGCGATCACGATACGCGGCCGCGTGCGCGCATCCCATTCGGCGCCATCGCGACTGAAGAGCCGCCGCTGCCGCCGACGATCGCGTTTATCAAGACGCCGCTGTGGGATCGCGTCGAGCATGAAACCAAGCAGGCGTTCGCGGAGCTGGTCGGCGAACTGGGTGACCGTGTCGAGGAGGTGGAACTGTTCCCGTTGGCGGCCGAGGCCTGGGACTGGCACCGCACCATCATGGAGGCCGAAATGGCAGCCAACCTCGAGCGCGAATGGCAGCGCGGGCGCGACCAACTGTCCGACACCCTGCGCTCGCTGCTCGAGCGCGGGCGCGAGGTGAGGGCCGTCGACTACCAGCGCGCCCTATCGCGTATTCCTCTGATGCAGGAGAGCTTCGAAGAGCTGTTCATCCAACGCTACGACGCAATCCTCACACCGGCGGCGGCGGGCACCGCACCGGCAGGCCTTTCCTCGACTGGCGACCCTTCGTTCTGCACGCTCTGGACGCTGTGCGGACTGCCCGCGATCTCGCTGCCGCTGATGCAAGGGTCGAATGGCTTGCCTCTCGGCGTACAACTCGTCGGGCGGCGCCACTTCGACGCGCGGCTGCTACGCACCGCGCGCTGGCTGGTGGACCATGTCACGGCGGAATAACCCGGACAGCTTGTGCGGACGGCGGCCCACCATATTATCGGCAAGGCAGATCTCGCGCGGATGAAACCGTCGGCCATGCTGATTATTACAGCTAAGGAAGACGACAAGCTGCTTGCCGTTGCGCACTGGTGCGAGGAACAATTACCATTCAAGTCATTAGTGGAAGTGAAAGGAGAAGCAAGATGAAAGTCGGATTCGTAGGCCTTGGCATCATGGGCAAACCCATGGCGCTCAATCTCGTCAAGGGCGGCCACTCGCTTTGCGTTTACGCGCGCCGCGCGGAATCCATGAAGCCGTTGCAAGACGCAGGAGCGGCGGCCTGCGGCTCGCCCAAGGAAGTGGCGGAAAAGTCGGAGATAACGATAGTGATGGTCTCCGACACCCCGGACGTGGAAGAGGTGGTGCTGGGGACAAATGGTTTGATTCACGGTGGGAAACCCGGCTCGGTGGTGGTGGACATGAGCACCATTTCTCCTGTGGCAACCCGGGCGATGGCCGAAAAGCTCGCACAGAAGGGGGTGGAGATGCTCGATGCGCCGGTCTCGGGCGGCGAAATCGGCGCGATTAACGGCACGCTTTCCATCATGGTCGGCGGCAAGGCGGAAGTGTTTGCTCGCGTCAAGCCGCTGTTCGAATGCCTGGGCAAGAACATCGTGCATACCGGCGGCAACGGCGCGGGCCAGGTGACCAAGGCGTGCAATCAGATCGTGGTGGCTTTAACCATCGAGGCGGTTGCCGAGGCGCTTACCTTTGCGCGCAAGAACGGCGTGGATGCAGCAAAGGTTCGCGAGGCGCTATTGGGCGGTTTTGCCAACAGCAAAATCCTCGAGGTTCACGGCAAAAGAATGCTGGACAACGAATTCAAGCCCGGCTTCAAGGTGAGGCTGCATCAGAAAGATATGCGCATCGTCATGGAGACTGCGCACAAGCTGGGCCTCGCGCTCCCTGGGGCGGCACTGGTCACACAGCACATGAATGCGCTGATGGGCACCGGCGATGGGGAGCTCGATTCCGCCGCGATAGTGAAAGTGGTCGAGAGAATGTCGCCACCTGATAATAAGCCACGCTGATCGCAGCCACCACGGCAACCCGTGCGGCAATAAAAAAGCGTCACTTGCGCGCCCGTTGGCTATAATAAATCCGTCAGCTGCAGAATCCTGTTCAAACTGCTGCCGCAAGCATACCTTTCCATAAGGTGGGGGCGAATATGAAAACCGTAAAGCAAATTTTGCAGAGCAAAACCCTTGGTATCCTCTCCATTTCGCCTGACGCCACCGTTTATGATGCGCTCAAGCTGATGGCGGAAAAAGAAGTCGGCGCGCTCCTGGTAATGGAGGCGGACAAAGTGGTGGGTATCATCTCCGAGCGCGACTACGCGCGCAAGGTGATTCTGCACGGCAAATCCTCGAAGGAAATCCACGTCAGCGATATCATGACCAGTAAGATCGTCTACGTGAGCACCGCGCAAACCGTGGACGAATGCATGGCGCTGATGACCGACAAGCGCGTACGGCATTTGCCGGTTTATGACGGTGACCAGCTCGTCGGCGTGGTGTCCATTGGCGACCTGGTGAAGGAAGCGATTTCCGAACGCGAGTACATCATCAAGCAACTCGAAAGCTACATAATGAGATGATGCACTTTGGCGCCATCATCATTGGTGATGAAATCATCAGTGGCAAGCGCCAGGACAAGCATTTCACGCAAGTTGTCAGGGTATTGAGTAAGCGCGGGCTGGAATTAAGTTGGTGCGAGTATCTCGGTGATGACCCTCAACTGATCACCACGACCTTGCGCCGCACTCTGGCTACAGAAGACCTCGTATTTTCCTTTGGTGGCATCGGCGCCACACCCGACGACCATACCCGTCTTTGCGCCGCGCAAGCCGCCGGCGTGGAGCTTTACCGCCATCCCGATGCGCTGGCAGAAATCGTGGCGCAGTTTGGCGAAGCCACGTACCCCAAACGCGTGCTGATGGCCGATCTTCCTCAAGGCAGCCGCATCATTCCCAATCCCTACAACCGCGTGGCCGGATTCAGCCTCAAGCATCATCATTTTCTGCCCGGTTTTCCGGAAATGGCGTGGCCGATGATGGAATGGGTGCTGGATACGCATTACCCGCATTTGCAGCACCGCAGCCAAACCGTCGAGCAGGGGATTATTGTGTATGGTGCGAGGGAAAGCCTGCTCATCGATCTGATGAACGACTGCGTGGCGCGCTTTCCCGCGCTCAAGCTGTTCAGCCTGCCGCATCTTGGGCCGGGGGAGCGCTGGATCGAGGTGGGCGTGCGCGGCGACAAACAGCAGGTGCCGCAAGCGATGCAGCTTTTGAAGCAGGGCGTGACAGCGCTCGGCTTCAAATGGGAGGAAGAGCAAGGCAGTGGCTGAACACGCCCGGCAAGCCTTTGGTCCGCTTTAATCCTGCTGATAAAAAACCCGGCGCGAGGCCGGGTTTTTTTGGCGCCAGGTTCCGGCGTTAATCCTTCCCCTGGTTTTGTTCCTTTTTGTCTTTATGCAATTCGCGCCGGTCCTTGCGCAGGTCGCGCTTGTCGGTGCGCACCTCTTTGCGGTCCTGGCGCACATCTTTGCGATCCTTGCGGATGTCGGCGTTATCCTTCTTGAAGTCGGCCTTTTCTTCCGCGACTTTGGTGGCGTTGCCATCGCGCTTGGCTTTGGCGAGTTCACTTCGGTCACGGTTGCGCTCGCGTGTATTCTGACGCAAATCACCCTTGTCGTTGCGGATATCCTTCCGGTCCGAGGCGATGTCGCGCTTGTCGCTGCGGATGTCGCGCGTATCCTGCTTCACATCGTTGTCCGCTGCGAAACCGGCGGGCGCGGCCAGCGCGGCGGCCAGCGCAACAGCTATCATGCTTTTGTTAAACATATTCAGTCTCTCCTTTTCAAGTTCCCCCCTTGGCCTAGGGGATAAGGTCATGCCACGCCCAATAACGTTTGGCATACGGGGGCGTTGACACGCCCCTGTTGTTTTTCCAGCCGGCCTTGCTGCCGCGCGGTTAAGCCTTTACCATGCTTTTCCCATTGACAGGAATTGCTTGATGTCCAACTCGTCCTGGCGTAATCCAGCGGTGGTGCTGGCATGTGCCTGCCTGATTCTAATGCTCTCGCTCGGCACACGGCAGAGCTTCGGCCTTTTTCTGCAGCCGCTAAGCTCAGGCCGTGGCTGGGGGCGGGAAATTTTCGCCTTCGCCATTGCTGTGCAGAATCTGGTGTGGGGGCTCGCCCAGCCTTTTTCCGGGATGATAGCAGACAAGTACGGCGTGGGACGGGTGCTGGTGGTCGGTGCAATCCTGTACGCGCTGGGGCTGGTGTTGATGCCGCTCTCCACCACCGGCGTGCAGCTTGATCTCAGCGCCGGACTTTTGATCGGCCTGGGCATGAGCGGCACCAGTTTCAGCGTGGTGCTGGGCGTGATCGGACGTAGCTTGAGTCCGGAAAAGCGCAGCATGGGATTGGGTATTGCCAGTGCGGGCGGGTCGTTCGGACAGTTTGCCATGCTGCCTTACGGACAGACGCTGATTACGCATTTCGGCTGGGCGGCAGCGCTTTCCATCCTTGCGGCTTCAGTTTCGTTCATCTTGCTGCCGGCGCTGGTGCTCGCCGGAAAAAATGCCGTCGCGAAATCGGCTCATGACAACCAGTCGGTGAGCGAAGCGCTGCATGAAGCAGGTGGCCACAAGGGTTTCTGGTATCTCATCAGCGGATTTCTGGTGTGCGGTTTTCAAACCGTTTTTATCATGCTGCACCTGCCGGCGTATCTGCTGGACAAAGGCATGACGCCGGTGACCGGCATGATAGCGCTTGCCTTGATCGGTTTTTTCAACATCGTCGGTTCCTATCTCGCAGGTTATTTCGGCGGGCTCTATAGCAAGAAAAACCTGCTCGCGTATATATACCTCTTGCGCGCGGCGGCAATAGGATTGTTCATGGTGCTGCCGATCACGCCGGCGACCGTTTATATATTTGCCGCGGCGATGGGTTCATTGTGGCTTGGCACCGTTCCGCTCACCAATGGCCTGGTGGCGCAGATTTTCGGCGTCAAATATCTCTCCACTTTGTTCGGCATCGTGTTCCTCGGCCACCAGATCGGCAGCTTCATCGGGGCGTGGCTGGGGGGTTACGTGTTCGACCTCTCGGGTTCATACTACGCGGTGTGGCTCACCTGTATTGGCTTGAGCGTGGTTGCCGCCGTGTTGTGCTGGCCGATAGACGAGCGCCAGGTGGCGCGCTTGAATGCCAGGGAAACGCCGGCGTGAATTTGACCGAATTGCAAAAAACTCTGATATGGCTGGTATCGCTGGCAGTGGCGGGAGGAATCATTTACCTGGTTTTTAAAGCCTACATCAACCCGGCAATGCTGATTGATTTCGCCAATACGCGATTGTGCTGATTTTATTTTTTACCGGCTTTGTATTATAACTAGAACAACGCGGCTGCGGCTGCCGCTGTTCTTCCGAGGTTCAGGATGTGCCAGTTGCTGGGTATGAACTGTAACGTGCCCACCGATATATGCTTTTCTTTCGAGGGATTTCACACCCGCGGCGGGGGGACCGACCACCACGGCGACGGCTGGGGGATTGCTTTCTTTGAGGGCGTGGGTTGCAGGTTGTTTCTCGATTCCAAGCCCGCAACGAAATCGCCTGTGGCAGATTTGGTACGCAATTACCCGATTCACTCGCTCAACGTGATCGCGCACATCCGCAAGGCAACGCAAGGCGCAGTGTGCCTGCAAAACACGCACCCGTTCATGCGCGAGTTGTGGGGGCGCTACTGGATTTTCGCGCACAACGGCACGCTCAAGGATTTTCATCCCCGGCTCAACGGTAATTTCTATCCGGTCGGCACCACCGACAGCGAGCAAGCTTTCTGTTTCCTGCTTGAGACTTTGCGCCGGATGTCCCCGAACAGACAGCCACGGGCTGAATCTCTTTATGCAACGGTCAAGGAGGTAACTAGCGAACTGGCTGAATACGGCGTATTCAATTATCTGCTATCGAATGGCGAGTGTCTTTTCGCGCGCTGCGCCGACAAGCTTTCCTACGTGCTGCGCCATGCCCCCTTCGGCCGCGCGCATTTGAAGGACCAGGACATCACGGTAGATTTCAGCCGGCTCGCCACGCCGAATGACAAGGTGGCGGTGATTGCCACGTTGCCCCTCACCGACAACGAGAGCTGGACCACCATGGTGCCCGGCGAGCTGTTGCTATTCAAGGACGGTGAGCCTTTGCCTCTTTAGAGTTTCAGCGCCAGCGTCAGCCCGTCGGCAATCGGCAGCAGCGACAACGCAATCCGCTGGTCATGATGCAGTTTGTTGTTGAACTCGCGCAGCGCCACGGTATCCGTTTCGCGGTTGTCCGGTTCGGCGACACGCCCCGACCATAAAGTGTTATCAATCGCGATCAGGCCGCCGCGCCGCAGCAGCTCCAGGCAACGCTCGTAATAAGTGAGATAATTTTCCTTGTCGGCGTCAATGAAGGCGAAATCGAAAGTGCTGGCCTGGTTTTCCGCGAGCAGCGCGTCCAGCGTTTTGAGCGCGGGCGCAAGGCGCAGATCTATTTTTTGCGCTACGCCCGCTTCCTGCCAATAGCGGCGCGCGATTTGCGTCCAATCCTTGCTCACATCACAGGCGATGATTTTGCCGTCAAGCGGCAGCGCCAGCGCCACGCATAACGAGCTGTAACCGGTGAACACGCCGATCTCGATGCATTTTTTTGCGCCCATGAGCTGCACCAGCAACGCCATGAATTGTCCCTGCTCAGGCGCGATTTGCATGCGCGCCATCGGGTCTTTTGCCGTCTCGTCACGCAATTTATGCAAAATCCCGGGCTCGCGCAGCGAGGCCGACAGCAGATAACGGTAAACGTGATCGGGCAGGGCGAAGGTTTTATTCATGGACTGAGTGAATTTGCCGGCAGCGCCCTGGCCTTGGGAATTTGATCCGGTTGCCAGTGGCCAATCGCCCATTTCCAGAATTCATCCAGCGTGGTCTGCGCAAGTTCCTGCGGCGGTTTTTGCCCGATAAAGCGCAGCACCTGGCAAAGCCACGCCAACACTTGCGCATTGTTTACCGCAGGAGCCAGCGTCTGCTTGCTGAGCTTCTCGCCCGCGCTGTTCAGTGCCACCGGCAAGTGCATATATTTCGGCGTGGGGTATCCCAGCAGCTTTTGCAGGTAAAGTTGCCGTGGAGTCGAGCTCAGCAAGTCGGCGCCGCGCACGATATCGGTAATTCCCTGCTCGGCGTCGTCCACCACCACCGCGAGCTGATAAGCGTAAACCTGGTCCGCGCGGTACAGAACGTAATCTCCTACATTAATTTCGAGACGCTGCGCAACGCAGCCCTGTAATGTGTCCATGAACTCAACAAGCTGCCGGTCCGTTTTCACTCGCCACACGCGGGCCCTGCGCCGCGGCGGCAGGCCATTGCGGCAAGTGCCCGGATAAACCGGACCGTCTATCCCTGCGATTGCCGAATCGGCGATTTCGTGGCGGCTGCAAGCGCAGGGATAAACCAAACCGCGCCCACGCAGGCTATGCAGCGCGGCATGATAAGCATCACGGCGCGTACTCTGATAAACAATTTCGCCGTCCCAGTGCATGCCGCAGGCTTCGAGCGTGCGTAGAATCTCGTCGCTGGCGCCGGGCTCCTCGCGTGGGGGATCGAGATCTTCAATACGCACCAGCCACTCACCGTTGCGGCTTCTTGCTTCAAGGAAGCTGCCGACCGCGGCAATCAGCGAACCGAAATGCAGCGGCCCGGTTGGGGAGGGCGCAAAACGGCCTCGGTAATTAGTTATTGCCACACTAAAATTTCGCCCTTGCCTGCGTTCGCCAGGTCGCCCATGTAGAGGCGTACGCGTGAGCGCGGTTCAAGCAGCGCGAATTTGCTGTCAAGGGACTGCCAGGATTTGATGAGCAATAGCAGATAATTGAGATGGTGCGTGCCGCAATCGTTGAAGGTGGCGGGGAAATTATTGGGCGTGGTATTGAGCAGGAGAGTGCCCCGCTTCATGCCGTACCCGGCAAAGTCTGCCGCTTTTCCGAGCACCGCAATGGTGCCGGCGAGCATGCGCGAAGCGCAGTAATCGCCGGCATTGCCTTCGATCAGCACCGCGCCGCGGCACATGTGGTCGCCGACCCGGTCGCCAGCATCGCCCGTGACGATCACCATGCCTCCCGCCATGCCGTGCCGGTCCCCGGGAATAGCGGCGGCAAGGAAATCGTCCGCATTGCCGCGAATGTGGAGCAGGCCGTTTTTCATCCCGCTTGCGGCATAAGCACCAACGTTGCCATGCACGGTGATAGCGCCGTTTTTCATGGTAAACCCGAGGTAAGCGCCGCTATCGCCGTGTACCGTGATGCTGCCGCTGGTCATCGCCTGCCCGACGCGGTCGAGTTTGTCGCAACTGTTTTTAATCACCAGCCTGGATGAATCATCCCCGCTGATGGAAAAAAGCTCGCCCACCCGCAGCCTGCGGTTGCCGCTGGCGAGTTCAATGGCGGAGATTTCGGCCGGCGATTTCTCCTTGAGTAAATCAGGCGTGAGCGGGGACAGGTCTACACGCTGCCGCGGCGTTTCATTTAAAGTTAAGGTCAGCGCGCTCATGACATGATTTGACGCAAATGAAAATGAAATTGCCCTAGCTTGCCGCCGTAGTTGCCTGCGGTGATGCGGCGTATGCCGTTTTGCGCGCCCAGGGCGCACGCGGCAGAGATGCCGGCTCGCATGGCATTGCGCACATCAGGCTCGTTGAGGCCGTCAATCACGATCTCCAGCACCGCCTCGATGCCTTCGGACAATTCGGATCGGGTGATACCGCGAATGGTCGGGCAAAAGGCGTCGTTGGTGGAAGCCATCAGCGCCTTGTATTTGGAACCGACCTTGGAGCCGGAGCGCACGATGCCGCCTGGAAAAGGCATGATGACGTTGGGCACTTTGCGCATGGCTTCGATGGCCGCTTCGCCGGCGGCGAGCGCCTGTGCATGCGATTCCGCCAGAATCAGGAAATTGCCCCCGCCCACCGCTTTCACCATGCCGGTGGTTTCTTCACACAGGAATTCGCCGTCCATCACCGGCACGCGCCACAGGCGTTTGCCGCCGATCAGCTTGGATGACTGGAAGCCGTCGCCGAAGTAACGCAGATTCTTTCCCAGTGGCAATGATTCTCCTTCGGTTATTCCGGCAAACGCGGCGCTGGTCGGAGAGGTGAGCACGCATTGGCCGACGCGCCGCTCCAGCTGCTTGGCCAGTTCCTTTCCCGAGACGGCGAACAGCAATATCGCCGCGCCGGGGCGCCCGTCCGGCGTCTCATCAGGCTCGAGCTTGCGCTCGATTCCCGCCTCACAGCCACAGGCGATTACTGAAGTGGCGAAACCGGTGGCAGCGGTGGCCGCGTGATACGCCCATTTGAGATTGTGGGCGGTGATGATGACGCGGGTCGCCTTCATGCCAAAGGCTTCGGCAAACGTGTCGTCTATGGTGACGCCGTTAATAATCATAAGTCAGTGAGGAGTAAGGGGTAAGGAGTGAGGAGTAAAGTTGCTACCCCTCACGCCTCACGCCTCACGCCTTACCTTTTGCGGCAGGGATGCAGCATGAGTTTGTTGCCGTGCCCGAATTCGTACATCTCGTCATCGCTAATCTTGAAGTTGTCCATTCGCATCGTTTGGTAGCGCTCGAAATAGGATTTAAGCTGCTTTTCGATGCCTTTATCGAACGCGGGTTTCACCACGTGCGTATTGCCCCAGGTGACTTTGACAATCTTGCCGTTTTGCGCCACCAGCTCGCCATCCTTGAACACATAATCGGGCTTGGCGAACATTTTTTCCTTGTCCGCATTTTCGCGGTAGACAGTGATATCGGCGGCGGCCCCGGGACCGAGATGCCCGCGGTCGGCAAGGCCGAGGATTTTCGCCGGCGCAGCCCGCGTCATGATGGCGATTTCGTAGAGCGTATATTCGCGCGTAAGGCTTGCCAGCGTGCTCATTGCCGCAGCATCGGGGTTGATGGCGGCAAGGGCGTTGTTTCGATAAGTTTTGTCCATGAGTAGTTTAATCAGGTGAGGGTAGCTCATGAAGGGCGCGCCGGTGGGATGATCGGTGGTGAGGAAAATGCGCCACGGGTCGTTGACCATCAGGAAAATTTCCAGGCCGATAGCCCACTGCAATGCGTTGACGAAATTCTTGTCGCGGTAGCGGAATGGCACCACGCCGCAGCCGGCGTCGCACTCGATGTCCATCACCGCCCATTTTTGCGGATGGCCATGCGGCGCGTTGCGGTACTGCGCCATGGTATCGCCGGAAGCAGTCACGGTCTGGCCGAACATGATTTGTCCGACATCCGTGGAAATATTTTTATTGTTGTTGATGGCTTCGGCAATGCGCGCCGCGCCGGAAGAAAATTTCCGGTCGCCCTCGGTGCCATAGCTGTGGAACTGGATATGGGTGAGGTGCATCGGCAGGCCTTCGGCCGCTCTTATGGTTTCCAACGTGGTTTCCACATTGCCCGGCACGCCGAGATTGCATCCATGCACGTGCAGCGGATGCGGCACGCCGAGGTCGCTGAGCGCCTGTGCCAGGACTTTGAGTATCTGCCGCGGTGTTACATGGTAATACGCATGCTCCTCATCCACATCCAGCTTGCGCTGGTTGAATTTGAACGCGGAGATGCCCCCCGGATTCACCACTTTGATGCCGATGCAATGCGCGGCATTGAGCGTCCACGCCACATAATCGTTTATCGTTTGCTGCTCCTGTTTCGCCGCCAGCATGCGCAGCAGGAAATCATCGCTGCCAAGCAGGGCATAACCGCCCTTGTCGACGATGGGCGTGTCGCCCATTTCCATGTGTGCCTGGCGCGCATTCACCGGCAGCATCGCCGGTTCGAAGCACGCGGTATAGCCCATCTCGGCATAACGGTAGCCGGCGGTGAGCGTGGAAGGCACGGCATGTCCGCATCCTGAGCGGGTGAGCGAAGTGCGTTCAACGATGTCGCCGCGATGGTCCTCGGGCAGCATGTTACGCGCGATATTCACCTTGCCGCCGCCGATATGGGTGTGCAAATCTATCGCGCCCGCCATCACGATCCTGCCGGAAATATCGTACTCGCGGTCCACCCGCTCGCCGGAAGCGGGCGCGGCGACAATACGGCCGTCGCGAATGAATACGTGGCGCACTTCGCCGTTGACCTGATTGGCCGGGTCGTAGATTTTGCCGCCATTAAGTTTAGTAAGCATCAGCGGAGTTACAACGCCTTTTCAATTTCGGCGACAACCTGGGCCACGGAAGGCAGTGCACTCTCGCGGAGCTTCCTTAGCGGCAGCGCCACCACGGTATCAGTGCGGTAAACATGTCCTGAATGGTCAATTCCGGGGGTGGCGACCGGTATGTAAACATCCGGTTCCCTATTGAAACTCATGCCGCTGCGCCCGAGCACCACCGTGGGAACGGCGGTTTCGGGCGGCGTGCGTTTCTCGTTGAAGCTGGAAATCCACAACAGCGCGTCCGCTTCGTTTTTTTGCAGCATGCGTTGGGCAGAGAAATGACGCGGATCATAATCAGGGTGCCCGCTCCCAAAACCGGTGCGTAAGGGGAAGCCGCTTTGCCAGCTGCACACCTGGTTGGCGGTCACGTCGCCTTCATTGCCGCCCAATGGAAGACCGGAAAAGCGCGTGCCGCGGTTCAAATCCTTCACCAGCTCGCACAGGCTTTGCACGGCAAGCTCCGCATGCTTGAAATCAAAATCTGCGGCAGCCCAGGCGAGCACCCCATAGCGTGCGTTTTGCATGCGTTTGGCAAGCTGCTGCAATTCGGATAACGGTACGCCTGCAACTGGGTCAATCTGCATATGCCGCCCGGCGATAAGGCAGCGCACGGCGCCTGCTATTTCGCCGATGCGCGTGACGTCGCAGGCGATGACGGTCGGTTTACGCCCGTCGGGGGCGGTACCCGCTTGAGTATCCAGTCCGCGTCCCAGGTACACGACTTCGCGGGCGTTGCTGCCAAACAGCGCATCGCGGTTCCAGATATAGCGCTCGAAAAAGCGCGGAAAACGGGTCACCACGTCGGTGCCGGCAATCACCAGCAAATCCACTCGGTTTCTCACTTCGCTCAAAGTAGTGGTAAGCCAGCCGCCATCCTGCAGCGCCAGCACGTTACTCATGAAATTCACGCTGTTCATGTGGTCCACCACTGCACCGATGCGGTCGGCGATTTGCATCAGCGCGCGCATCCCCGCCACATCGGTGCCCAGGCCCGCGATCAGCGGTTGTTTTGCTTTCTTGAGGATAACTGCTGCCGCAGCCGCGGCGTTTTCAAGCGAAGCGGTTTTTCCTGCGCTGCGCGCTGAAATGGCTTTGGAGGTACTTAATCCGGCAAACGCCCTGGTGCTGATAGGGCAGCCGTTGGCCATGACTTCAAGCTTGCCGCGTTGCGCGGCGACGCGCAGATCATCGCATGCGAGTCCGCAAAACGGGCAAGGCACTTCATCCCATACTCCGGGAGATAAAAGTTGCGTCATGGAGATATTCCGCTTGCCGCCAGAGGCGGATTGTAGTGGTAAAGGCACATACTATGCCAACGTGCAATGTTTGGGTAGACGCGGCGCGCGGTGCAAGCCGCCAAAATTTTGCTGTATATTAAGCATATATTCATCACACGGCAGTGCGGCAAAATGAGCCGTCATGCGCTGATAAAGCGACACACTGCTCCGCGCGCGTCGCAAACAGATTTTTGGACTGCGGTGACCGGCTTGAAATACAATGAGAAAACCGGTGGCATGATAGTTGCTGAACCTTTCCGGATTGAAATCACAAGATAATGAATGGTTTGCTGAATACCGATAAGGAAGCCCAGAGCGTAGTCGTGGAGGCTCCGGCGCGCTTGCACCTGGGGTTCATGGATTTGAACGGTACCACCGGCCGCCGCTTCGGCAGCCTGGGCTTGACACTCGAAGGATTCAGCACGCGCATTTACGCGGAGCGCGCTGCAATGTTTTCGGTTGAAGGTGCGCAAACGCAGCGCGCGATGCGTGTGCTGCGCCGTCTCCACGAGCGGCTGCGGTTTCGCGGCGCAGTGCGCATGGCGGTGGTGCAGGCGATACCCGAGCACACCGGTCTTGGCTCCGGCACGCAGCTCGCCATCGCCGCGGGCATTGCGGCAGCGCGTCTGTATGACTTGAATCTCGGCGCCAGGGAAATCGCCGCAGTGCTGGATCGTGGAAGCCGCTCCGGCATCGGCATCGGCGCATTCGACGAAGGCGGATTTCTGATTGACGGAGGCCGCGGCAAAAGCGATGAGCCGCCGCGCATAACCAGCCGGATCACCTTCCCGTCACAGTGGCGGATATTGCTGATTTTCGATTTGCGGGCGCAGGGCCTGCACGGCGCCGATGAGGACGAGGTCTTTCGCACATTGCCGCAGTTCCCGGAAGCGAGCGCTGCGCATTTGTGCCGCCTGGTGCTGATGCATTTAATGCCGGCGCTGGTGGAGGCCGATGTTCAGGAATTCGGAAAAGCAGTAAGCGAACTGCAGCGCGTGGTGGGCGATCATTTTGCCCCGGCACAGGGCGGACGTTATGCCAGCCGCAAAGTGAGCGAAGTGCTTGCCTGGCTGGAGAGCCAAGGCGTGAATTGCGTCGGCCAGAGCTCATGGGGGCCGACTGGTTTTGCGGTAGTGGATTCGGAAATCCGCGCAGGCAGTCTGCTGCGGGACGTGGAAGCGCGCTGGGGAGCGGACAGCGCGTTGCGCTTTAAAGTTTGCGCCGCGCGCAATCGCGGTGGAGAGGTGCTGCTGCAACAACGCAGCATCAAGACCGGCACGATCGGATAGACCAACTCTCACGGGGCTTATGCAGAAACTTCGTTTGTTTTTATTGCACATGATTACGCCCACCCCAAATGTCAGCCCGTTCGATGTGAACATGGCCTATGACGCCGGGTACAACGCGGTGGCGGCGTATACCAATATCACCCTCGACCAGGTATCGGCGCTTACTCAGGATGCGATTTTTTCGCGCGGGCCGAACGGCGTGAAGCGCACCGGGATTTTCATCGGCGGGCGCGAAATCGGCATGGCGGCAGACATGCTGGATGCCGCAAGACTGGCGATGGTGCCCCCGTTTGAGGTGTCGGTGTTCGCTGATCCTTCAGGCGCCTTCACCACTGCGGCGGCGATGGTCGCGGCGGTGGAAAGGCAGTTGAAACGCGCGCATCACTGCGATCTGCAAGGCCGCGAAGTGCTGGTGATGGGCGGCACCGGGCCGGTCGGCACCGCCGCCGCGGTGCTGGCTTCCGGAGCCGGGGCCAAGGTGAGGATTGCCAGCCACAGCAGCGCCAACCGGGCGCGCATGTCTTCGCAAGTCGCCAACGCCCGTTACGGCGCCACCACCGAACCGGTGGACGCGAGTTCCGAAGAAAATAAATCGGCAGCGATCGGCGTGATGGAAGTGGTGATGACCACCGCCAAGGCCGGCGTGCAGGTGCTGAATCAGCAATTGCTGAAGCAGGCGTCGCGCCTGCTGGTGGCTGCGGATATCAACGCTGTGCCGCCCGCCGGCATCGAAGGTGTCGGCCTGATGGACGACGGCGTGCCGCTTGCCGCAGGCTCGGGCAAGGCGGTGGGGATTGGCGCGCTGGCGGTCGGCAATATCAAATACCAGGTGCAGCGCGGCCTGTTTGAAGCAATGCTGCACGCGGAAAAACCGCTGTATCTGGATTTCCGCGACGCATTTGCATTGGCGCGAAAATATGTCAGCTGAAAGCAAAGCTTTCCTAATCGCAGCGCTTACCGGCAGGGCGCTGGCGCAATCCGCCAGGCGCGGGGGCTTTCCGGTGGTGGTGCTGGATTTATATAACGACCTGGATACGCACCGCTACGCCCGGCACAGCCGGGCGGTAGCGCAGCATGAGCATGGTTTCGATGCGTCGGCGCTGCTCAAAGCGGCGGACGAGTTGTGCCCGCCGCAACACTGCGCCGGCCTGATATGCGGCTGCGGTTTCGAAGACCAGCCGCAGCTGCTCAAGCAGCTTGCCGCAGGCAGGCCGTTATACGGCAATACTGCGGAAACAGTGATGCGGATTAAAGACCCGCGGCAATTTTTTGCGCTGCTCGATGAACTTGAAATGGCGCACCCGGAGGTGCGCTTCGCGCCGCCGCGGCCGGCTTGCGGTTGGCTTGCAAAAAAAATCGGCGGCTACGGCGGAACTCATGTCTTGCCGGCCGCCGGCAGACAACCGGATGGAATGCATTACTACCAGAAACTCGAGTCAGGGCGCAGCATGTCGGCGACTTTTCTCGCCGACGGGAAGCAATCGCACATTATCGGTTTTAACGAACAGTGGACCACCAGCGCCGGATCACCTTTTAGTTATGCCGGCGCAATCAGCCATGCGAAACTCGATGCCGTTTTACAAGCGGAGATCGCGCGGAAACTCGATCAACTGGTGCAGGCAACCGGCCTCGCGGGGTTGAACGGCATGGATTTTCTGCTGCGCGGCAATGCATACCGGGTGCTGGAAATCAATCCGCGGCCGTGCGCAACCATGGATTTGTATGATGCAGATTGCACCGAGTCCCTGTTTGCCTGGCACCTGCGCGCCTGCCGTGGTGAATTGCCGCAAGCGCAGCTGGTCACGCAAAAAATCACGAGAGGGCACGCAATGGTGTATGCCGAGCGGGCGCTGCGCATACCCCTGAATATGAGATTCCCGGAATGGGTAAGCGATATTCCGGGTGCAGACAGTCATTTCGCGCCGGGCGCGCCGGTGTGCATGGTGCATGCGCAAGGCGCATCGGCGCAGCAGGTGAAGCGGCTGCTGATGCAGCGGCAAGCAGCTATCGCAAGGGCGATAACGGAGGAAGCGGCGTGAGCGCACAACGCCATGAAATTACCGGAGGTTCAGCTCTGCACGTGCAGGCTGCGCAGTGGCCGAGCGTCAACGGTCAAGCCGCGCCTTTGGTTGCAGCGCTGTTGCGCGAGCATCAGGCGCTGCGCCTTGGCGTGACGCGCGGGCCGCAGGGCCACACCATCGTTGACGCCGGAATTACTCATGCCGGCGGGCTGGAAGCAGGACGGCGCATCGCCGAAATCTGCATGGGAGGTCTGGGCACGGTGAGTCTTTCGTCAAGCGCTGCGCGCTGGCCGCTGCAAGTAATCGTACATGCCAGTAACCCGGTGTTGGCGTGCTTGGGCAGCCAATATGCCGGATGGAGTTTGTCGCACGGCAGCGGCAAAAGCGCGTTTCATGCTCTGGGTTCCGGGCCGGGACGTTCGCTCGCCTGCAAGGAAGAGTTGTTCGCCGAGCTTGGCTACCGTGACCAGGCCGAGAGCACCTGCCTGGTGCTGGAAGTGGACAAGCCCCCGCCTCAGGAAGTGGTGGAAAAAGTGATGCGCGATTGCAAGGTTGGGGCGGACAAGCTCACCTTTATTTTGACACCAACGCGCAGTCTCGCCGGCATGGTGCAAATCGTGGCGCGCGTGCTGGAAGTGGCTTTGCACAAAGTCCATGCGCTGGGTTTTCCGCTCCAGCATATAGTAGACGGCGCGGGAAGCGCGCCGCTGCCGCCGCCTTGCAAAGATTTCGTTGAAGCGATGGGACGCACCAATGACGCCATCCTGTTCGGCGGGCAGGTGCAGCTGTTCGTGAATTGCAGCGATAGCGAGGCGAGCGAGCTTGCACAAAAGCTGCCTTGCACGGCTTCGCGCGATTACGGCAAGCGCTTCGCGCAGATTTTCAAGGACTGCGCATATGATTTTTACAAGATCGATCCGATGCTGTTCGCTCCGGCCCAGGTCATCGTAAGCTGTCTGGAGAGCGGCAACAGCTTCCGCGCCGGCAAGCTCAACACCGAGTTGCTGGACGCTTCATTCGGGGGCACCAATGGTTAGACATATCGCCATCATCACCGATGATCCGGGCTGGCACGGCCGGCAGTTGCGCCAGGCGTTCGCTGGGCGCGGCTGCGAAAGCCAGTACGTATCCTTGCAGAATTGTTATTTCGATCTCGCGAATGCGCGGCATGGCGTGGTAATGCGGGGATTCAAGCACAGCCTGCCGGACGCGGTTTTCGTGCGCGGCGTACCCGGCGGCACGCTGGAGCAGGTGATTTTACGTTTGGATATCCTGCATGCACTGCGCGAAATCGGCGTGCCGGTTTACAACGATGCGCGCGCTATCGAGCGCAGCGTTGATAAGGCAATGACGAGTTTTCTGTTGAAGCGCGCCGGCATTCCCACTCCAGCAACCTGGGTCTGTGAATCGGCGGCACAGGCGCGCGC
>JBGQCF010000008.1:0-63698 GCA_041495205.1 Gammaproteobacteria bacterium
CAGCCGGTGGGCTGCGAAGTGTGCAACAAGACCGGCTACAAGGGCCGGGTCGGCCTGCATGAACTGCTGGTCGGAACCGACGCCTTGAAAAAAAACATCCAGGACCATGCGCACGTTGCCGAAATGTTGGCCACCGCCTTGAGCGAGGGAATGCGTACACTCAAGCAAGATGGTGTGGAAAAAGTATTACTGGGGCTCACCGACATGCACCAGGTACGCGCGGTCTGCATTATTTAGGTACGACCCGCTATCTGAAGACGGCTGTAATCTAAATAAGCAGGAATTAAGGAGACACACATGGCAATTGCAACGGCCTCAGGCAAAGACATCAAAGTCAAAGAGGTATTGTTCTCTTGGGAAGGCAAAGACAAGTCCGGCAAGGTGGTTGCAGGCCAGATGAAAGCCGGTGGAGAAGCCGTAGTCAGGGCTCAGTTGCGCCGCCAGGGCATCCAGGTACTCAAAGTCAAGAGACGAGGCCGCGGTCGTGGAAAAGTCAGCGAAAAGGACATCACTCTGTTCACCCGGCAGCTCGCCACCATGCTGAAATCCGGCGTGCCGTTGCTGCAAGCTTTCGATATCGTCGGCAAGGGACACAGCAATCCCGCTGTGGCGAAACTGCTCCTCGACATCAAGACCGATGTGGAAACCGGCAGTAGCCTGAGCCAGGCTTTTAGAAAATACCCGCTTTACTTTGATAGCCTTTTCTGCAACCTGGTGGGCGCAGGCGAAGCGGCCGGTATTCTCGACACTTTGCTGGACCGCCTCGCCACTTACAAGGAAAAGATCCTCGCCATTAAAGGCAAAATCAAATCCGCGTTGTTTTATCCGATCTCGATTATCGTCGTAGCGTTTTTGATCACCACGGTGATTATGATTTTTGTCATCCCGGCATTTAAGGACCTGTTTTCCAGTTTCGGCGCAGATCTTCCCACGCCCACACTTATCGTGATGGCGATTTCGGATTATTTCGTTAAATACTGGTACGCGATTTTCGGCATTATCGGTTTCGTATTATGGTTTTTCTTCTATACCTGGAAGCGCTCCCAGAAAATGCAGGCCTTCATGGACCGGCTGATGCTGAAACTGCCGGTATTAGGGCCGGTCATCGAGAAAGCCACGATTGCGCGCTGGGCCCGTACGCTGTCAACCATGTTTGCCGCCGGCGTGCCATTGGTGGAAGCACTGGATTCGGTGGCGGGGGCTGCAGGGAATTACGTTTATTACGAGGCAACCAAGCAAATCCAGAGCGAGATCAGCACCGGCACCAGCCTCACCGTGGCGATGCAAAATACCAAAGTTTTCCCCAGCATGGTTCTGCAAATGGTGGCGATCGGCGAAGAATCCGGAGCATTGGACAACATGCTTAACAAGGTAGCGGATTTCTTCGAGGGGGAGGTGGATGACGCGGTGGAGGCGTTAAGCAGCCTGATGGAGCCGGTGATCATGGTGGTCCTCGGCACGCTGATTGGCGGCCTGGTGATCGCCATGTATCTGCCGATCTTCAAGATGGGTCAGGCAGTATAAGACGACTTCGAAGAAACTCGGGCTTCCTGGCCGCCCGCACACGAAACCCCGGCGTTCGCAGCAAGTTCCTGTTGCTGCATATGCTTCTTTTCTAGATCAAGGCCATGTCATTACCTCAATTATTACAATCGTCGCCTTACCTGTTGATCGCGCTGTGTCTGGTTGTGGGCTTGATGGTGGGAAGTTTTTTAAACGTGGTCATCTACCGCCTGCCCAAAATGCTGGAGCGGGAATGGCGCGAGCAGTGCGCGGAATTTAAGGGCGAGCCGGTCGCCGCAGCAGCGCGCTTTAACCTCATCATTCCGCGATCGGCCTGTCCGCAGTGCGGCAAGCCTATCACGGCACTGGAAAACGTACCTCTTTTCAGTTACCTGGTGTTACACGGTAAATGCTCGGGCTGCAGCGCCCCGATAGCCAAACGCTATCCGCTGGTAGAAGCGTTAAGCGGCGTGTTGAGCGCCATCATCGCCTGGCGCTTCGGCTTTGGCATGACCGCCCTCGCAGCTATGCTCTTCGCCTGGTGCATGATCGCGCTTACCTTTATCGATCTCGACACCCAGTTATTGCCGGACAGCATCACCTTGCCTTTGTTGTGGTGTGGCTTGCTATTTAATCTCGGGACGCTGTTCAGCGACGTGAAATCAGCTGTGATCGGGGCCACCGCTGGCTATCTTGCGTTATGGGCCGTTTACTGGGTATTCAAATGGGCGACCGGCAAAGAAGGCATGGGCTACGGAGACTTTAAACTCCTTGCCGCCATCGGCGCCTGGCTCGGCTGGCAAATGCTGCTGCCGGTGATTCTGATTTCATCGTTTGTCGGCGCAGCCGTCGGCATCACGCTGATTCTCGCGAAAGACCGCAGCCGCAATGTACCGATTCCGTTCGGCCCCTATCTCGCCGCAGCCGGCATGATTGCGCTGGTCTTGGGGCAGCAGCTCTGCGAGGTCGACTACTTCGGCACGCTGTTATGCCCTTTACGGTAGGTTTGACCGGCGGCATCGGCTGTGGCAAGAGCAGCGCGGCGCGGATGTTTGCCGAACGCGGCATTCAGGTTGTGGACACCGACGCCATCGCGCATCAACTCACCTCGCCTGGCGGACCGGCTCTTGCGGCAATTCGCCGGCAGTTCGGCCCGGACATTTTCGCCAGCGACGGCTCGCTGGACCGCACGCAGCTGCGCAAACGGGTTTTTTCCGACGCCCAAGCAAAAATAAACCTGGAAGCGTTATTGCATCCGCTGATCCGCGCCGAAGCGCTACAGCAACTTGCCCGCTGCGGCAGCCCTTATGCGGTTTTGGTGGTGCCGCTGCTTTTTGAAACGGGTGAGTTGCGCGACCGGGTGCAACAGGTGCTGGTGGTGGACTGCGATGAACGGCAACAACTCATCCGCGCCATGTCGCGCAGCCGCTTAAGCGAAGCCGAGGTACGCGCCATCATGGCGGCACAGTTAAGCCGCGCGGCGCGGCTTAAGCTCGCCGACGATGTTTTGTCGAACGACTCGAGCTTGGCGCATCTGCAACAACAGGTCGAAGCCTTGCACCGCAGATACCTCAAGCTGGCGCAGCATAACCCGGCCATGGGTTCATGACGGGTGGTTTGTCAAATCCAGTTTAATGAGTGAGAATTAACTTTTCCAGTTCGTTAGCGCACAGTGATTAGCTACGAATATCCACTTAACGAGCGTATTCGGACCCTGCTGCGGCTGGAGGATCTATATCGTAAAGTCGAGTATTTCTCGGGCAAATCCGAGGCGATGGAAAACCACACGGCACTGTTGTTTCTGTTTGAAATGTTTGAAGTGGCAAGCCGCGCTGACCTGAAATCGGATCTGCTGCAGGAGCTGGAAAGACAAAGACAAAATCTCGAGGCATTGCGTGGTAATCCGGCAATTTCAGAGCACGCGCTGGATGAGATTTTGCGGGATATCGGCAAGGCCACAACGCAGTTGCGCGAGATGCCCGGCAAAATCGGCCAGGACTTGCGCGACAACGAATGGCTGATGAGCATCAAGCAGCGCACCATTATCCCCGGCGGCGCCTGCGAATTCGATTTGCCCTCCTACCATTACTGGCTGCACCAGGATGCAGCCAGCCGCGGGCAGCACTTTGCGCAATGGCTCGCGCCATTTCTGCCGATCCGCGACGGCGTGGCGATTTTGTTGAAGCTTTTGCGCGAGAACGGCAAATCCAGCACGCATATCGCCTATCAGGGCACCTTCCAGCAAATCCTTACCGGCAAGCCCGCACAAATGCTGAGAATAAGGCTGCGCGAGGACTTGCCTTGCATTCCAGAAATCAGCGCCAACCGTTACGCGCTGAATATCCGCTTTACCACACAAGAGGGAATGCAGCGGCCGCGTGCCAGTGAATCGGATGTCGAGTTTGAATTGACTTTCTGCAACCTGCAATGAAACGACCGCAGAAGCCGCACGCCGTCAACTGCCCGCGATGCGGAAAAAGCGTCCCGTGGGATGAGTCTAACCGCTTCCGCCCGTTTTGCTCGGAGCGCTGCAAGCTGATTGATCTGGGACAATGGGCCGCAGAAAGCTACCGCATTCCTGAACAACAGAAAAATAACAAGGGGACTTAGGGAACCTGCCACGCACCGCGCATCATCGCTATGCCGTGCGCGCCATGCGCCCAGGCTGTGTTCAAATGCTGTGCGCGCATCCCGCCCAGCGCATACACCGGAAGACTGTATCCTTCGACCAGTTGAGCAAACGCACCCCATCCCATTCCTGGAGCGCCGGGGTGGCTCAAGGTCGGCAATACCGGAGCGAGTGCTGCGAAATCCACACCCAGAGCTGCGGCGCGCTGCAACTGCTCGCGGTCATGACAGGATGCCCCGCACCATTCCACTTGCGGGCGTCGCTCAAGCGCCATGAGCTGCTTTGACGTCAAATGCACCCCATCCGCGCCCAGCTCCTGCGCAAGCCGGATATCGCCGTTCACCAGCACTTTCGCCCGATAACGACGCGCCGCGGTAATTACCGCGGCGGCAAAATTCTCAAGTTCGGCGCGCGGCATGTATTTTTCCCTGACCTGAATCAAGCGCAAACCGTTTTGCAACGCCTGTTCCAGGCGCTGCATGAAATTTTCCCTGCCCAGTTCCGCAATATTGCTGATGGCATACACCGGGGGCAGGCTGAGCGCTCGCAGGACCGGGCCGTTTGCGGGCAACAGGGGAGCAACGTCAACACGCTCTGCGCTTTGCCAGGACAGCTTCTGGTTTTCCCTGCCATGCGGCGTGCCGCTCCAGCGTACTACGCGGTGAAAGCACAGCCTGACCGTAGCGTGTGGATAACGGTAGACCTGCGTGAGCCAAGGATAGATTCGTTCGGCGCGAATTCCCAGTTCTTCCTGGAGTTCACGGCGCAGCGCACCTTCGCTCGTTTCATGCGCTTTCACCTTGCCGCCTGGAAACTCCCAGTAACCGGCGTAGGGCTTGCCGGCCGGTCTTTGCGCAAGCAGAAACCGCCCGTCGGGTTTGAGGATTACCGCTGCGGCAACCTTGAGCGGATTGCCGCCGTGTAATTCCTCTTTGGTTAAAGGCGGCTGACAGCGCTCTGCGAATGCACTAGTCATCCGGGTTTTATCGCGTGCCTGCCCGCCCAGTCACGGGCAAACTGCCAGGCCACGCGGCCTGAGCGCGAGCCCCGCAGCATGGCCCATTGCAAGGCGCTCTCCCGTATTTCGTCAGAATCCGGGTTGCGCACTCCCAGGTAGTCGAGCCAATGCGCGACGATCCGCAAATAATCGTCCTGGTTGAAAGGATAGAACGAAAGCCACAGGCCGAAGCGCTCGGAAAAAGAAATTTTTTCTTCCACGGCTTCCGCGGGATGCACCTCTTCCCCAAGATAGCGGGTCGCCAGATTCTCCTGCATATATTCCGGCATCAGGTGCCGCCGGTTTGAAGTTGCGTAAATCAGCACATTTTCCGAAGCCGTGGCGATTGAGCCGTCCAGCACCGCTTTGAGCGCCTTGTAGCCGGGCTCGTCCGCTTCAAATGAAAGATCGTCGCAAAACAGCAGGAAACGCTCGGGCCGCTGGTAAATCTGCTCGACGATGTCCGGCATATCAATGAGATTATGTTTGTCCACTTCGATGAGGCGCAGCCCTTTTGCCGAGTATTTGTTGAGCACGGCTTTCGCCAGTGATGATTTTCCGGTGCCGCGCGCGCCCGTCAGCAACACGTTGTTGGCGGGATAGCCTTGCACAAATTGCCGGGTATTTTGGTCGATCAGTTGTTTTTGCTGCTCGATGCCCAGCAAATCCTTGAGACGGATGCGGTGGGGATGGGAAACCGGCTGGATATACCCGCCGCCGTTGCGCTTGCGCCAGCGGAAGGCGATTGAGGAGTCCCAATCCGGCTCCCTGGGCGGCAGGGGAAGCCAGCGCTCAAGCTTGTCAAGGAACGCATTTAAGCGCTCCAAGACATCGCGCAATTCTTTCATGTTTGCTGTCGGCATCGGGCTGAAGCCATCGTCGGGCAGTTGCTTAGGTACGGTACTCCGCATTGATCTTTACGTATTCGTGCGACAGATCGCAGGTCCACACCGTGCTGGTCGCTGAGCCGCGTCCGAGCAGCACGCGTATGCCGATTTCCTGCTTGCGCATTACTTTCTGCCCGTCCGCTTCATTATAGCGCAACGCCCGGCGGCCGTTTTCAGCCACCAGAACCTGGTCCAGATATAAGCTGATTCTGCTCACATCAAGATCATCAATTCCAGCGTAACCAATCGCGGCAAGAATCCGCCCGAGATTGGGATCGGAAGCATAAAAAGCGGTCTTTACCAAAGGTGAATGCGCGATGGCATACGCCACTTTGGCGCATTCTTCGCTGTGCTTACCGCCTTCGACGCTGATGGTGATGAATTTGGTCGCACCTTCGCCATCGCGCACGATGGCCTGCGCCAGCCACTGCGCCACCTCGGTGACGGCGTTGCGATAGGCGACGAATTCACGACTTTCAGCATGCGCAATTTCAGGCATTTGCGCCTGGCCGCTTGCGATTAGAATAAAAGCGTCGTTGGTCGAGGTATCGCCGTCCACCGTGATGCAGTTGAACGAATGCCCGGCCGCGTGGTTCACCACGCTTTGCAGCACGGATTGGCTGATGCGCGCGTCGCTCGCGATGAAGCCCAGCATGGTCGCCATGTTGGGTTTGATCATGCCTGCGCCCTTGGCGATCCCGGTGATGGTCATGGTTATACCGTTTATTGTCACCTGCTTAGACCGCGCTTTGGGAACGGTATCGGTGGTCATGATGGCCTGCGCCGCGTTGAGCCAGTTATTTTCACGCAGGTCGGCAACGCATCGCGGCAAGCCGGCAACGATGTGCTCCACCGGCAGGGGTTCCATGATCACTCCGGTGGAAAACGGCAGGATAGCCTCCGCCTCACAACCCAGCAGTTTTGCCAGCGCCGCACAGGTTTGACGGGCGTGCTTTATGCCCTCTTCACCGGTGCCGGCATTGGCGTTGCCGGTATTGACGAGCAGTGCGCGCACCCCGGGTTTGGCATGCAGGTGTTCGCGGGCGACCAGTACTGGCGCGGCGCAAAAACGGTTCTGGGTGAATACCCCAGCCACTTGCGAGCCCTGCGCAAGCAACATCACCAGCAGGTCTTTGCAGCCCGGTTTCTTTATCCCGGCTTCGGTAATGCCCAATGCAACGCCTTTGACGGGCAACAGTTGCTCAGCTTTGGGCGGAGTCAAGTTAACCGGCATGGATAGTCCTGATGGGCGGCCACGACGCAAGACTTATTTGCCATAAAACACCACCTTGGATTTCCCGTTTTCCTGCAGTTTTGCCTGGTACATGGCCTGATCGGCCTGTTGCATCAGCGTTTCAACGGCCATGCCGCTCTGGTACACAGCCACCCCGATGCTCACGCTGAGATGGAGCGTCACATTCTGCCGCACCGGGCAAGGTCTGGCTTCGAGCCCAGTCAGCACGCGATTAAACACCAGATCGGTTTCCACATCCGGCTGGTACACCGCCAGCACGAATTCATCGCCGCCCCAGCGCGCGCACCAGTCGCCCCTGCGCACGCATTCCGCCAGCAGCGATGCAAAATGGATGAGACAGGCATCCCCCGCATCGTGGCCGTACTGGTCGTTGATCCGTTTCAGCTTATTGATGTCGATGAACGCCAGCAGGAAAGTCTTGTTTTCCCGTTTCGCCCGTGCGATTTCCTCTGCCAGGCGTTGCTCCCCTGCGCGCCGGTTGTACACGCCGGTCAAATAGTCGGTGAGCGAAAGGTTTTCCAGTTCCCGCAGTGTATTGTCGAGCCGCGTAATGACGTATTGGGCATCGGCCATAAGCTGTCCCGCCTCATCCCCATAAACGGTGGGCAGGCTCGGCAGGCTGCGCTCGGCGAGGTATTTTTTGAGGCTGTCCGAAGTCTGGCGCACCGGCGTAAGCAATCCTTCCAGCAACAACAGCGTGATGACCGTGCCGATGAAGATTGCCAGCAAGGCGGCGATGACGATGGCAAGCGCACCCAGCAGGCTGTAGGACTGGGACAAGGCAATGTACAGCACCAGCGCAATCAGCGGCACATAGGTGCCGAGAAACACCACCAGCATGAATTTGAGCAGATAGCTGCGGCGCAATATGCCCAGGTGGTTCATCAATCGGTACAGGCGCAAATTTTGCATAAACATTTCACTCCTCCTCGCCAGTACTTCTCGGTTCAGATTTTGCAGACCTTTCAGGCCAGCTTACCATGACAATGCTTGTACTTCTTGCCCGAGCCGCATGGGCAAGGGTCGTTGCGTCCGATTTTCTGTGCGCCGCGCACGAAAGGCCGGGTCTTGGTTTCGCTATCCGCCTGCTCCAGCGCTTCGTCATAATCGGCATGATGGTATTGCACGTTTTCCGGGGTTGACGGCGGTTCCACCGCTTCCACGTCCTGCTGGCTTTTGATCTGTACCGTCATCACGATTTTGATGACTTCGGCCTTGATGAGTTCGAGCATGTCGGTAAACAGCTCGAATGCCTCGCGCTTGTATTCCTGCTTGGGATTTTTCGCGGCATAACCACGCAAGTGTATACCCTGACGCAAATGGTCGAGCGCCGCCAAGTGCTCGCGCCAGTGCGCGTCCAGGCTTTGCAACATCACCGCGCTCTCGTATTGGTGCATTATATTGGCGCCGACCATCTCGACTTTGCCCTGGTACTGCGCATGCGCCGCTTCAATGATGCGGCTGCGCAAGGTCTCCTCGTGCAACTCGAGCTCCTGCTGCAGCCATTGCTGCAACGGCAACGGCAACTGCAGTTCTGCTGCAAGCGTTTTTTCCAATCCCGCCACATCCCACTGCTCTTCCATGCTTTCCGGCACGATATGCTGGCTGATTAATTCGTTCACCACATCCTCGCGCATGGCGCGGATAGTGTCGGAAATGTCATCGCTCTCCAGCAGCTCGTTGCGCTGCTGGTAAATCACCCGGCGCTGGTCATTGGCGACATCATCGTATTCCAGCAACTGCTTGCGGATGTCGAAGTTGCGCGCTTCTACCTTGCGCTGCGCGTTCTCGATGGCGCGCGTCACCCATGGGTGTTCGATCGCCTCGCCTTCCGGCATGTTGAGCCGCTGCATGATAGCTGCCACGCGGTCGGAAGCGAAAATTCGCAGCAGCGGGTCTTCCAGCGAAAGGTAAAAACGGCTGGAACCCGGATCGCCCTGGCGGCCGGAGCGTCCGCGCAACTGATTGTCCACGCGCCGCGATTCATGGCGTTCGGTGCCAATGATGTGCAAACCACCTGCGGCCACTACCTGCTCGTGCAGCTTCTGCCATTGTTCGCGGATCTGCGAGATGCGCATATCTTTTACCTGGGCGTCAAGACTGTCGTCATTGCGCAAGCGATTAACTTCCGGTTCGGGATTGCCGCCCAACACGATGTCGGTGCCGCGTCCCGCCATGTTGGTGGCGATGGTGATGGCTTTCGGCTGCCCTGCCTGCACCACGATCTCCGCTTCGCGCGCATGCTGTTTCGCGTTCAACACCTGGTGCGGCAGTGTTTCCTTGGTCAGCAGCCCGGACAGAAGTTCGGAATTTTCAATCGAAGTAGTACCGACCAGCACCGGCTGGCTGCGCGCATAACAATCCTGAATATCATTGATCACCGCACGGTATTTTTCCATGGCGGTACGATACACCTGATCCTGGCGGTCCTCGCGGATCATCAGCATGTGCGTGGGAATCACCACGGTCTCCAGCCCGTAGATTTGCTGGAATTCATAAGCCTCGGTGTCGGCGGTGCCGGTCATGCCGGCGAGCTTCTGGTACATGCGGAAGTAATTCTGGAAAGTGATCGAAGCGAGCGTCTGGTTTTCGCGCTGGATTTTCACTCCTTCCTTGGCTTCCACAGCCTGGTGCAGGCCATCCGACCAGCGCCGCCCTGCCATGAGACGCCCGGTGAATTCATCCACAATCACCACTTCCCCATCCTGCACCACATAGTGCTGGTCCTTGTGAAACAGGGCGTGACCTTTAAGCGCCGCATACAAATGGTGCACCAGGTTGATATGCGCGGCATCGTAGAGACTGCCGCTCGGCGGCAGCAATCCGGCGCGGCTCAGCAATTCTTCGGCACGTTCGTGCCCGGACTCGGTAAGCAATACCTGATTGGTTTTTTCGTCCACGCTGTAATCGCCCGGGCCGTTTTCCTGCTGTTGGCGGGTGAGCTTCGGCACCAGATCGTTCATGCGGTAATAGAGATCGGTGGTGTCATCGGCCTGGCCGGAAATGATGAGCGGGGTGCGCGCTTCGTCAATCAGGATTGAGTCCACTTCGTCCACGATCCCGTAATGCAGGCCGCGCTGCACGCGCTCCGATGGCTGATACACCATATTGTCTCGCAGGTAATCGAAGCCGAATTCGTTGTTGGTGCCGTAAGTGATGTCCGCGGCATAGGCGTGTTGCTTGGCTTCATGCGGCATTTGCGAGAGATTCGCACCGACGCTCAAGCCCAGGAAGCTATATATTTTGCCCATCCAGTCGGCATCGCGCTGCGCCAGGTAATCATTGACGGTCACCACGTGCACGCCACGGCCGGTGAGCGTATTGAGATAGGCCGGTAGAGTGGCTGCCAGGGTCTTGCCCTCGCCAGTGCGCATCTCCGCAATTTTGCCATGGTGCAGCACCATTCCGCCGATCAACTGCACATCAAAATGCCGCATGGCGAGCGTGCGCTTACTGGCTTCACGCACCACTGCAAACGCCTCGGGCAGAAGTTCGTCAAGAATTGTTTTCCGCGCGCGGTCGCGCTCGCCCTCAAGTACCTGCGTCCGCCCGGCGTCACCATCAGCATTGTCCGGGGTTTGCTCAAGGCGCTGCTGAACGCGGCTGCGGAACTCGTCGGTTTTGGCGCGCAGCTCGTGGTCTGACAGCTTTTCAATTCCCGCTTCTAGCGCGTTGATGGCGCGCACCGTGTGGCTATAGTGCTTGAGCAGCCGCTCGTTGCGGCTGCCGAATATTTTTCTAAGCAGGCCGGATAGCATGAGATTTGTAATTATTCGACATCAGAGGTTCCTTAGGGAATTTCACGCGCGGGACTTAATCAGAGGTTGCTAAAACATAAGGGGCGAGGAGTTTTCTGCCTCGCCCCTCACCCCTTACGCTGCGCAATAAACCAGAGTTTAGCCGGCCGCCTTTCGCAGAAACCGCACCGGGTTTTGCGCAGCCCCCTTGAAGCGCACTTCAAAATGCAGATGCGGGCCGGTGGAGCGGCCGGTGGTTCCCACTTCGCCAATTTTGACTCCCCGCAGCACCACATCGCCAACCTTGACCAGGCGCTTGGATAAATGGGCGTAGCGCGTGAGCAAACCATTACCGTGGTCAACCTCAATCACACTGCCGTACTCGGGGTGATTGTCCGAGAAGACCACCACTCCGCCTGCGGCGCTGACCACCGGGCTTCCCGTTTCCGACATGAAATCCACGCCTTCATGGAAGGCATTCTGTCCGGTAAACGGGTCGATGCGCCAGCCGAAATTGGAAGAAAACCAGCCGGTGTCAACCGGCGGCACCGACGGCACCAGCTTCTTTTTCAAGCGGTCTTGCATGAGGGCCGATTCGAGGATTGCCAGCTGATCGGTGCGGTCGTTAAGGCCCTTGGTCAACTGTTCCATCTGTTCGCTGAAATCGGCAAGCGAGAGATCACGTTGCGGCAGGCCGGACAGCGGGCCACCGCGGCCGGGAGGCTGATCAAACATGAATTCCTGGGGTTTAAAGCCTGCTTGTTTGGCCATGCGATCGCCTAAAGCATCGAGGCGCAGTAACTGCGCCTGCATCTGCCCCAGCTTGATCGCCATGGCGTTAAGATTTTCGCGCAAATACGCTTGCTGCTTGTGGTTTTCCTGCTCCTGCACGGAAAGCAGCAGCGACTTCAAGTAGGGGCTTTTGATTTCCGCGGCGTGGCGCAAGGTCAGATAATGCAAAGCCACGGCGAACACTAGGACCCCCACCAGCAGCAGAACCGCGATCGATACGATCTGCGCATGGCTCAGGGTCAGCGTTTTGGACTTCCCTAAGTTGCCGGAAACCAGAATAATGTTCACTTATTCGTCTCCCCCTGTTGAGCTTCCCGCTATGCCCGCCCGCAAACTCGGTTTTTATTTCGATGCCACACCTGCCCTGCAATCACTCGTGAGGCAGGCGCAGCGCCTGATCGAAATGCAGCAGGTATTTACCGAGATTGCGCCGGAGCCACTGGCGCAATCCGGCAGGGTAGGCCAGTTCGCGCGCAGTTCGCTGCTGTTGTTTGCGGACAATGGAGCCGTGGCCGCGAAACTGAAGCAGCTTACGCCAAGCTTATTAGTTAAATTTCAGAAGCGGGGATATGAGGTTACTGCAATTCGCGTGGAAGTGCAACCCCCGTCCCGCCCGGCGCCGCCCCGTAAGAAAATCAGGCTAAGCGGCAAAGCCACGGACCATCTGCGGGAGCTTGCGGCGAGCCTCCCTGCGTCACCGCTGCGCGCCGCGCTGGAGGGATTGCTGGCGCGGACATCATATAACGAGGATCAGCCTCTCGAGCACGAACAACGCCATTACCACCACGGCGAAAACGGCGAAAAACTTGAATAATTGCCAGGCAAAGTTCAGGTAACGAGGGTTTTTGGTGAATAGCCACACCGCCCAGGAGAGCCCGATGGCGATCAACGCCATAAATGCAACAAATCTGAGTATGACCAAACGGCACCCGTTTCGTTAAGGAACCTCTGATTGAGTCCTCCGCAAATTGCGTTGCTGGCAAAATGCGGATGGATGCGAGGCGCGCGACGAAGGTCGTAGCCAAGACTACGAAGCCGAGGAGCGCAACGATGCAGACGCCGCATTTTGCCGCAACCTGGATAGGCCGGCTGCCGCGACACGGTCAGCGAAGCTTGGGGTGCGGGAGCGGCAGCATGAGCGCCCCGTTTTACGGTGTTTCTTGCAGCAGCTTGCGCCCCTTCCCGCTCCACGCTGCGCGAGTCCGAGTCCGGGGCGCTTTTCCGGGCGGTCTGCTTTGTCTCTCGGCTTGCCAAGGGGGCCTCGCCATTGGCTGCGCCTCGCTTCGCGCATCCCATCCCGGAAAGCCGCCGTCGCAACCGCGTGGGACTTAATCAGAGGTTCCATAAACGCCGGTACGGAGAGATTGGGTACAGCCGCGGCTGGAAAATCAGGTCTAGAAAATCAGGCGAGCTGTGCTTGCAGCCTGAGGAACGCCGGGGCTTCCTCGCTGCGATCGAAACTCACAAATTCCCACGCCTGGGAATCGGCGAGCAGGCGGCGCAATAAGGCATTGTTCTGGGTATGCCCGGACTTGTGGCCGCTAAAAGAGCCGATCAGCGGGTGCCCCAGGAGATAAAGATCGCCGATGGCGTCCAGCACCTTGTGCTTGACGAATTCGTTTTCATAGCGCAAGCCGTCGCTGTTGAGCACCCGGAACTCGTCCATGACAACGGCGTTATCCAGGCTGCCGCCCAAGGCGAGTCCCATCGAGCGCAGGGTTTCCACTTCCTGCATAAACCCGAAAGTGCGGGCGCGGCTAACTTCTTTTATATAGGAGGTGGTTGCGAAATCCACCGTGACTGATTGGTTTGAGCCTTCAAAAAGCGGGTGGTCGAAATCTATGCTGAAATTGACACGGAAGCCGTTATACGGCTCAAAGCGTACCCATTTATCGCCGTCCACCACTTCCACGGTCTTTTTAATGCGGATGAATTTTTTGGGTACATTCTGCTCCTCGATTCCCGCCGACTGCAGCAGGAACACAAACGGCCCGGCGCTGCCATCCATGATTGGCACTTCCGGAGCGGAGAGGTCCACATACGCGTTATCAATCCCCAGTCCGGCAAAAGCCGACATCAGGTGTTCCACCGTGTACACCTTGACACCGTTTTTTTCCAGGCACGAAGACAGGTGCGTATCCCCCACTTGATGCGGGTCGGCCTTGATTTCCACCGGTTGCGAAAGATCAATGCGGCGAAACACGATGCCGGTATTGGGCGCGGCCGGACGCAGGGTCAAATAAACTTTTTCTCCGGTGTGCAGACCGACACCGGTTGCACGTATGATATTTTTAAGCGTGCGCTGCTTTATCATTGGTCAAGAACGCTTTCGAAATAAATAGTTAGTCTAATAACGGGAACGGTAATGCTATCACGATACGCAGTGATATGCCAACCCCGCCGCCTGAGTTTCTTGCTGTTAATCCGCCTGCTTGCGCAAAAATGCCGGGATGTCGAGCATCTCCACACCGGACTGGCGCATTGCCTCGATAGTGGCATCGCGGTTGCGCCTTCTTACCACCGCCGGTGTTTCAAGCTCGGCATAATTCACCATTGCCACCGCGTCAGTCCCGGTTTTCACGACGCTTAACGGCTTCTCCTGCTTGCGGTTGACCGGGGAATTAAGACCTGTCGCGACAATCGTGACCCGAATATCATCCTGCAGCTCGTCATCGTAAACTGCTCCGACAATCACGGTGGCGCTCTCCGCCGCAAACGCCTTGATGGTGTCCATCACATCATACATTTCCTGCAGCTCAAAGCTCGCCTTGCTGGCGGAGATGTTGACCAGCACGCCGCGCGCATCGGAAATGTTGATGTCTTCGAGCAGCGGGCAGGCAATCGCCTGTTCCGCGGCAAGCTCGGCGCGGTCCGCGCCCGAAGCCCTGGCAGAGCCCATCATCGCCATGCCCATTTCCGCCATCACCGTCCTCACGTCGGCAAAGTCCACGTTAATCATCCCCGGGCAACTGATGATTTCGGCAATGCCGGCCACCGCGCCGTGCAACACATCGTTGGCCGCCTGGAACGCGGCATCCAGCGTGACCTTGTTGCCCAGCACCTGCATCAGCTTGTCGTTGGGAATCACGATCAGCGAATCCACATACTGCGACAGCGCTTCAACGCCCAGCTGCGCAATGCGCATGCGCTTGCCTTCGAATGCAAACGGTTTGGTCACCACCGCCACGGTGAGAATGCCCAGCTCTTTGGCGATTTCCGCCACCACCGGTGCGGCCCCGGTGCCGGTGCCCCCGCCCATTCCCGCGGTTAAGAACAGCATATCGGTGCCTTCTATCAGCTCCGCGATGCGCTCGCGATCTTCCAGCGCCGCTTCGCGCCCGATGTCGGGATTGGCTCCTGCGCCGAGTCCCTTGGTGATGGAGGCGCCCATCTGCAACTGGATTTTCGCCTGGTTGCGCTTTAACGCCTGAACATCGGTATTGGCGCAGATAAATTCCACGCCATTCACTCCCTGGTTGATCATATGATCAACGGCGTTGCCGCCGCAGCCACCGACCCCAATCACCTTGATTACCGCTTCCTGCCCTTGTGTATCCACGATTTCAAACATGTGTGCCTCCTTTATGCCAATGATTCCAATTACAGTAAAATCGCCCTTGGTTACCGATAACCCCTGTTGTTTCGCTACTGCTTTTTTCTTGAATTTCATTATTAAAAATTCCCCTGGAACCAATTCTTCATGCGCTCGAAGATCTGGCGCAAAGAACCGCTTTGCAGCTTGACCAGTTCCTGCCGCTGGCGCTGCTGCATGCCGATGAGCAGCAAGCCCACTCCGGTGGAAAAGCGCGGATGGCGCACCACTTCGGCAAGTCCGCCCAGATAGTGCGGCATGCCAAGCCGCACCGGCATGTGGAATACTTCTTCGCCCAGTTCCACCATGCCCTGCATGGCGCTGCTGCCGCCCGTTATCACGATTCCCGACGACAGCAATTCCTCGAAACCGCTTCTGCGCAACTCCGCCTGAATCAGCGAATAAAGCTCCTCGACGCGCGGCTCGATGACTTCGGCAAGTGTCTGCCGCGATAATTGGCGCGGGCCGCGGTCACCCACCCCGGGGACTTCCACCATCTCGTGCGGATCGGCGAGCTGCCGCAGCGCGCAGCCGAAGCGGCGCTTGATGTCCTCGGCGTCCTTGGTCGGTGTCCTCAACGCCATCGCGATATCGTTGGTGATTTGATCGCCTGCGATCGGGATCACCGCGGTATGGCGGATCGCGCCATGAGTGAACACCGCGATATCCGCGGTGCCGCCGCCGATATCCGCCAGGCATACCCCAAGATCTTTCTCATCTTCCGACAGCGCTGCCGTGGCCGAGGCGAGCGGCTGCAAAATCAAATCGCACACCGAAAGCCCGCAGCGCCGCACGCACTTCATGATGTTCTGCGCCGCCGAGACCGCACCGGTCACGATGTGCACCTTCACTTCCAGGCGTACTCCGCTCATGCCCAGTGGCTCGCGCACGTCTTCCTGGCCGTCAATGATGAATTCCTGGTTGAGAATGTGCAGGATCTGCTGGTCGGTGGGGATATTCACCGCCTTGGCGGTTTCCACCACGCGCTCCACATCCATCTGCGTAACTTCCTTGTCCTTGATGCCCACCATGCCGTGGGAATTGAAGCTCTTGATGTGGCTGCCGGCGATGCCGGTATATACCTCACGGATCTTGCAATCGGCCATCAACTCCGCTTCTTCCAGCGCGCGCTGAATGGCGTTCACCGTGGACTCGATGTTCACCACCACGCCTTTCTTCAGGCCGCGGGAAGGCGCGCTGCCCATGCCGATGATCTCCAGCCCGCCCTCGGGGCGGATTTCGGCGACGATAGCAGCGATTTTCGAGGTCCCGATATCGAGACTCACGATCAGATCCTTGTTTTCCTTTCCCCGGCTCATTACCATCCTCTGCAAATCCTCTCAGGCTGGCTTGCGTTTTTCGCGTTTGGCGGGCTCGCTCTGCTGTCTCACCGCTTCAGGCACGCGCAGCGCGAAACCGTTGTCATAACGCAAATCAGCGTATTCCGGCTGCCATTGCAGCTGACCTATGGTGTTGTTGTAAGCGGCGACGAATTTCTTAAGCCGCGCTTCGCTACGCTCTCTACCCAGCACCAGCAACAACCCGTTGTCCAGCCACACCTGCCATGCGCGTCGCTGCGACATTTGCACCTGCACAGGCCTCAGCTTGATTGGCGTGAGCACGCGGCTGAACCGCACGTATTGCCTGGCAATATCCGGTGCGCCCCCGGCAGGGCCGGAAAACAGCGGCAAACTCCGCTCCGTCTCGCCCAGAAAAACCTCGCCGTAAGTATTGACGAGCCCGCCCCCGTCCCAGCGCGCCAGCACCACTTGCTCTTCCAATACCACTTCCAAACGGTCCGGCCACTGGCGGCGCAGACTCACGCTTCTCACCCACGGCAGTTTTTCGAAGCCGCTGCGCGCCTGATTCAAATCCAGTGTGAAAAAATTTCCCTTGAGTTGCCGTACCGCCTGCTGCACTTGCCCGCGCGTCATATGCTCAAGCTCCCCGTTCACCACCACTTCGCGCAGATCAAACCACGGCAGGCGGATTGCCACATTAAAGGACGCGTAAAGCGCGAGCAGCGCGGCAAGCGCATAAAGCAGATTGGCGAGCCACAGCATCAAATAAGGTTTATCCCACATGCGCCGACTCCAAAATCCGCATCACCAGGTCTTCGAAGCTCAAACCTGCGGCGCGCGCCGCCATCGGCACCAGGCTGTGATCGGTCATGCCCGGCACGGTGTTGACTTCGATAAAATAAGGCACGCGCTGCTTGTCCAGCATCAAGTCCACCCTTCCCCAGCCGTTGCAACCCAAGATGCGGAACGCCTGTAGTGCTTTCTCTTGAATTTTTTTTTCCTGCATTGCGCTGAGCCCGCACGGGCAGATATAGCGCGTGCTATTGGCAAAATATTTCGCCTGGTAATCGTAAAAAACGCGCGGCGTTTCCACCCGTATCAGGGGCAGCACTTGGCCATCGAGAATCGAGGCGGTCAATTCCATGCCTTTGATGAATTGCTCGGCGATCACCACGCTGTCATGCTTCGCGGCAAGGCGGTAAGCCGCGCGCAATTTCTCCGCTTTCAGTACTTTGCTCATGCCGATGCTTGAGCCTTCGCATGACGGTTTCACCATCAACGGCAATCCGAGTTTTTGCGCTATCGCTTTAAAATCGCTTTCCGCATTCAGCAATTCGTAGCGCGGGGTTCTAACCCCGCCTGCCCGCCATACCAGTTTGGTACGCCATTTATCCATCGCCAGCGCGCTCGCCATCACTCCACTGCCGGTATAGGCAATGCCCATCATTTGCAGCGCCCCCTGCACCGTGCCGTCTTCGCCCTGGCGGCCATGCAGCGCGATGAAAGCGCAGTCGAAACCCTCGCTCCGCAAACATTCCAGTTGCCGCTTGCGCGGGTCGAAAGCGTGCGCATCCACCATGCGGCGCTTAAGCGCAGCAAGCACCGCCCGCCCGCTTTTGAGCGAGATCTCTCTTTCAGCCGAGGAGCCGCCCATCAGCACAGCGACTTTTCCAAATGTCTCACGCCTCACTCCTTACTCCTCACGCTTCACCAATAATCCGCACTTCAGTTTCTAATTCAATGCCGCATTCCTGCCGCACCGTAAGCCGCACTTTTTCAATCAGAGCCTCGATATCCGCAGCCGTGGCCGCGCCGGTGTTGACGATGAAATTGGCGTGTTTGGTTGACACCATGGCGCCGCCGATGCGTATGCCTTTCAGTCCGCATTGCTCAATCAACTGCGCGGCAAACGCGCCCGGCGGATTGCGGAACACCGATCCGGCGTTGGGCTCATCCAGAGGCTGGCTCATGATGCGGCGCTTGAGCAGATCCCTGACTTTTTCCTGCGCGGCGATGCTGTCTCCCCGCGCCAGTTTCAGCCAGGCGGCGGCAAACCACTCCTCGGCCTCCGAGCGCAGCACCACCGAGCGGTAGCCGATGGCGTAATCCGCGGGGCGGCGCAGATTGAGCGATCCGTCGCGGCTGATGCTCAGCACCTGGCCTACGATTTCCCAGATTTCGCTGCCATAACAGCCGGCGTTCATCGCCAGCGCGCCGCCCACCGTGCCGGGAATTCCCGCGAGAAATTCGGCGCCTTGAAAACCGTTCACCGCGCTGAACCTTGCCACCTTGGGGCTGGCCACTCCTGCCTCGGCATAAATCATTCCGTACTCCTGAGCGCCGGGCTCCAAGCGCAATTGTTGCAACGCCTTGTGCAGCAGAATCACCGTGCCGCGCACGCCGCCATCACGCACCAGAAGATTGCTGCCAAGCCCAACCATATGAATCGCCTCGTCGCTGCCGCAGGTGTCCAAAAACACGGCGAGATCGGCGAGATCAGCGGGTATATAGGCGCGCTCGGCGATTCCTCCGGCGCGCCAGCTCACGTGTTCCGCCATCGGCTCGTTGAGCCGCAGTATCCCGCGCAATCCGCTTAAATCGTTTTGCTCAATCATGTTCATAAAATTCGGTTCTGGTTCGCATCCCGTCTTTATGCAGCGCTTTGCATGAGCATTGCGGGCACACCGCCGATCGAGCCCGCCCCCATAGTCACCACCACATCCCCTGCACGCGCAGTTTTGAGTATCGCCTGCGGAAGTTCCGCCACAGTCTCCACGAATACCGGCTCCACTGTGCCATGCACCCGTATCGCACGCGCCAAAGCCCTGCCATCCGCTGCAGCAATCGCTGCTTCTCCCGCGGGATACACCTCGCAAAGCAGGAGCACCTCCACCGTGGAGAGCACTTTCACAAAATCCTCGAACAGGTCGCGGGTCCGGCTGTAACGGTGCGGCTGAAACGCCAGCACCACGCGTCGGGCCGGGAAAGCGCCGCGTACCGCGGCCAGCGTCGCCGCGATTTCCGCCGGGTGATGGCCGTAGTCGTCCAGCAGCGTGAAGCTGCCGCCGCGTTCGAGCCGGATATCGCCGTAACGCTGGAAGCGCCGTCCCACGCCCTTGAATTCGGCGAGCGCTTTGACGATGGCGGAATCCGCAACGCCCAGTTCTATTCCCACCGCTATCGCGGCAAGCGCGTTCTGCACGTTATGTACTCCCGGCATATTCAAGGTGATTGACATGTCCTTGCCGCCGCCCGGGCGCACTACCCGGAACTGCATTTTTCCATCGCGATGCGCGACGTCCACCGCGCGCACCTGCGCCGCTTCGGACAGGCCATAAGTCGTGATGGGCTTGGTGATTGCCGGGATGATGTCGCGCACTCTGGCGTCGTCTATGCACAACACTGCGGTGCCGTAGAACGGCAGATGCTGTATGAAATCCACGAATGCCTGTTTGAGTTTTGCGAAATCATGGCCATAGGTGTCCATGTGGTCGGCATCAATATTGGTGACCACAGCCAGCACCGGCTGCAAATAAAGAAATGAGGCGTCCGATTCGTCGGCCTCGACCACGATGAACTCGCCGCTGCCCAGCTTGGCATGCGAGCCGGCGCTATTGAGCCTTCCGCCTATGACGAAAGTCGGATCCATTCCCGCTTCCGCGAGAACGCTGGCAACCAGGCTGGTGGTAGTGGTCTTGCCATGCGTTCCGGCGACCGCGATGCCGCGACGCAGGCGCAGCAGTTCCGCCAGCATCATGGCGCGCGGCACTACCGGGATATTGCGTGCGCGCGCCGCCCTGACCTCGGGATTTTCCGCATTGACCGCAGTTGAAACCACCACTGCGTCGGCGCGTTCGACATGCGCTTCAGCGTGCTCCTGATAGACCTTCGCGCCCAGTTTTTTCAGGCGCTGGGTTGCGGCATTTTCAACGAGATCCGAGCCGCTCACCTGGAAACCCAGGTTGAGCAACACTTCGGCGATGCCGCTCATGCCGGAGCCGCCGATGCCGACAAAATGCACGTGTTTCACCTTGTGTCTCATTGCAAATCGTTCCAGTCAATGTGCACGTGTTTGACTTTATGCCGCATGCGCCAACTCCATGCACTGCTGCGCCACCAATTGCGTTGCATCCGGTTTGCCAAGCTCACGGGCGCGCAGCGCCATTTGCAGCAATTTCTCGCGGGTAAGTTCCCGCAACAGGTCGGCGAGTGCGCGCGGATTCAATGCGCTTTGCGGCAGCAACCATGCCGCACCTTGGTCGGCGAGAAAGCGCGCATTGTGTGTCTGGTGATCGTCCACCGCGTGCGGATACGGCACCAGGATGCTGGCGATTCCCGCCGCCGCAATTTCGGCAATGGTGAGCGCGCCGGCGCGGCAGATCACCAAATCGGATTCCGCATAGCGCTGCGCCATGTTTTCGATAAACGCTTCAACCCTTGCCTCGACACCCACGCGTGCATATTCCTGCTTGAGCGCGGCAAAGTGTTGTGCGCCCGACTGGTGAGTAACCAGCGGACGTTCCGCTGCTGACAACAGCGCCAGCGCCAGCGGCACTATTTCGTTGAGAACTTGCGCACCCAGGCTTCCACCCAACACCAGCAGGCGCAAACTTCCCGTGCGACTGCCATAGCGTGCTTCCGGAGGTGCGACGGCGGCGATCTCGCTGCGCACCGGATTTCCGGTGAATATTTGATTGGCAGGTTTTGCTACGCCAAATGCATCGGGGAAAGCCACCAGCACTTTGTCAGCAAGTTTTGCCAGCACTTTGTTGGTCAACCCGGCTATCGAATTCTGTTCGTGGATCACCAGCGGTTTGTTTAGCAATGACGCCATCATGCCGCCCGGGAAAGCACCATAGCCGCCCATTCCCAGCACCACGTCCGGTCGGTGGCTGAATATCGCGCGGGCAGACTGCCAGAACGCCAGCAAAAGCTGCAGCGGCAGCAGCAAAAGACGCAGTGCGCCTTTTCCTCTCACTCCCGAGAAGCTCACCCACGCCATGTCATAACCCCGTTGTGCCACCAGCTTCGCCTCCATGCCTGTGTGCGTGCCCAGCCACACCACGCGCCATCCCTGCTGCCTGAAAAACTCCGCCACCGCCAAGCCCGGAAACACATGGCCGCCGGTGCCTCCCGCCATAATCAAAATCGTGCGGCTCATTTATAAGGGCTTCCCCCGCATCAACTGGCGATTCTCCCAATCCACCCGCAGCAGCAAGGCAATCGCAATGCAGTTTGCTGCCATGCTGCTGCCGCCAAAGCTCATCAGCGGCAAGGTCAGGCCCTTGGTTGGCAGCACACCCATGTTGACCCCGATATTGATAATCGCCTGCACAGCGAGCCAGACGCCGACGCCTTGCGCCACCAGCGCGGGAAAATAACGCTCCAGACAAGCCGCTTGGCGGCCGATGGCAAACGCCCGCATCACCAGCCATGCAAACAGCGCGATAACCACGGCGACACCTGCGAAGCCAAGCTCTTCGGCGATCACCGCGAGCAGAAAATCGGTGTGCGCTTCCGGCAGATAAAGGAGTTTTTCCACGCTGCCGCCGAGCCCCACGCCCAGCCACTCCCCACGTCCGAAAGCAATCAGCGCGTGGCTCAACTGATAGCCTTTGCCAAACGGGTCAGCCCACGGATCCATGAATCCGACGATGCGTTGCATGCGGTAAGGCGACGTCCAGATCAACAGCAGAAAACCGATGACGAGCATGACGATCAATCCGGCAAACAGTTTCCAGTTCATCCCGCCCAGAAACAGGATCGCCATGGCGATCGCGGTAATCACTGCGAATGCGCCGAAATCCGGCTCTCGCAGCAGGAGCCCTCCAATCAGCAGCATCACCAGCAACATGGGCAGGAACCCCTTGCGGAAGCTGTGCATGTAGGCGGCCTTGCGCACCGTGTAATCGGCAGCGTAAATCACCACCAACAGTTTCATGAATTCAGACGGCTGCAGGCTGACGAACACCAGCGGCAGCCAGCGTTGGCTGCCGTTGACTTCGCGCCCAATGCCGGGTATCAGCACCACTACCAGCAGGCCCGTACCGAGCAGGAATAAATAAGGCGAAATGCGCTGCCAAACGTGCATCGGCAATTGAAATGCGATCGCGGCCAGCGCGACACTGATCCCAAGAAATACCGCGTGCCGCACCAGAAAATAAGCCGGCTGATGCCATTTGCCGAGTTCGGCAATGGCAATGGACGCCGAATACACCATCACCAGCCCCAGGCCGAGCAGCGATAACGTCACCCACGCAAGCGTCTCATCATATGTGGGCAGCGGTGCGCGCTTTTTCTGCAGCGTGTAGTCCATTCAGTTCGCTCCGACCTTGGGCTGCGCTTGCAGGCGCTGCACCGCGCGCATGAATACCTCGGCCCTGTGCTCATAATTGCGGAACATGTCGAAACTGGCGCACGCGGGGGAAAGCAGCACCGCGTCTCCGCGCTGCGCCTTGCTGAAGCTCAGTATTACCGCGTCTTCCATGGTGGCCGCGCGCAACAGCGGCACACCGCAACCGGCAACCGCTTTGGCGATTTTGTCTGCGTCGCGGCCGATCAGCACCAGCGCGCGGGCGTGAGCGGCGATCGCGGCTTTAAGCGGGGAAAAATCCTGGCCTTTGCCATCGCCTCCGGCAATGAGCACCACTTTTTGCGGCATGCCGGTCAGCGCGGCGACGGTGGCGCCGACGTTGGTGCCCTTGGAGTCATCGTAAAACGCCACACCGCGAACTTCCGTGATCTTTTGCGCGCGGTGCGGCAGTCCTGTAAATGTTTTCAACGCGGAGAGCAGCGGTGCGTACTCCATGCCGATGGCCCTGCACAATGCCAGCGCCGCAAGCGCGTTGGCGGCGTTGTGCAAACCGGCAAGCGGCAATTCCTTAAGCGACATCAGTTTCATTTCCCCTTGCGCGAGCCAAGGTTCGCCGCCTGAATCAACCAAGCCCCATTCCTTGTTGCCACCAGGTTTTCCCAAACCGAAATTCAGAACAGTCCGCGCGGGATCGGCAAGGCGCCGGCTGAAATCATCATCGCGGTTCACCACCTGCACGCCGTGGCCTGAGAAAATGCGCGCCTTGGCGGCTGCGTATTCGTCCACGCTGCCGTAACGGTCGAGATGGTCTTGGCACAGGTTCAATACCGTGGCCGCGCTGGCGTCCAAGCTGTGGGTGGTTTCCAATTGGAAGCTGGACAGCTCCAGCACGAATACATCCGGCGCTTTTTTCCCTTCGCGCATTTTCGCCTCCACCTGCGTCAATGCATCCAGCACCGGCAGGCCGATGTTGCCCGCTACCACGGTGTTGAGGCCGGCCGCACGGCACATCGCTCCGGCCATGCTGGTCACCGTGCTCTTGCCGTTGGAGCCGGTAACGGCGATCACCTTTGCCGGTGCGAATGATTTGAGCGCCTGCGCGAAGAACTCCACATCCCCGGCAATAAAAACCCCGGCGTTAAGAGCCTCGGAAACCCGAGGCTCCCGGAGGGCAACGCCGGGGCTGATAGCAATCATGTCTATTCCGCTAAAACTGCTGTCGCGGAAAGGGCCGCTCTCCAGCGGCACCTGCGGCATCTCGCTGGCAAGTTGCGCGGCATGCGGCGGCTGCTTGCGGCTGTCGGCTACGCGCACTTGCGCGCCCTTGCGGTAAAGCCAGCGCGCCATGGATAAGCCGCTGTCGCCTAATCCCAGCACCAGAACTTTTTTGCCTGACAGCCCCAGGTTCATTTCCATCAGCGCAGTTTCAGCGTGGAAAGTCCGATCAAAACCAGCATCATGGTGATGATCCAGAACCGCACCACCACCTGATTCTCTTTCCAGCCCTTCAACTCATAGTGGTGGTGCAGCGGCGCCATGCGGAAGATGCGTTTCCCGGTCAACTTGAACGAGGCCACTTGCAGCACCACCGAAAGCGTTTCCACCACAAACACGCCACCCATGATGAACAGCACGATTTCCTGGCGCACGATCACCGCCACCACGCCGAGAGCGGCGCCGAGAGCCAGCGCGCCCACATCGCCCATGAACACTTCCGCCGGGTAGACGTTGAACCACAGGAAAGCCAGGCCCGCGCCTGCCAGCGCTGCGCAAAATACGGTCAACTCTCCCGCACCGGGAATGAAAGGAAACCCGAGATATTTAGAAAAGACGGCGTGCCCGGCAACATAAGCGAACACACCAAGCGCGCTGCCCACCATTACCGTGGGCATGATCGCCAGGCCGTCCAGGCCATCAGTGAGGTTCACCGCATTGCTCGATCCCACGATCACCAGGTAGGTCATGACGACAAATCCGGCAGTACCCAGCGGGTAAGCCACGTGCTTGAAGAACGGCACGATGAGAATGGTCTGCGCCGGCAGCGTGGTGCTGAACGCAAGAAACAGCGCGGCAGCCAGCCCGATGACCGACTGCCAGAAAAATTTGGTTCTCGCCGACAAGCCATTGGGATTGCGCTGCACGACTTTTCGATAATCGTCCACCCAGCCGATCAGGCCGAAGCCCAGGGTGACCACCAGCACCACCCACACAAAACGGTTGCGCAAATCCGCCCACAGCAAAGTGGTCAAAGCGATGGAAACCAGGATCAATGCCCCGCCCATGGTAGGCGTACCGACCTTGCTCAAGTGCGAGATCGGGCCGTCATCGCGCACCGCCTGCCCGATTTTGTATGCGGCGAGCTTTTTGATCATCGCCGGGCCGACGATGAACGAAATCATCAGCGCAGTGAGCGTCGCCAACACTGCGCGCAACGTGATGTAATTGAACACGTTGAAGGTGCGGATGTCCTGCGCCAGCCATTGTGCGAGTGCAAGTAACATACGCTATTCCCGTTCCCGGGCGTTGAGCCCGCGTAAAACGCTCGTCATCCGGCGGTCAACCTGTCCGCCACTCTTTCCATCTGCATGAAGCGTGACCCCTTCACCAGCACCGTGACACCCGGCGCCAGCAGTTTTTCCACTTCGGCCAGCAACTCCTCGATTTGCGTAAAATGCCTGGCTCCTTTGCCGAATCGCCGCGCCGCGCCGGCCGCGAGTTCTCCCAGGGTAAACAGCGCGTCAACGCCGGCGGTTTTTGCCTGCACACCGATTTGCATGTGTAACGCGGGGCCTTGCTCACCGAGTTCCCCCATGTCGCCCAGCACCAGAATTTTTTTCCCCGCCTCGCGGCTTAAAACTTCCACCGCTGCGCGCACCGACTCCGGGTTGGCGTTGTAGGTGTCATCAATCAATAGCGCGCCGTTTTTGCCCGGCTTGCGCTGCAGCCTCCCGCTCACCCCGGTAAATGCGGCAAGCCCTGCGCTAATCGCTTCGCGGCCGACACCCAGCGCCAGCGCGCAGGTCGCAGCGGCAAGCGCGTTGCTTGCGTTATGCAATCCGGCGACCTGCAAGCTGATGCGCATTCCACCCGAGCCTGTTTGCACCGACATTTCGGCTCCACTGCCGCGCAAATCGCAGCGCGCGCTCACCGCCGCGGGATGGTTCAAGCCGAAATCCAGCACCCGCTTACCCGCACACAGCCCGCGCCACAAATCCGCGTATTGATCGTCGGCGTTGATCACCGCTACTCCGTTTTTGGAAAGCCCTTCAAAAATTTCACCTTTGGCGCGCGCTGCCTGTTCCAGCGAACCTAAGCCCGTAAGATGGGCCGGCGCGACGTTATTCACCAGCGCCACATCAGGCTTGGCCAAGCTGGTTAAATAAGCGATCTCTCGCAGATGGTTCATGCCCATTTCAATCACCGCATAACGATGCTGGCTGCGCATTTCCAGCAAAGTGAGCGGCACGCCGATGTCGTTGTTGAGGTTGCCGCGTGTCGCCAGCACCGCTTGCGGCGCTCCCGTCGCCTTACGCAGAATTTCCGCAAGCATTTCCTTTACCGTGGTCTTGCCGTTGCTGCCGGTCACCGCCACCAAGGGAATAGCGAAACGGCTGCGCCAATATGCCGCGAGCTCGCCCAGCGATTTGCGCGTGTCTTTTACGACGAGTAGCGGAAAACCGCCATGCGCCGCAAGCGCTGCTTCAGCGTTTGCCGAATCCGGTTCCGCTACCAGCGCCGCCACCGCGCCTTTTTCGCGCGCCTGCGCCAGAAACTCGCGGCCGTCGTAGCGCTCGCCCTTGAGCGCGACGAACAGCTCCCCGCTTTTCAAGGTGCGCGTATCGGAACTCACTCCCGCAAAACTCACGTTCTTCCCTTTCACGCTTGCATTTAATGCGGCAGCCGCCTGCTGCAAATCAAGCATGGTGCGCCTTAAACTTTCCGGTGCAGCGCGGCTTTCGCCACCTCAACATCATTAAAAGGCAATTTCACCCCGTTGATTTCCTGGTGCGTTTCATTTCCCTTGCCGGCAATCAGCACAATGTCGCCTTGGCGCGCCTCATGTACCGCCTGGTAAATCGCCAGGGCGCGGTCCTCGACCACGCGGTAATTGGGCTGCATGCCGAGCAGGATGTCTTCAATGATTGCGCGCGGCGCTTCCCCGCGCGGATTATCGCTGGTGACAGTCGCGGCATCCGCGAGCCGCGAGGCCACCGCACCCATCAGCGCGCGCTTGCCGCGGTCGCGTTCACCGCCGCAGCCAAATACGCAAATCAATCTCGCCTCGCCGCCGCCGTTTAAAATTCCGCGCAGCGTCTGCAGAACTTTTTCCAATGCATCGGGTGTGTGCGCATAATCCACCACCACAATCGGCTTGCCTGTTTCGCTCAACATTTGCAGCCGTCCCGGAAGCGCCCGCACTTCCTGTAACGCCCCCACCGCATCTTGCAGGGGCACATCGCTCGCCAGAAGCGTCGCCAGCACGCCCAGCAAATTGCTGGCATTGAAAGCGCCGAGCATACGGCTTTGCAACTTTGCTGTGCCCCAAGAAGTAACAATCTCAAGGTTCAGCCCGTGCTTGCTCAAATTCAGGCGATGGCCTGAGATTTCGCCTTTGCCCAGCCCGTAACCAAGAACTTTTACCGGCGTTTGCTTCAGGCCGGCTGCCAGTTCCATGCCGAAACGGTCATCCATATTGATGATGGCGTACTGCAGGCTGGGCCAGTGAAACAGCTTGGCTTTGGCTGCCGCATAAGCTTCCATGTCGGCGTGATAATCCAGATGGTCACGAGAGAAATTGGTGAACAGCGCGATATCAAAAGCCACTCCGTTGACCCGCCCCTGTACCAGGCTGTGCGACGACACCTCGATGGCCACGCACTGCGCGCCCTGTTCCACGAATTGCGCCATCTGCGCCTGCAGCAACACCGCGTCCGGCGTGGTGTTGAGGGTGGGCTCCAGTGCGCCGGGAAAACCATTGCCAAGGGTTCCCACCACCGCGGTTTTTTTCCCGAGCCGGGTAAGGCATTGCGCTATCCAGTGGCTGCACGAGGTCTTGCCGTTGGTGCCAGTGACGCCGATCACCCATAGTTTTTGCGATGGCTGCCCATACACATGGCTCGCAAGTTCGCCAATCTTGTCACGCAATCCTTCGATGCCGAGATTCGGCGCCTCCCACTCACGATTCCAGGCGAAACCCTCGCTTTCCCACAGCACCGAGGTCGCACCTGCGGCAATCGCCTGTGCAATGAAATTGCGCCCGTCGAGTTTTTCGCCTGGAAACGCCAAAAACATATCGCCCGGTTGCACGCTGCGGCTGTCGGTGGTGAGCCTTCGCACTTTGACTCCCAGGCGCTGAAAAACACTAATATCCATGTGCGTCCCGTTCCTTAAACCCGAACTCATACTTCCTCCTTGATTTCGGGCAGGTCAGAGGGCGGTAATACGTTGTTGCCCGGCGCATCAGGTGGGACGTCCAGCATGCGCAGCGCTCCCGCCATCACCTGGCTGAATACCGGTGCCGCCACGGTGCCGCCGTAATACTGTCCGGAGGAGGGTTCGTCCAGCATCACGGCAACAATCAAGCGCGGGACTGAAGCGGGAGCCATTCCGACAAACGAAGAAACATAGCGATCACCGGCGTAGCTTCCGCCTTCCAGTTTGTGCGCGGTTCCGGTTTTGCCGGCAACGCGATAGCCCAGCACTTGGGCGCGCGGCGCCGTGCCGCCGGGTTCCACCGCCAATTCCAGCATGCTGCGCACTGCGCGCGCGGTTGCCGCAGTAATCACCGGGGTGCCGCTAGCCGGCGCATCCAGCTTCACCAGGGACAGGGGCTTCAATTCGCCCTCTGTGGCAAACACGGTGTAAGCGCGCGCAAGCTGCATCAGGCTTACTGATATGCCATGCCCGTAAGACATGGTGGCCTGCTCGATCGGTCGCCAGGTTTTGTATGAGCGCAGTTTTCCCGACACCTCTCCCGGAAACCCGGAATGCGGCATTGCGCCGAAGCCGACACGGTTGAAAATGTTCCACAGCGATTGCGAAGTCAGCGATAACGCGATTTTCGCGGCGCCGACGTTGCTGGATTTTTGAATGACCTGCGCCACGGTCAACGCCCCTTCGCGGTGGGCATCGTGAATGGTTGCGTTGCCGATGTTGAATTGCCCGGGCGCGGTTTCTATCACGCTGTCCGGCGTAACCAATCCCGCTTCCAGCGCCGCCGCTACGGTAAACGGCTTGAGAGTGGAGCCAGGTTCGAACAAATCGGTAATCACCCGGTTGCGGGTGCGTTGCGGACTGAGCATGGTCCGGTTGTTGGGGTTGTACGAAGGTACGCTTGCCAGCGCCAGCACTTCTCCGCTTTTCACATCCAGCACCACGATTCCGCCAGCCTTGGCGCGCTGCGCTTCCACTGCCTGCTTGAGTGCGCGGTAGGCAAGATACTGGATCTTGCTGTCTATGCTGAGCACGAGCGTGCGCCCTTCCTGTGGCACCTTGATGCTCTCCACGTCCTCGACAATGCGCCCGAGCCGGTCCTTGATGACGCGGCGGCTGCCCGGCTTGCCGGTCAGCCAATCCTGATAGGCGAGTTCCAGTCCTTCCTGGCCGTTGTCGTCAACGTCGGTAAATCCCATTAAATGCGCCATGACCTCGCCGCCCGGGTAATAGCGGCGGTACTCGCGCTGCAGAAACACTCCGGGAATTCCCAGCTGCACGACTTTGGCGGCGAGCTCAGGGGAAAGATGGCGTTTCAAATAGACGAATTCCCTGCCGTTTTCGTGCAATCGCTTGCCGACTTCTGAATTGTCCATTTCCAAGAGATTTTCCAGCCGTTTTTGTTTTTGTGGGGTGATCTCGATGTCGGCGGGGCTCACCCAAACTGATTCCACCGGCGTGCTGATCGCCAGCGGCTCGCCCGAACGATCGGTAATCATGCCGCGATGGGCGGTGATTTCAATTACGCGGCTATAGCGGGCGTCCCCCTTTTGCTGCAAAAAGTCGTTATGCATTCCCTGCAGGTAAAACGCCCGCCCCGCAAGCCCGCAAAACCACAACATCACCGCGAGCAGTACCATGCGCGAGCGCCACGCAGGCAGCCGCAGTGTCAGGGCCGGATTGGCAAGGCTATTCATGTGCACTCCCCGCTGGCACTGCCTCAGGTGTGATCACTTGAATGCGCTTTGCATCGGGGACGCGCATCTGCAAGGTCATTGCGGCGATTTTTTCAATGCGCGCATGCGTTGCCCAGGTGCTCTGCTCGAGCTGCAATTGTCCCCATTCCACGTCGAGTTGAGTCGTCAATTCCTGTTCTTTCTGCAGCTCCACAAACAACTTGCGCGCCTTGTGCTGTGAGGTCACAACACCCAGCGCGCAACCTATCAAAATGAGAGCCACAATCATGTTCAATCTGGCCACGGCTAACCTTCCTAAATGGTGTGATTCCGTTTAGCTGCGCTTCAACCTCATATCGTCTCGGTACGTTCGGCAACGCGCATCACCGCGCTGCGCGCGCGCGGATTAGCCCGCACTTCTTGCTCGCTTGGCCTAATCGGCTTGCCGATCGGGCGCAATTTCGGTGGCGCTACATCAGCAGCGCGCACCGGCAGTTTCTCCGGCAGAGGACCAGGCCTAGCCATCTCGCGCACAAAGCGCTTCACCATGCGGTCCTCAAGCGAGTGAAAGCTGATCACCACCAGCCTGCCCAAAGGCCGCAGGGCCTCTACCGCTTGCGGTAAAACTAGCGACAATTCCTCAAGCTCCTTATTGAGGTGAATCCGTAGAGCTTGAAAGGTGCGCGTCGCCGGATCCTGGTTTGGCTCGCGCGTGCGAACGGCTTTTGCCACGATCTGGGCAAGTTGCCGTGTGGTGCCAACAGGTCCCCGCGCTCTAGCCGCAACAATCTCTCTTGCAATCTGTTTAGCAAACCGTTCCTCGCCATATGTTTTTATGACCTCCCCGATCTCGTTTTCCGGAGCGCTCGCCAGCCACTGCGCGGCGGTCTCGCCGCGGCTTGTGTCCATGCGCATATCCAGCGGCCCGTCCAAGCGGAAGCTGAAACCGCGCGCCGCGTCTTCAAGCTGCGGCGAAGACACACCAAGATCCAGCAACACCCCGTCCACTCGGGGTACATTCATTTCCTGCAGCACTTGGCGCAAGCTGCCAAAAGCACGATGCACGATGCAAAAGCGTGCGTCATTAATCGCGCTCCCGGCAGCTACCGCCGCCACGTCTTTATCCAGCGCAATCAGGCGTCCGTTGGCCGCGAGCTTTCCCAATACTGCGCGGCTGTGGCCGCCGCGACCGAAAGTGCAATCCACATACACGCCAGCTGGACGCACATTGAGCGCCCCGATTGCTTCGTTCAACAGAACCGTTGTGTGCTGTGAGTTCATTCACGAACTCACAGCGAAAAATTCTCCATGCCTGGTGGCAGTGTGTTGTCGCCCTGCGTCGTAAATTGCTCCAGTTGTCTGTTCCAGGCTTCCAAACTCCAGATTTCAAAATGACTGCCTTGGCCGACCATCATCACGCGCTTCTCGAGAGCGGCAAAAGCGCGCAACTCGGGGGAAATCAGAACGCGTCCCGCCGCATCAAGCTCAACTTCTTCTGCAAAGCCAACCAGCAAGCGCTTCCATACGCTTGCCTGGCGATCCAGGCTCGGGAATTCCATCACCTTGGCGCGTATGGGTTCCCAGGCGGCGTAGGGATACAGCAGCAGACAGCTGTCGGGATGAGCAGTGAGCACGAGTTTTCCCGTGCTTTGATTTTGCAGGGCGTCACGATGCCGCGTCGGCACAGCCAGCCGACCTTTGGCATCCAGAATGATTGCTGATGCTCCCTGAAACATTATCCCCCCCCAATATGATTCGGATTTTCCAATGAAACCCATCTTTTACTACTATTTCCCACTCTAAAATAAAAAAAAGTTAAGGTCAAGCATAAGATCAAGCCTTTTCTTATTTGCGACAAATACTTAAGTGATGTTTCTCACACTTCGTACAAATTTTCGTTTATAAATAATCAGATAGGCGAGAATTGCGGGATAGAGCAGGGAACGGCCCTGCAAGATTGCGAGCAAGCGAGAAATAACAGAAAAAAGAGGGGGAAAAATTCGAGAGAAGCTGGCCGATAAGCCGGGTTCTGTTTAGGGATTGGGTCCCTATGACAGTCATTCCTCTAGGCGTGCGATTACTCACACGCTCAAGCAACCTACCCGGAAGCTACGCGAGCCGCGTCAATGCTTCCCTATTTGGTCTTGCTCCGAATGGAGGTTACCGCGTTTCACCCGCAGCGGCGCAGCTAGCGCTCGGCTGCGACTCGTCTCTGTGGCCCTGTTCATCGCCTCGCGGCGTCCGGCCGTTAGCCGGCATCCTGCTCTGCGGAGCCCGGACTTTCCTCTATACGTATGCGAATACGTACAGCGACTGTCTGGCCAGCTTCATTTCGAATTTTAACATGGAAAGACGTCCTTAAGGCCGTTTGGTTCGGATCCAATTTTCCAATAGGCTCCTAACACACTGCAATCGGTGGAACGGGGTGCGGAGAAAATTTAGAAAAGGGCGAGGAAGAGTCTAGCCAAGCTTCCAGCTGACTGTTTCCTGCGCACGCAATGGAACCAGGGTTTCGTCACCAAACGAAAGCGAGCGCGGAACTTTCCAACTTTGTTTGGTAAGTGTAATCGTACTGGTGTTGCGCGGCAGCCGGTAAAAATCAGCGCCGTGGAAACTCGCGAACGCTTCCAGTTTATCCAGCGCCCCGGCTTGTTCAAAGGCTTCCGCGTATAGCTCGATTGCGGCATGCGCGGTATAAATGCCCGCGCAACCGCAACCCGCTTCTTTGGCGTTTTTTGAATGCGGCGCGCTGTCGCTGCCGAGGAAAAATTTAGGATTGCCGCTTGTCGCCGCCTTAATGAGAGCTTGCCGGTGCATTTCACGCTTTAATACCGGCAGGCAATAGTGATGCGGACGAAGACCGCCGGAAAACATCGCGCTGCGATTGAGCAGCAAATGGTGCGCGGTAATCGTGGCGGCAATATTGTCCGGCGCGCTTTTTACATACTCCACCGCTTCGCGCGTGGTGATGTGCTCGAACACGATGCGCAGTTGAGGAAAGCGCCGCGTGAGCGCCAACAGCACGCGCTCAATGAAGACTTTCTCGCGGTCGAAGACATCCACTTCTGAGTCGGTCACTTCGCCGTGCACCAACAGCGGCAGATCCTGCTTTTGCATTTCTTCCAGGGCAGCGAAACATTTTTGGAGATCGATGACGCCGGAATCGGAATGAGTAGTTGCCCCGGCGGGGTAATACTTCACGCCGTGAACAATACTGCTTTGTTTGGCTTTGACAATCTCCTGCGGGCTGGTTTTATCGATCAAATATAGAGTCATCAATGGCTCGAACTTCGATCGCTTGGGAAGCGCGGCGAGAATACGGCCGCGGTATGCCATCGCCATTTTGGTGGTTGTAACCGGCGGCGTGAGATTGGGCATGATGATGGCGCGCGCAAAGCGCCGTGCGGTGTCCGCAACTACCGCGCGCATTTCATCGCCGTCGCGCAGATGCACGTGCCAATCGTCTGGGCGGGTAAAGGTTATTCGCTGCATTTACTTAGTCCTTATGGAACCTCTAATACCGTCGCAATCGCGTGGGATTTAATCAGAGGTTCCTTACGCATTTCTTCAACCTTTCCCTTTGATTTGCAGCGCCGTGGCATACAGCGTTTTCCTGTTTTCCCCGCTGATTTGCGCCGCAAGTTTTACTGCCTGCTTGAGCGGTAGCTCGTCCAGCAACGCGGTCAAAATGCGTTGCACATCGTTTGCGGAAGCGGGTTGCTTCTCGGCGCCGGAAACCAGCAATACGAACTCGCCTTTCTGCTGGTTTTTATCCTGGCTCAACCATTCCAGCGCTGCACTCAGACTGCCGCTGTAAATATTCTCGAATAATTTGGTGAGCTCGCGCGCGATGGTGACGCTGCGCTCGCCGCCAAATACCGCCTGCATGTCGGCGATGCTTTCCAGGATACGGTGCGGCGCTTCGTAAAAAATCAGCGTATAAGGCAGGGTCTTGAGGGCTTCCAGTTCGCGGCGGCGCGCCGAGGGTTTGTTGGGCAAAAATCCGTAAAACAGAAAATGCGGCGCTTCCTGACCGGAAACCGACAGCGCGCTCACAGCCGCATTCGCCCCCGGCACCGGCACTATTCGAAAACCCGCCTCCCGCACCCGGCTGACTACGATGGCGCCAGGGTCGCTGAATGCCGGAGTTCCAGCATCGCTCACCAGTGCCACTGATTTCCCAGACCGCAGCAGGCCGATAACTTTGTCAGCGGCGCGCTTCTCGTTATGCTCATGCAAGGCCATCATCGTTGCGGAAATTCCGAAATGCTTGAGCAGATGCGAAGTAACGCGGGTATCTTCCGCCGCCACCACGTCCACCTGTTTCAATACCCCCAGTGCGCGCAGGCTGATGTCCTGCAAATTTCCAATCGGGGTGGCAACTACATATAATAGGGCCTTACCCGTTTCGTCGTGTGTTCGATGCAACGCTTGCCGGCCTTTCTGCTGACACTGTTAGCGATACTATACGGTTGCGCCATAACATTTGCCACCCGCGCTGAAAATGCAATGCCGCCCGGGGACAGCAAATTACCTCCGGCGGCGCAGTCTGTGCCAGCCAAGCCCGATGCCAACCCTCAAGCCAATCCGCCCAAGCCGCATATCGCTTTAATCCTGCCGCTCAAATCGGAGTCGTTTGGCCCCGCCGCGGAAATTACCCGTCAAGGCTTCATCGCCGCCGCCAGCGAGCGAGGTGGCAGCCGTCTGCCGGTGAAAACCTACGCTACGACCGAGCAAACCGATGAAATCCTAGCCACCTATCAATTTGCACTTGCCGCCGGAGCGCAAGTCGTGGTGGGGCCGCTCACACGGGATGGCGTTTCCGCTTTAGCCACCAGCGGCATGGTGCGCGTTCCAACTCTCGCACTCAATGTGCCGGAAGATTTCCCGGTGCTGCCGGCCTATATGTTCACTTTCAGCCTGCAAGTTGAAAACGAAGCGCGGCAAATTGCCATGCTGGCTAAACAAGAGGGCAAGCGCAAGGCGCTCATCATCGGCGCCGACACGCTGCTGGACAAGCGCATGCAACAGGCATTTGCCGAAGAATGGCAAAGGCTGGGCGGCATTACCCTGAAGCCGTTCTTCTTCACTGGCGAGCAGGACGGCTTGCTAACGCTCAAGCAAGCGGTGGAAATCAGCGGCGCCGACATGGTTTTCCTTGCACTTGACGCAAAAAAAGCGCGGCAAGTCCGGCCTTATATTGATTTAAGCGTGAGTATCTACGCTACCTCGCAGATTTTCAGCGGCAACGGTCGGGGGCCCTTGAATTTCGATCTCAACGGCGTACGCTTCGTGGACATGCCGTGGGTGTTACAATCGGATCATCCGGCGGTAATGATTTACCCGCGACCGAAGGAAGCGGTCATCATGGACCTGGAGCGGCTCTACGCACTGGGCATAGACGCCTTCCGCATCACGCAGGATTTGTCCGTTCTCGGCCCCCGTTCCGCCTATGCCCTGGATGGCGTTACCGGGCAGATCAGCCTTAACCCCGATCATCAATTCGTGCGTGAACTCACCCCGGCGGTCTTTTATCAGGGCCAGGCCATCGTGCTGTATGAACCGAAACGCTGAAGGAACAGCAGCGGAATGCCTAGCCGCAATCTTTTTGCAAAGCCGCGGTCTCAGCCTGCTGGAAACCAACTATCGCTGCCGCTTCGGCGAAATCGATCTTATTCTTCTAGATGGCGAAACCCTGGTGTTCGCCGAAGTGCGGTTGCGCAAGAGCGGCGATTTCGGCGGCGCCGCAGCGAGCATCACCGCGCAAAAGCGCACAAAGTTGCTTAAAGCGGCGCGGCATTATCTGGCTGCCGGAAAAAAAACTCCGCGCTGCCGCTTTGACGCGGTATTGCTGAGCAGCATGGATGAGCGGGATATCCAGTGGATAAAAAATGCGTTTGGAGAATAGCCGCGATCTGCCGCACAATATGTCACCGACAAGTTAACAGGGAAAGTAAATGGATTTAATCGCCAGGATCAGCGGGCATTTCTCGGACAGCGCGCACCTCAAGTTGCAGGCAATGGATGCCTTGGCAGCGCCGATTGCCAGCGCCGCGGAACGCATGGTGCAATGCCTCATGCGCGACGGAAAAATTCTGAGCTGCGGCAACGGCGGCTCGGCGGCCGATTCCCAGCATTTCGCTGCGGAAATGCTGAACCGCTTTGAAATGGAGCGCCCCGGGCTGGCAGCGCTCGCGCTCACTACCGACACCTCGACGCTCACTTCGATTGCCAATGACTACACCTACGACCAGGTGTTCTCCAAGCAGGTGCTGGCGTTGGGACAAGCCAACGATGTGCTGCTGGCGATTTCCACCAGCGGCAACTCGCGCAACATGCTGGAAGCGGTGCGCGCCGCGCACGAGCGGCAGATGTGTGTGGTGGCGCTCACCGGAAAATCGGGAGGGCAGATGGCCGATATCCTTGGCCCCGAAGACATTCACATCTGCGTGCCGGCCAACAGCACGGCGCGCATTCAGGAAGTTCATTTGCTGACCCTGCATTGCCTGTGCGATGCAATTGATTGTTTACTACTGGGAGTCGAGTGATGCGCTACTTATCATTTATTTTCCTGGCTTTGATTGTTTCCGCTTTGCAAGGCTGTGTTGCGGTAGTTGCCACCACCGCCGCCGGGGGCGTGCTGGTTGCCGAAGACCGGCGCACCAACGCGGCGATGCTCGAAGACGAGAGCCTGGAACTGAAAACCCAGAGAAGAATCTCGGAGAAATTCGACCAGTACCGTGACACAATTCACACCAATATCACCAGCTACAACCGCAACCTGCTGATTACCGGAGAAGTGCCATCGGAAGAAGTCAAAGACGGGATTGGGAAAATCTTGAAAGAAACCGACAATGTGCGTAATGTCACCAACGAACTGGCCAACGCCGCGCCGACTTCAATCGGCTCGCGCAGCAACGACACCCTGATCACCTCCAAGGTAAAGTCGCGCTTCATCGAGGCAAGGAAATTCCAGGCAAACTGGGTGAAGGTGGTGACGGAAAACAAAGTGGTATATCTCATGGGCATCGTGAACCACAAGGAAGCGGCTGACGCCGCCGATATCGCCGCCACCACCGGCGGCGTGGAAAAAGTGGTCAAAGTATTTGAGTATACTGATTAGGCCAATACTGAATCTACCAACAAGACAGCTTCACCAGATCCTTTTATCTTGATCTTTTATTCCTTCCTGTTCGATTACCCGTTCATTACGGTGCGGAGACGCAACCGCTGCCGCAAGAAGCTCGCCGGGGCATGATACACTTAGGGAACCTCTGATTAAGTCCTTCGTGAACCGCGTTGCAGGCAAAATGCGGATGGTTGCGAGGCGCACGACGAAGGTCGTAGCTTGGACTACGAAGCCGAGGAGCGCAACGATGCAGACGCCGCAGTTTGCCGCAACCCGGAGGGACGGCTGCCGCGACACGGTCAGCGAAGCTTGAGGTGCGGGAGCGGCAGCATGAGCGCCCTGTTTCACAATGTCTCTTGCGGCCGCTTGCGCCCCTTCCCGCTCCACGCTCGCGCGAGTCCGAGTCCGGGGCGCCTTTCCGGGCGGTCTGCTTTGTCGCTCGGCTTGCCAAGGGGAGTGGCCATTGGCTGCACCTTGCTTCGCGCATTCCATCCCGGAAAGCCGCCGTCGCGGCCACGCGGGACTTAATCAGAGGTTCCTTAGCACCTAAGCCATGTACCCCGCTCCTGACTTCGAACACAAGCTGTGCGAACCCGGCCTACTCGCGACGCGCCTCAAAACTCTGCCCCGGCCGCTGGTGTTCACCAACGGCTGTTTCGAGATCCTGCACCGCGGTCATGTCACTTACCTCGCCCAGGCGCGCGCTTTAGGCGCGAGTCTGATCGTCGGCGTCAATTCCGATGCTTCAGTCAAGCGTCTTAACAAAGGAAACGGCCGGCCCCTTATCGCCCTGCAAGACCGCATGGCAGTGTTGGCGGCGCTGCAGTCGGTAAGCCTGGTTACTTGGTTCGACGAAGATACGCCGCTGGCTTTGATTCGCGCGTGCAGGCCGGATGTCCTGGTAAAAGGCGGGGACTGGAAAGTGGAAGATATCGTGGGGGCGAAGGAGGTTTCAGGCTGGGGCGGAAAGGCGTTTTCGCTTCCTTTCATCTACGAAAGGTCAACGACTGTACTGCTTGCAAAAATTCGCGGGGGGGTAATCCCGCCATATTAAGGCAATCCTGCTACAGCCAAATCACTGCGGGGAACACGGTAAGGGCCAAGATGTACAACAGCCATTCCAGGTTATGCCTCTGCAGCCAGCCGGTATAGTGCATGATGATCAGCAGGATCGCAAAAACATAGAACACCGCGAGTAACATAGCCCCTTACCCCCAATGACTTGTAGGCCAAGTATAAAACATTTTTGCAGTTAAGGAACCTCTGATTAAGTCCTCCGCAGATTGCGTTGCCGGCAAAATGCGGAGGGATGCGAGGCGCGCGACGAAGGTCGTAGCAGGACTACGACACCGAGGAGCGTAACGACGCAGACACCGCATTTTACCGCAACCCGAAGGGACGGGGTTTTCCGGGCAGTCTGCTTTGTCGCTCGGCTTGCCAAGGGGAATGGCCATTGGCTGCGCCTCGCTTCGCGCATCCCATCCCGGAAAGCCACCGTCGCAACAGCGTGGGACTTAATCAGAGGTTCCCTAGATACGCCGATAGCGAGAGTTTAGCCTACCGCGAGTTGCCAGGGCAACTCCAGCCTAGTTGCTATAATCCTTTTTTGCCAAGCGGATTTTGATTTTTTCAATGCTTCCCAGAGAATTTTTGCGCCGACTGCAGCAGGTCCTGCCCGCGCAGGATATTTACACAGACCCGGTGGATTGTTACGCGTATTCCTACGATAACACGCGCAAGATTTTTCCGCCTGAAGCCGTGGCATTCCCCACTGAGGCGGCGCAAGTGCGGGGGATTGTCGGATTGTGCAACGAATACAAAATCCCCGTTACTGCCCGTGGGCGCGGCACCGGCACTTCAGGCGGGAGCCTGCCCGAACAAGGCGGGGTGGCGCTTTCGCTGGAGCGCATGCGCCGTATTCTCTCCATCGACTCCGCAAACCGGGTGCTCGTCGCCGAGCCGGGCGTGCTTAACCAGGAAGTACAGGACGCGGTAAAAGCGCACGGATTTTTCTGGCCGCCCGATCCTTCCAGCGCCGCGTATTGCAGCATCGGCGGTAATCTTGCCACCGGCGCCGGGGGTCCGCATGCCGTGAAATACGGCACGACACGCGATCATGTGCTGGGTCTGAAAGCGGTCACCGGCGCGGGGGAGGCGATTAAAACCGGCTGCTATACCACCAAGGGCGTGGTAGGTTACGATCTCACCCGGCTTATCATCGGCTCCGAAGGCACGCTTGCCGTCATCACCGAAGCCACATTAAAGCTTAGCCCGTTGCCTCCCTGCACGGAAGGCATCACCGCCCACTACCGTGACGCGGCGAGCTGCGCGCAAGCGATCATCGCCATTATGTCCCGGCCCCAGGTACCGAGCGCATTGGAATTCCTGGATGCCGGATCGCTGGACCTGATCCGCGCACATCATCCAGGCATGCTGCCCGATGACTCCCGTGCCATGCTGATGATTGAAGTGGACGGCACGCAAAATGAAATTGCGGCGGCGCGGGAAGCGATACTCCCCGCATGCAGCAACCACGGCCTGTTGCAAGCGCAAGCGGTAAGCGAAACCAATGCGTTATGGGCAGCGCGCAGGGCGCTGGCGCCGCTTTTGCGCGACATCGCGCCGAAAAAAATCAACGAGGATATTGTGGTGCCGGTGTCAAAATTGCCTGAGCTGCTGCAAGGATTATCCGGCCTGAGTGAAAAATATAATGTCGCCAACGTCAATTTCGGCCACGCTGGCAATGGCAATATTCACGTCAACCTGCTGGTGGACCCCGGCGATGCGGAGCAGATGCGGCGCGCCGAAACCTGCTTGAGCGAAGTATTCGATCTGGTGCTGCGACTTAACGGCACGCTCTCCGGTGAACATGGGGTGGGAAGCGAGAAACGTGCCTTTGTGGCCAGGGAAATCGACGCGCCGACGATGGCCTTGATGCAAAACATCAAGCGCGTCTTTGACCCCAACAATATCCTCAACCCGGGAAAATTGTTTCCTTAAAAGCATCTCACCGCGGAGACGTGGAGACGCAGGGGAATACAGCAAGACAGAATAAATTGGGGATCAGGTCTTGTGAATTTTTGTCTTACTCTGCGCCTCTGCGGTAAGTAACCTACTTGCATTCCACCGCTTTGAGCTCACTTCCCGGAAAATCGCGCTGTAGTTCGGCAAGCTTGGTTGCCAGTGCGTCCCCCGCGTCGCGGATCTGGAACAGGGTGCGCTTGACCTGATGATTGCGCTCCCCGATGACCGCCGACTTTACGCCTTTCGCTTGAAGTTTCGCGAGATAATTCCGCGCCAGCTCTTCGCTTTTAAACACGCCCAGCGATATGGCGTTGCGCCATGGGCTATTATCCTGCATCAGGAAATATTCGCCTATTCCTAGCGCCTTGAGTTCGGCGATTTTATTTTCGGCATCTTTTTTGGTTTTCAGCGGCGGGACATAAACCCAGTAGCCCACCGTTTCCTCGCTGCTGCGCAGGCTTAAGCTTTCGCCGAGTTGTAATTTATCCAGCGCGTCCTGCGCCCGTGCCAGGTCAGTGCCGCTGAATACCCCCCATTCCATACATGCCGCAGGCCTGGCGGCTGCGGGAGCGTTCTCCAACTTTACCGCCGGCTTCAATACCGGGATAGCAAGCGCTTCTTTCGGATTCAGCAGTTTTATTTTTTCAGCATTGAATTGCCGGCGGACGAGCGCGGCCTCGCCGTTGTCCGCCGTCACCAATTGCATGTAGGCAAAAAATACGACGTTGGCAAGCAACAACAAGTAGAAAAGCCATTTCACTTTACCGGCCCTCTGCAGCGATGATGACTAGACCTTCCAGGACCAGATTATCCAACACTTTCGCCGGCGGGTTAAGATGCGGCTGCAAGTCCTTGGCACTGCCGCCGCTCAGCAAACATTGGGGGGCTTTCCCGGCGCGCAGCACGCTTCTCATGCCTTCAATCGCACCACACAAGGCCTGCACAATCCCGCTTTCTATCGCATCCGCGGTGTTGGCGGGAAATGGCTTGAATTCACCGCGTTCAAGCTTAAGCCCTCCGGTATTTTTTGCCAGTGACTCGCGCATCAGCGATATGCCGGGAATAATCAAGCCTCCTAGAAACACACCTTGCGCAGACAAGGCGTCCACTGTCACCGCGGTGCCGGCGTTCACCACCACACATTCCTCGTGAAACAAATGCCATGCCGCAATCGCCGCGGCCCAACGGTCGGCGCCCAGTTGCGAGGGTATGGCATAGCCATTGCGCAACCCGCACTGAAAATCGTCCGCGATGACCCAATGCACCCTGGCGCGGAAGCCGTGAAACAGCGGTAGCAAAGCAGAGCCGATTTTTTCTCCCGCAACATTGGCTATCACGATGCAATCGGGCGTAGGCAAGTTTTGCCATGCATCGCGCAGGCTGGAAATTTCGGCATGCGCGGCCGTCCCCAGGCTGAGCCAAGCGCCATTATGCATGCCCCATTTGATGCGGGTATTGCCTGCGTCGACTGCGAGAATCAAGGGAAATGCCCCTCGCGCAGGCTGATTTCCCCCGCGCTGTAGCGGCGTTCCCCGCCGCGGGTTTTGAGCAGCAGCGCGCCAGCATCGTCCACCCCCGCCACCAGGCCTTCTTCAGAGGCATTATCGGCAAGCGTGATTCTCACGTTTTTATTGTGGTAAATGTGGTGCTTTACCCATTCTGTTCGCAATCCGCCAAATCCCCGCGCAGCGAAAATATCCAATACTTGCGCCAAGTGCGCCAGCATGCAGCCCAGCGCCTGGTTGCGTTCCGGCACGATCCCGGTTATTGAATAAACGTCCGTTGCCGCCTGGCCAATGAGGTTCCTGATTTGTTCCGACAACTTGAGGTTGATGCCGATGCCGATGACCGCAAAGCTTGGCCCCAGCACGTCCCCCTGCACTTCGATGAGGATGCCGGCAAGTTTGCGATTATGATGCAATATGTCATTAGGCCATTTCAATGCCGTGCCGTTCACACCGAGCGACTTAAGCGCGCGCAGCAGCGCCACTCCCACCGCCAGGCTTAAGCCGGATAGAAAACCCACGCTGTGATTGAAGCGCCATAGCAGGGAAAAAGTCAGCGCTCCCCCCAAATTGGCGTGCCAGCTTCTGCCGCGCCTGCCGCGCCCGTGCGTTTGCAGTTCCGCCGCCATCACGCTGCCATGCGCCGCGCCCAGCGCCGCTTTTTGCATAAGCAAGGTGTTGGTCGAGCCGGCGCAGTCCATGAGTTCAATATTAAATCTGTCCGCTTGAGCCCCCAGCGTCGCAGCGATTTTCGTTCTATCCAGCCATTGCAGGGGTTCGGCCAGGCGGTAGCCGCGCCCGCGGATTTTATACAAGACCAATCCCGCTTCGTCCGTTTCTCTTAATGCATTCCAGATGCTCGCGCGCGAGATATTAAGCTTACGCGCCAGATCCTCGCCGGAATGGAATTCGCCATCCGCGAGCAGCCGCAGTACAGCGAAAGTCAACGGTTTCATATACGAGTTGCTTCAGATCAGCTTGATCCTGGCAAATTTGCGTTTGCCGACCTGCAAAACAACAGTTTTTCCCCTGCTTAATTTGAGTGATTTATCGCTGATTTTCTCGCCATCCAGTTTTACTCCGCCCTGTTCCAAGATACGGAAAGCTGCAGAAGAACTTGCTGTCAGCCCTGCCTGCTTCAGCATCTGCGCAATCCCCATGCCGGAATCCTCCACATACAAGGTGATATCTGGCATGTCATCGGGGAGTGCGCCCTGCTTGAAACGCGCTTCAAAATCGGTGAGCGCCTTTTCTGCTGCTTTTTTACCGTGAAACCGCGTCACAATTTCCTGGGCAAAAATGACTTTGACATCGCGCGGATTGCGGCCCTCCTGCACTTCCTTTTTCCAGTGCGCAATAACACCGAGCGGCTCGAAAGACAGCAACTCGATGTAGCGCCACATTAACTCGTCGGATACTGACATCAGTTTGCCGAAGATTTCCTGCGGCGGCTCGGTAATGCCGACGTAGTTGCCCAGAGACTTGGACATCTTGTTGACGCCGTCCAGTCCTTCCAAGAGTGGCATGGTGAGGACGCACTGCGGCGCTTGCCCGAAATGCTTTTGCAATTCGCGCCCCATCAGCAGATTGAACTTCTGGTCGGTGCCGCCCAGTTCCAGGTCGGCTTTAAGCGCCACCGAGTCGTAGCCCTGCACCAGCGGGTAGAGAAATTCGTGGATAGCGATGGCTTGATTGCTTTTGTAGCGCTTGCCGAAATCATCGCGCTCCAGCATGCGCGCCACGGTATAAGTTGCCGCCAGCTTGATCATGTCGGCAGCACTAAATTTATCCATCCAGCTCGAGTTGAACACCACTTCGGTTTGTTCCCTTTTCAGGATTTTGAATACCTGCTTGGCGTAGGTTCTGGCGTTTTCAGCGATTTCCTCACGCGAGAGCGGCGGGCGGGTGGCGTTCTTGCCGCTGGGATCACCGATCATGCCGGTGAAATCGCCAATCAGGAACAACGCCTGATGGCCAAGGTCCTGCAACTGGCGCATTTTGTTGAGCAACACAGTATGGCCTAGGTGCAGGTCAGGCGCAGTGGGGTCAAAACCGGCCTTGACGCGTAGCGGTCTTCCGATCTTTAGTTTTTGTTGCAGTTCCTCTTCGACCAGCAACTCATTGCAGCCGCGTTTGATGATTTGCAGGGCTTGCGCTGTCGAGTTCATCCCACTCTCAATCTTGACGTTGTGGAAATTTCCGTTAGGTGTTTTGCCATTAGCGGGTTTTTTGTTACACTGCGTGGCTTGCGACCCCCTAATAAAACAGATGATTGGCACTAAAGGCGTAATTTTAGCGCAAAAGGCGATGCGGCTCATGCCCAAATTCAGGCGGCGCTGGGTTGTGGCGTTTTGCACCATTCCGCTGTTCGGCATGGTGGCTGCCTTTGGTATCGCTCCACACACTCAGACCGGTCCTGTTCCCCTGCGTACCGTAATTGAAGAACTGCGCCTGGCACAACAGCAGCCAGAAAGTGCACCGCCCGCCGAATTTTGGCGTGAAGAACGCATCCGGCGTGGGGACACCATCGCCAGCCTGTTGGCGAGACTGGATGTTAACCGGTCTGAAGCGTTCTCCCTGCTGCGTAACATCAAGGAACTTAAGCCGCTGCGCCAACTGAAGCCGGGCAAAACGGTGCAGGCCATAACCAGCGACGCAGGCGAACTGCTTTCGCTGAGTTATGCAAATAGCAATGACGGCATTTTTGTCGCGGAAAAAAATGGCGGACGCTTCAAATTCAATGAACTGCCGCTGATGTTGGAACGGCGCAGCGTGATGCAATCTGCAGAAATCAAAAGTTCACTGTTTGCCGCGACCGACGCGGTGGAACTTCCCGACAGCATCGCCATGCAAATCGTTGACATTTTTTCATCAGATATAGATTTCCATCGCGATCTTCGCAAGGATGACCGTTTCAGCGTAGTCTACGAAATGTATTACGACGCCGGCAAGCCGGTTAAAAGCGGACGAGTGCTGGCCGCCGAATTCACCAACCAGGGAAAAAACTACCAGGCGCTATATTTCCAGGATGAACAGGGCCGTGGCGGCTACTACACGCCGAAAGGCAACAACTTGCGCAAGGCTTTCCTGCGCTCGCCTCTTGAATTTTCACGCATCACTTCCGGCTTCAGCTACTCGCGTTTTCACCCCTTGCTTATGGAGTGGCGCGCTCATAGGGGAACAGATTACGCCGCGCCTTCCGGTACACGGGTCAAAGCCACTGCCAACGGCATAACAACTATCGTTGGCAGACAAGGCGGCTACGGCAACGTGGTGATACTGCAGCACCAAGGCAAGTACAGCACGGTCTACGGTCATCTTTCAGGTTTTGCAGCCGGACTGCACCACGGTCTGAAAGTGAAACAGGGCGATGTCATCGGCTATGTGGGAATGACCGGGCTTGCCACCGGGCCGCATCTGCATTATGAATTTCGCATCAATGGCGAGCAGCACGATCCGTCACACGTGGCCGTTCCGGAAGGGCCGCCGATCACCCCGCAGCTTAAGCCGGCGTTCGACGCCGCGGTCGAGCCTTTGATCTCCCAGCTCGCGCTGGCGCGTGGTACCCATTTCGTCAAGCTCGATTAAGCCACCCCCAGCCCTTGAAATTCTCGCAACTCTACGTCGGGCTGATGTCCGGCACCAGCCTCGATGGCGTGGACACGGTACTCGCCGACTTCAGCCAGAGCCCATGGCGTCTGCGTCATCATGTTTACCGTCCTTATAGCGACTCATTACGCAAGCAGCTGCTGTCGCTGCTGCACCCCGGTGCGAATGAATTGCACCATGCGATGCTCGCCGCAAACGAGCTTGCGCGTTGCTATGCAGCGGCAGCCAATGAATTGCTGGCGAAGGCGCGTACCAAGCCGGAACAAGTGGTCGCCATCGGCTGTCATGGGCAGACGGTGCGCCACAATCCCCAACAAGGCTACAGCGTGCAACTTTGCAACGCTGCCCTGCTTACCGAGTTGTGCGGGATCAGCGTGGTTTGTGATTTCCGCAGCCGCGACATCGCAGCGGGGGGGAACGGCGCGCCGCTGGTGCCGGCATTTCATTGCGCGCTTTTTCCTAATACGAATGCGCACCGGGTAATGGTGAATATCGGGGGCATCAGCAATCTCACCAATTTGCCACTCAAAGGCGCCGCTTTCGGTTTTGACTGCGGCCCTGGCAACATGCTGCTGGATGGCTGGTGCGAAACTCACACCGGCCAGCGTTTCGATGCAGATGGCGCGTGGGCGGCAAGCGGGAAAATCATTCCCGAATTATTGAAACGCTTGCTTACCCATCCTTTCTTCAGGCAGCCTCCACCGAAAAGCTGCGGCGGCGAACAATTCAATCTGCAGTGGCTGAACAGTTTTTTGTCAGGAAAAGAAGCGACTCAAGACGTACAGGCCACGTTGTTGGCGTTGACCGTGCAAAGTATTGCACAAGCAGTCTCGGAATACTGCTCAGGCGCAGAGGAAATTTATTTATGCGGCGGTGGCGCGCGCAACAAGGTGCTGCTTGAGAAGATGCGCCAGGCCTTGCCTGTGATTAAAACCGATATTGTCGATGCACTGGGAATCAATGCACAAGCGCTTGAGGCCTACGCTTTTGCCTGGCTCGCCTGGCGGACGATTCAGGGAAAACCGGGGAATCTGCCGCAAACAACCGGCGCCAAAGGCGAGCGCATACTAGGAGCGATTTACAAGATATAGTAAAGTTAAGCCGAAAAAGACGAACCGCAACCGCAAGTGGAAGTGGCACTGGGATTCTTGATCACAAATTGCGCGCCTTCCGCGCCTTCCTGGTAGTCAATTTCCGCTCCCGCTAGATATTGGAAGCTCATCGGGTCGATCAACAACGTCACGCCGTTTCTTTCCAGCGACGTGTCGTCTTCGTTCACCACTTCATCAAAAGTAAAACCGTACTGGAAACCTGAGCAGCCGCCTCCCGTAACGAATACCCGCAACTTCAGGTCGGGATTGCCTTCTTCGTCAATCAACTGCTTGACTTTGCTCGCTGCGCTCTCGGTGAAAATCAGGGGCGCCGGCATTTCAGTCATGGTGTTCATTTCACACTCCTAATACGCTTAATATAATAGTAATCAGACAAGCATTATCCTCCGCCGTTCCCACCCGGGTCAATCGCTGCTTGCCGGCTTGAACGCCAGAACCTTATCAGCATTCTCGCTGTCCTGGTATACCAGCCTGCCCTGCACCACTGCCCCCAACTGGATTTCCAGGGTTTTATAGTAGACATCGCCCGTGACATTGGATTTCGCCTGCAATTCAATGTAATCGCTGGCGTGCACCGGGCCAATTACACTGCCGTTGACCACCACATGAGAGACACGGATCTCGCCCTCGATTCGCGCCTGCTCGCTCAGCACCAAGGTGCTCGGGGCATCGCTATTTGCCACTACGTTACCCCGGACGTGCCCATCCACGCGTAATCCGCCGGTGAAATTCACATTGCCCTCAATGCTGGTGCCCGCACCAATCAGGCAATCAATGCGGTTTTGCGGTTTACTCGACCTTTTACCAAACATCGTCATCCTCCATTCAAGACAGGTTAACGGTCTGCATGAGTCTCGCCTCGCTCGCGCCGTTTTCAAATACGCGTACCTGTACGCTTTTTGCCACTGCGCCCGGCTCAACCCGGAAACTGCCTTCGACCCGCTGGTAATACTTGAAATTGACATTATACGCGTCAAGATCGGATGCGTTTTCATCAGGGATTGTCATCACGCTTTTTTGTCCGTTTTGCATCACGTCAACGAGAAATTGCAATTTGCCGTGAAATTCCTTTTGTCTCGGCCCCATTTGCAGCAGCAATAGACGAAAGCGGTATTCGCCTGGCAAGGTGTCGGGTTCCACATTGAAACGGTAGATGCTTACCGCTTCCTTGCTGCCCGCCGAAAGCAGGCTCTGAAAAAAAGCCAGATCTTCCTTGAGGCTGGTGTTCTCGTCGCTTAAGTCTTTTACCTGTTTTGCCAAATCCCCATAGGTCGAACGCTCAATCTGAAGTTGGCGCTCGCTAGCGGCGACTGCTTGGCGCAGTGCCGCGTCTTCCGTTTGCAGGCGCGAGTTAAGCTCGGCCTGTCGTGCCATTTCGCGTTCAGCCTGGCCGCTGTCAAACCCGGCAAATTTTCTGCCGCTGTCGTACATCCACCAGGCCAGTACCAAAATCAGCGCTACCATCAGTACCATGCCCAGCCAGCGCCAATACCAGGCAACTTGCGCGTGCACCGCCACCCGCGGCGCGGCAATGCCAAATTTACGTCTCAGCGCCTTGAACATGGCAAGAACCTATCTCAGGGATACTCACGTATGCGACGGCGACGATTTTGATGCCAGTTCAAGGCGCGAGCCGCGCGGTTTGGTTATTCCAAATAAGCGGCGAGCAACGCTGAAATGGCGCAAAATCGCCTCGTCCCGCAGGGTTGCGGTTAAAATGCGCGTCTGCTGCGTTGCTCGTCGTTGCATATGAGTAACTATGCGGCCTCCTCGCGCCTTGCATCCATCGCATTTTAGACCGCAACGCAACACGAGAGTATCCCTGAGATAGGTTCTATGGCAGCAGCGCGGCATAATGCAACCCCGCCGATTCTGGAAATTCAAACATGATGTTCATGTTTTGCACTGCTTGTCCCGCCGCTCCTTTGACCAGATTATCAATGACCGACAGCACCACCACGGTATCTCCGTCTTGCGGGCGGTGCACGGCGATGCGGCACAAATTCGCTCCGCGCACCGAGCGCGTGTCCGGATGGCTGCCCGGAGGCAGCACGTCCACAAACTCTTCCGCCGCGTAGCGCTTTTCAAACAGCACTTGCACCTCGACTTCGTGTGTCAAGCGCGCATAAAGCGTGGCGTGTATGCCGCGGATCATAGGAGTAAGGTGCGGAACAAATGTGAGTCCCACCTCCTTGCCTGCAATGCAGGCCAAGCCCTGCCTGATTTCGGGCCAATGACGGTGGCCGCTAACATCGTAGGCCTTGAAATTGTCTGAGGCTTCGGCAAACTGCGTGGATATTTCAGCTTTGCGTCCCGCGCCGGAGACCCCGGATTTGGCATCGGCGATCAAATGCCCCGCATCTACCACACCTGCCTCAATGAGAGGCAAAAAACCAAGCTGTACCGCGGTTGGATAACATCCTGGGTTCGCGACCAATTGTGCTTGCCTGATTTTATCGCGGTTGATTTCCGGCAATCCATATACCGCCTCGCTTAGCAGCTGCGGACATGCATGTGGCATACCATACCATTTTTCCCAGGTCGCGGCATCCTTGAGGCGGAAATCAGCAGCCAGATCTATCACCCGCACGCCGGCATCCAACAGAGCTTTCGCCTGCTGCATGGCAATGCCGTTGGGAGTTGCGAAAAACACCACATCGCATGAATCCAGCTCCGCATCCGCGGGATCCACAAATTTCAACTCGACCATGCCGCGCAAGCTCGGGAACAGTTCGCTAACTTCCATCCCGGCCTCGCTGCGCGAAGTGATCACGCTCACGCTCACTTTCGGATGATGCGCGAGCAAGCGCAGCAACTCGACGCCGGTATACCCGGTGCCTCCAACAATTCCGACTTTCAGCATAAATCCCTTGTTAATCTGCAACAAACCTCATGATGGTAAACAGCCCAAGCAGATAAGGCAATAAAAAAGCCGCCCGCAGCGGCTTTTTGTCATTCAAAAAATACTATTAGCGCTTGGAAAACTGTTTGCGCTTCCGCGCTTTGTGCAGACCCACTTTCTTGCGCTCCACTTCACGCGCATCGCGTGTAACCAATCCCGCCTTGCTCAAGGCTGGCTTGAGCGTAGCGTCGTAATCAATCAACGCGCGGGTAATGCCATGCCGCACCGCCCCTGCCTGGCCCGATTCACCGCCGCCCTGCACATTCACCATGATGTCAAAAGTGACGAGATGATCGGTCACCTTCAGCGGCTGGCGCACGATCATACGTCCGGTTTCACGTGAGAAAAACTCGTCCACCAGCTTATCGTTGACGGTAATGACACCCTTACCTGGTTTCAGGAACACCCTGGCCACTGCGCTTTTGCGCCGGCCAGTGCCGTAATTGTAGTTTGCCGCCATATTGGTCCTTATATTTCCAGTTTTTGCGGCTGCTGCGGGGTATGCGGATGGCTTGCCCCGCTGTACACCTTGAGTTTGCGCAACATGGCGTATCCCAGCCGGCCTTTGGGGAGCATGCCTTTCACGGCTTTCTCTAAGACACGGCGCGGAAAACGCGCGTGCAATTTTGCGAAATTAATACTGTAAATCCCGCTGGGATAGCCACTGTGCCGGTAATATACTTTGGCTTCGGCCTTGTTACCGGTAACGCGCAACTTGTCGGCGTTGATCACCACGATATAATCGCCCGTATCTACATGCGGGGTGAACTCGGGTTTGTGCTTGCCGCGCAAGCGGCGCGCAATCTCACTCGCCAGACGGCCCAACACCTTGCCGTTCGCGTCCACCAAATACCACCCGCGTTTGACTTCATGCGGTTTGGCTGAAAATGATTTCATCAAGCTGCCGCCTTGGATGATTGATAACCCAACAAAGAAAGTCGCGAATTCTATGCTAGATTGACCACCACGTCAAACGAGTAAAACCGCCAATACGCGGAAATACCTAACTACCGCTGCGAGCCAATGAATGATTATGCAACAAGTAGTGAAGCCGAGAAGTTATTGCGGCGCACCAATCAATTTATTGCTTCGTCTTTAGCAGCGCGAAGAAGAACAAAACCTCAAGTAAAAATATCAAAAAAAAGCGCAATCACTTGGGATTGCGCTTCAATTCCACCAAAGGAGGAGGGTGGAGGAGACAACACGCAAACGCTTACAAAATTAGCGTTTGACGCCTACATATTGTGCTCCATTTTAAACCTTTCCACAAGTTTTTTTGTGCAATGCAATCAAATGCTTCATGTAAATAAGTATTTTCATTTATAAATAAAGGGTTAAATAAAAATGGGGTGGTTGAGCACCAAATTCTTCAGCACGTTTTTACTGCCACCGCTGAACCTGTTATTGCTGGGTATAGCCGGGGTGTTTCTGCTCAAACTCCGTCCACGTCTTGGCAAGCTGCTTTTAAGCTTGACATTGGCCTTGCTTTACCTTTTATCCACCCCGTATTTTGCAGCTCGGGCATTAAAATTTATCGAACCCCCCGCTATGCAAGAGCCGAGCCCTCAGGACAAAGCCCAAGCCATCGTGGTGCTCGGGGCTGGAACTTATTTTCAAGCGCCTGATTACGGCTCGGATACCGTAAATCGCCTAGGGCTGGAGCGCCTGCGTTACGCTGCGCGTCTTTATCGCGCGACCACAATTCCCATTCTGGTTTCAGGAGGCAAGCCGCAGGAAGGCACCACTTCAGAAGCTACGCAGATGAAATCCGTGCTGGTAAATGATTTTAAGGTTCCCGTAACCTGGGAAGAGCCGGCGTCACATACTACTTATGATAGCGCCATGGCCAGCCGCAGCACGCTCAAAACAGCGGGAATCAACCGCATTTATCTGGTGACTCACGCATGGCATATGCGCCGGGCCGTGCTCGCATTTGAAGCTGCCGGATTCGCCGTCATACCGGCGCCTACCGGCTTTACCACGCTGCCGCCGGATCCGCCGGATCTTTATCTGCCGAATCCGCAAGGGCTGCTCGAGAGCTATCTCTTCATGCATGAAGTGTGCGGATGGCTGTGGTATAAGCTCAAGATTCTTGTCGAACGCGTATTTTGAGATAATCGCTGCTCATATCGAAGAAGGCACAGCATGAAAGCGCGAATCAAATGGGTTGAACACGTAAGTTTCCTTGGAGAGTCCGAAAGCGGCCATGCCATTTTGATGGACGGCGCACCGGAAGGCGGGGGGCGCAATCTGGGTCCGCGCCCAATGGAGACCATGCTGCTGGGAACCGGCGGCTGCACTGCCTACGACGTGGTGTTCATCCTCAAAAAAAGCCGCCAGCCCATTAGCGATTGCGTGGTGGAAATCGCCGCTGAACGCGCGCAGCAGGATCCGAAAGTGTTTACCCGCATCCACTTTCACTTTATCGTGAGCGGCAAGGGCCTGAACCCGCAGCGGGTGGAACAGGCCATTCACCTCTCAGCGGAAAAATACTGCTCGGCCTCGATCATGCTTGGGAAAACGGCGAACATCACCCATGATTTTGAAATTGTGGAGACCGGCTGACCGAACCTAGTGCATTTTTTGGTCAGCCCGGTTTTGGAGTAAGCGTCATGTCATCAGGTCTTGTAATTTCACCATTCTTTCTCGCTGGCGCCGCGCTCGGGATACTCGGTGCGATACTGATCGTTGCCGGTATCGCCGCTCTGGTGCGGGCGCGGCCACTGCGGTTCGCTCTTCGCACGCTTGCCGGGCTGCTTTTTCTGGCACTTGGGGCGCTCGCGGGCACGATCGCGGTCGGCATCCAAGGCTACCAGGCGCTCACTCGCGAGGACGTTGCAGCGCGCATCTCGGTGCGGTCAGCTGGCCCGCAGCGGTTAGAGGCGACATTCCGCTTCACCGACGGCCGCCAAGCTGCGTTCGCGCTCGCCGGAGACGAGATCTACATTGACGCGCACATCCTCAAATGGAAGCCTCTTGCGAACGTGCTGGGCTTGCACACCGCCTACGAGCTCGACCGCGTGGCGGGACGCTATCTTGCCATTGAACAGGAGCGCTCTGCTGCTCGGACTGTTTATTCGCTTGGTCAGAAAAGACCGGTTGACCTTTTTCTCCTGCGCCAACACTACGCGTTTCTTGCGCCGCTGCTCGATGCGGAGTACGGCTCAGCGACTTTCGTCCCGGTAACGCGTCCTGCGGAGCTGGAGTTACGCGTCTCCACCACTGGCTTGCTCATCCGTGAAGCGAACCCCATCCCGAAATAGTCTTGCAGGCAAACAATAAGATCAAAACCAGAACGCGGTTTTGGTCATCACCTTGGAAGCAAGCCGCATCGCCAGCTTCACTGGCAGCGGCAGTTCGGAGGCGCCGTAGGAGATTGCAGTCGTGGCGTGCCTCGCTTCATCGCTTTTCATCTGCTCGAGGATCGCGCGGCTTTTCAAATCCTGCTGCGGCAGCCGTTGCAGGTGTTGTTCGAGATGCCGTTCCACCTGGTGTTCAGTTTCCGCAAGAAATCCCAGATTCCATTTGTCGCCCAGCAGCCCCGCCAGCGCGCCCAGGGCAAATGAGCTGCCATACCACAGGGGATTCAACAGGCTTTTGCGCCCGCCCAACTCCTCGATGCGCTGTTCGGTCCAGGCCAAATGTTCGGTTTCTTCTGTTGCCGCTTTTTGCAGCGCGTGCTGCACCGAATCGTCACGCGCCGTTAGCGCCTGGCCTTCGTACAGCGCCTGCGCGCAAATTTCACCGCTGTGATTGACGCGCATCAACGCCGCTGAAAGGCGCGTTTCGTTTTCGCTCTGCTCTCCTTCCTGCAGATTTTCACTGGGATGGGCGCGCACACTTCGCGCAGGCACAGTCAAGGTGCGCAGGGCCTTGTCGAATCGAACAATCAAATCATCGAGCGTCATTGCTTTCAAATCCCATTTGCCGCGCTACCAATGTGACCGGATGCGCGACTTTGATATTCAGCCCTACTTTGCGTGCCGCGTCTGCAATATGCATGGCGCAACCCACATTGGAAGTCGCGAGCCAGCTTGCGCCGCTTTCCTGCAATGCGCTGATTTTATCATCCCGCAGTTTTCCCGCCATTTCTGCGTGGGAAAGAAAGTATGTGCCTGCGGCACCACAGCATTGGTCATTGCCTGCAAGTACCTCCACCTGCGCCCGGGGTATGCGCTGAAGTAAGGCGTAAGGCGCTTTTTCACCACGCATGACATTGCGCAGGGTACAGGGATCATGCACTGCGATTTTCTCCTGGAGCGGTTGCATGGCGATAGCGCTCCAACCTTCTGCCCGCTCCAGAAAAGCGCTGAGGTCCATCACTTTCACCGCAAAAGGTTCAGCCTCTATGCCCAGCGTTCGATGATATTCAGCAAGCGTCGCCCCGCAACCGGATGCGGTACTGATAACTGCAGCCAAATTGGGTAAAGCAAACGCCTTGAGGTTTTGCGCGGCCAATTGCTTTGCTGCATGAGACTCGCCCAAATGCTGGTGCAAAGCGCCGCAGCAGGTCTGCGCGCGCGGCACATGCACCGTGTAGCCCAGGCGGTTCAAGATGAAAATTGCGGCCCTGAGCGTGGTGCTGTCGGCAATCCGCGCCACGCAGCCCAGAAACAATCCCACTTCGCCGCGGGCTGTGCCGGTTGCAGGATAAGTTTCGCGCCAGTTGAAACCGCGGGAGATTGGGGGCAAATGCCGCTCGATTCCATCAAGCCCGATCCAGCGCAACAAGTTCGAGCGCCGCACAATTGGTTGCAAATCGCTTTGCTGGTAAAAACGCAGAAACGGCGCGAGTTTTTCCAGGCGCGCGGGCTTGGCAACCAGCCCTTGCAAAGCGAGCCGGCGCATGAGTCTTGCAAGCCCACTGCGCGGCCGTGCCGCTTCAATAATCACGCGCACGCCATCCACCAGCCCGCCGTACGCTACGCTGTTGGGGCAGACGTTTTCACAGGCGCGGCAGGTCAGGCATAAATCAATATGCTCGATGAAGCGTTGGTTCAACGGAATGCGCGATTCCAGCATGCCTTTCATGAGCTGAATTCGTCCGCGAGGAGAATCGGCTTCGGAGAGCGTCTTGCGGTAAGTTGGGCAATGCGGCAGGCACAGCCCGCAGGCGACACAGCGGTCTGCGAGATTGATCAGCGCTTGCGATGGCAGATCGTCGGGCTTCATGGTTACAAGGATACCCGATTTCGGGTAATGAGTCGGTTGATCAGAATAGGCCGTTCGCCCTGAGCTTGTCGAAGGGGAACGGCCGTTCATGTCCTTCGACTACGCTCGGGAGAGCGTTCGACAGGCTCACCACGAACGGGCTTCTAACTGACCCACTACCCGATTTCGCCACTGAAAAATAAAAACGGGCGCCGAAGCGCCCGTCAATTTATAAAGAACTTAAATTTCTAGAACACGTGGCGGATGCCCAGAGCGAAGCCTTGCTGGTGTGCGCCCACGCCGGGCCCGACGATACCAGTGATATTTGCAGTAATAGCTGCGTTGTTGCCTATCTCGTAATTGGCAAATTGACCGTTGTTGACCCGCGTCCAAAAGCCAAACACATCGGTGCGCTTGGAGAAGCTGTAGCTGTAGCCCACGGCATAATGGCGCGCATCCAGCCCGGTAGTCGAGCAGGGGTTGGTGGCCGCGCCGCCAACGCGGTCGCAGCTGCCTTGGCGCGCATCGCCAAATCCCACCCGGATGGTGCCCGCGCCGATCTGATGCAGCAGCGAGAAGTAAATCAGGTCGCGGTGATAATGGATCAAATCAGTCGCCGCGCCGGCTGTGGTTTCGCTATTGTTGTAGGCGAGCCGCTCCCAGGCCACGTTGGCGGTAGTAGTGCCAAAGAACTTGTAGCTCAGCGTCACCTTGTTGCCGTTATCCCTGGAGGTGGGGTTTGCGCCAAGAGCCGCAGATCCTATTGCGGCCCCGCCTAATTGAGTCAGGCCAAAGTAATCGCGGTGCTGCTCAAAGGCATAAGCCGCAGCAAATGGACCATACTCGTATCGCAGCGATGCGGAGTAAATGGTCGGACTAGAATTGGTAGTGGTAGCCGCCACAGCAGCAGGTTCTATGGTTCGCCCTTCGTTGGCGGAGTAGGCCAAGCGGAAGCTGAGGCCAGAAAAGTTCGGGCTCCAGTACTGCACCGCGTTGCCTTGGCGCCGGTCAAACGACGCATCCGACGAGTTAACATTGCGGCCGCTCGTGGTGATTGACTGCACCCCAAAGCCGGGCGTGCCTACGACCGTGTTGACCGAGGCAATAGTAGTGCCCCAGAAGGGATCAATATAGTTGGCGGAGGTGACTTTATAAGGCGTATCCCAGTTGCCGTAGAAGATCGTGCCAAGTTTTGTTGAAGAGAGGCCCACATTGGTGTTGCGCGATCCAAAGAAACCAGTGGAAGCCGTGCCCGCAGTGGTGGTGGTGGTACTGGCCGAGTCCATGCTTATGCCTGACTCCACCTGAAAAATCGCATTCAAGCCCATGCCCAAATCCTCTTTACCCCTGAAACCGATGTTAGAGGAGTTCGAGGTCACCCGGTTGCGGCTCGGCGCAACCAAGCCACTCGGCTGACCGGTAGTGGCGGATCCTGCGGCACCGTTAACCATCTGGCATGTACCCAAAGCGCATCCTGGCACCGTCGTCCCAAGAGCAGCCGAGCCCGTAGCGCTGACGTTCTGAAAATCAACATTCAACATACCGTAAACTTCCACCAGGCTGGTGTCGGCGAGCGCGGCACTGGACGCAATAAGTCCACTGGCAGCCATTATAGAAAGTAGGGATTTTTTCATCATTTCCTCCTCGAAAAAATGAATGTTCTTCTTGAAATTAAAACTGTGCGGGAGATTTCATCCCCCCCCCCCCAAAAAAAGGCATCCAAATAACATTTTAATGCTCCTATATATGCAGTCAGGGTGTCAAGTAGGAAAGCGACATATTCAGGCTTGTGTTGTAAAAACAACACACTTTGTCGAATAGTGCTTATGGCGCTTGGGCTTAGGCAAGACCTCAGTTAGCAATGGTTATGCCGATGACAACGTTTTGTCGCGACCTTGCTTGAAACCGGTTTTGGGCTCCTAAATTTCAGCTAAGCATCGGTAACGTAACAATAAATTTACATGGTAACGCTAGACGGTCTAATTTAACGTTGTTTTGCGTACTCCTTTTAATATCTGGTGCTTGTATTGGCAAGCCGCGCGCTGGGCATGGCAGCGCGTAATTAAGCAAACAGCCTGGATAGTTCTGCGCCCGGGTTTTCGGCGCGCATGAACGCTTCGCCGACCAGAAAGCAATTGACCCCGTTCCCGCGCAGCAACTGCACGTCCTGCGCTTGCAGGATTCCGCTTTCGGTAACCACGATGCGCTCACTTGGAATCAAATTGAGGAGTTGTAAAGTAATCTCAAGGCGGGCTTCAAAAGTGCGCAGGTTGCGGTTGTTGATGCCGATGAGCGGGGTTTTGAGGTGAAGCGCAAGTTCAAGCTCTTTGGCATCATGCGCTTCCACCAGTACCGCCATTTTTAAATCGTGCGCGAGCGTTTCGAGGTCCTGCATGCGCGGCAAATCCAGCGCCGCCACGATGAGCAGAATGCAGTCCGCCCCTATCGCCCGCGCTTCATACACCTGGTAGGCGTCAAACGTGAAATCCTTGCGCAGAACGGGAAGCGCACAGGCTGCGCGCGCCCGTTTCAAGTATTCGTCATCCCCCTGGAAGAACTTGCGGTCCGTCAGCACCGACAGGCATGCCGCACCATGTTGAGCATAGCTACGTGCAATTTCAGCGGGGTCGAAATTTTCCCGCAGCACGCCTTTGCTGGGGCTCGCCTTCTTGATTTCGGCGATGACTGCAGGCAATCCGGCGTTGATTTTGGCGCGCAGGCTGCCTGTAAAATCTCTGGGGGGAGCAGCGGACTCGGCCTCAGCGCGCATTTCGGCAAGCGGTTTTTTAGCCTTGGCCGCGGCAATTTCTTCACGCTTCGCGGCCAGGATTTTTTGCAGAATGTCAGACATCGTTTTCACCGCAGAGGACGCAGAGGAAAAACAAGTTATAATTTATTGATCACGCGCTTGATGCCGTCGCGCATGTGAACCACATTGAAGTTAAGCAGGTAGCCCAAGGCCAGCTGACTGAGCTTTAAGTAACTCAAAAGCTGGGCGGTATGAATAGGCAGCAATTTTTCCACGGCCTTAAGTTCCACAATCACTTTGTTGTGGACGAGCAAATCTAATCGATAACCTGCATCCAGCTTGAGCCCGTTGTACTGAACCGGCAGTAAAACCTGCTGTTTAATGCTTAATCCCTGCTTGGTGATTTCATGAGCCAGGCAGATTTCGTACGCGCTTTCCAACAAACCCGGACCTAGCGCAGAATGAACCTTCATAGCACCGCCGAGTACGATGTCGCCGATTTCATTCTCGTTCATTTGGTTTTCCTCTGCGTCCTCCGCGTCCTCTGCGGTTCAGGATTTTGAGGTTCTAAACCGATTGGAAAATTCAATGAGCTGCTCAAGCTTGGCGCGCGCCGCGCCGCTGGCGATCGCCTCTTCCGCCTTGCGCACACCCTGTTCCATGCTTTCAGCCAGGCCGGAAACGTAAATCGCCGCGCCGGAATTGAGCGTGACGATGTCGCGCGCCGGCCCAGACTCATTGTTAAGCACTGAAAGCAGCATGTTTTTCGATTCTGCGGCGCTTTTCGCCTGAATGGCTTCAAGCGGCGCAAGCCTGACTCCGAAGCGGGTTGGATCTATGGTGTATTCCTCAACCTTCCCGTTCTTGAGCTCCGCCACTTCGGTTTCGCCGCTGATGGAAATTTCGTCGAGGCCGTCCAAGCCATGCACCACCAGCGCGTGACGGCTGCCCAAAGTTTGCAGTACCCGCGTCTGGATGCCGACCAGGTCGTGATGGAACACACCCAGCAACTGGTTGTTAGCGCCCGCCGGATTGGTGAGCGGGCCGAGGATGTTGAACAGCGTGCGCACGCCAAGCTCCTTGCGCACCGGCGCGGCATGCTTCATCGCGCTGTGATGGCTGGGCGCGAACATAAAGCCGATGCCGACTTGGCGAATGGATTGCGCCACCTGCTCAGGGTTTAAATTTATGTTGACGCCCAGCGCTTCCAGAACGTCGGCGCTGCCGCACTGGCTTGAGACCGAGCGCCCGCCGTGTTTCGCCACTTTCGCCCCCGCCGCAGCCGCGACAAAGGCGGAGGTGGTGGAGATATTAAAGGTATGCGCGCTGTCGCCGCCGGTGCCGCAGGTGTCCACCAGATGACGCTCGCCGGAGACATCCACCTTGGTGGAAAGCTCTCGCAACACTTGTGCCGCGGCAGCGATTTCTTCGACCGTCTCTCCCTTCACGCGCAAGCCGATAATGATGCCGGCGATTTGCACCGGGGTAAGTTGCCCGCTCATGATCTGGTGCATGATGGACAGCATTTCATCGTGAAAAATTTCGCGCCGCTCAATCAGGCGGTTCAAGGCTTCCTGCGGCGTCATGATTGCTGCTCCCGCAAAAAATTCCTGAGCAGGTCGTGGCCGTGTTCGGTCAGAATCGATTCCGGATGGAACTGCACGCCTTCGATGCGCAGGCTTTTGTGCCGCACCCCCATGATTTCGCCATCATCGGTCCAGGCAGTTATTTCCAGGCAGTCCGGCAGGCTCGCACGCTCAATCACCAGCGAATGATAGCGCGTAGCATGGAATGGGCTCGGCAAATTACGAAACACTCCCTGCTGTGTGTGATGGATGTTGGAAGTCTTGCCGTGCATTAATTGCTTCGCGTGCACGATCTTGCCGCCGAAGGCCTGGCCGATGCTCTGGTGGCCGAGGCAGACGCCGAGCACGGGGATTTCCCCGGCAAAGCGCTTGATCAGCGGTACCGACACCCCAGCTTCATTGGGCGTGCAGGGCCCCGGCGAAATCACAATGTGCTCGGGCTTGAGCGCTGCGATTTTCTCCAGCGTGATTTCGTCGTTGCGGTAGACCACGACTTCCTCGCCCAGTTCGCCCAGATACTGCACCAGGTTGTAGGTGAACGAATCGTAGTTGTCTATCATCAAAAGCATAGTTGCACACCACAGAGACACAGAGACACAGAGAAAAGCAAATTCATAATTTCATTCTTTTTATACCGTTCCTTAGCGCAGGAACATTAAAATTAAGCAGCAACCCAGTCTTTATCCCGCTAAGCTTAAGGTAGGTCAGAAGCTGGGCTTCGTGAATAGGCAACAAAACCTCAACGGTTTTGAGCTCAATAACAAGTTTGTCCTCAACAAGCACATCCATACGATAACCACAGTCAAGACGCATTCCTTTGTAAACGACAGCCAACTGAACCTGTCTCTGATGCTTCAGTCCAAGTTGCGTCAACTCGTAGCAAAGGCATTCTTCGTAGGCTGATTCCAACAACCCCGGCCCAAGAGCCCGATGCACTTCTATCGCGGCACCGATAACCTTCTCAGTCAATGAATCCCTCTGTGCCTCTGTGTCTCTAATGTCAGACATCAAATTTACCACAGAGGCACAGAGCCACAGAGAAACCTTTATCTTTAATTTAGATGCAAATTAATCATTGAAAAAACTAAACAAGCGCTTTCCAATAATATAGACGCTCTCTGAGAAAAATTGCCTTTCTCTGTGCCTCTGTGTCTCTGTGGTTCAAGCTTTTACTCGATTTTACTATCCAATCCAGCCTGCGCCATTTCCGCCGCTCGCAGCACCGCCTTGGCCTTGTTGCAGGTCTCCAGCCATTCGTTCGCCGGCACCGAGTCGGCGACGATGCCTGCACCCGCCTGTACATATAAAGTCTGATTTTTAATCACCGCGGTGCGGATGGCAATGGCCAGATCCATGTCGCCGTTAAATCCGAGGTAGCCAACCGCGCCGGCGTAAATGCCGCGCTTGGTAGGCTCCAGCTCGTCGATGATTTCCATGGCGCGCACCTTGGGCGCGCCGCTTACCGTGCCCGCAGGGAAAGTCGCCTTTAAAACATCCATCGCGGTGAGTCCGGCTTTAAGCTTGCCCTCGACATTCGACACGATGTGCATGACATGCGAGTAGTTTTCAATCGTCATGTTCTCCGTCACGCGCACCGTGCCGGTCTGCGCCACGCGCCCGACATCATTGCGCCCGAGATCCATGAGCATGATGTGCTCGGCGCACTCCTTGGGATCGGCAAGCAATTCCTGCGCGAGCTTTTCATCTTCAGCGGGGGATTTTCCGCGCGGGCGGGTGCCGGCAATCGGTCGCAGGGTAACCGTATCTTGTTCCAGACGCACCAGGATTTCAGGGGACGCGCCTACCACGTGAATCTCTCCCAAATCAAAATAAAACATGTAGGGAGAAGGATTGAGCGCCCGCAGAGCGCGGTAAAGGGATAGCGGCGAGGCATGATAAGGATGGTTCATGCGCTGGCTCAGCACCACCTGCATGATGTCCCCATCATAAATATAGCGTTTGGCACGCTCTACCGCCTGCATGAACGCGCCCTCGCTGAATTCTGCGCGCACCTGCGCCGGCCGGCTGTTCACCTGCTCGGGAATCACCACCGGCCGGCGCAAGGCTTGCAGCAGTTCGCGCAAGCGCTGCCGCGCTCGCGCGTAGGCATCGCGCTCGCGCGGGTCAGCATACACGACTAGAAACAATTTGCCGCTGAGGTTATCCACCACCGCGAGCTGTTCAGAGAACAGCAACAGGATGTCCGGAGTGTCCAGCACATCGGGCTTGGCGGTTGCGACGAGTTTTGTCTCGATATAGCGCACCGTATCGTAGGCAAAATAGCCGACCAAACCGCCACAAAAGCGCGGAAGCCCCGGCAACCGCGCCGCTTTAAAGCGCTGTTGCAAATCCTGAATTGCCGCCAGCGGATCGGGTGTTTCTGATTTTTGCAGCAGGCTATTGCCGCGGTATTCACTGAACGAATTTCCGCGTACTTCGATGCGGTGGTCCGCCGCAAGCCCGATAAACGAATAACGGCCAAAACGCTCGCCGCCCACCACCGATTCCAGCAGATAGGAATACGGTTGATTGGCGAGCTTGAGATAGACCGACAGGGGGGTATCGAGATCAGCGAAGGTTTCCAGCACCAAAGGGATGCGGTTGAAACCCTGTGCAGCCAAAGCTTTGAATTCAGATTCAGTCATGAACGACTCCGGAAAAACAAAAAACCAAAAGATGGAAAAACGCGCGTTTCAGCGCCAAAAAGCAATGCGCCAAGGACGCCAGGCGCCCGTGGTACTCATTGCCCATCTTTTGCTTTCCGTGAAGTTCATGGCTCAATCCAAGGATTCATTCTGTAACAGCTTTGCCGCATCACGCAGCGTCGCTACTATAGCATCACAATCCAGTTCGCGCACGTCCCGGCCCTGGTTATAGCCGTAGGGCACGCAGAAGATGTGGCAGCCTGCGGCGCGCGCCGCTTGTGTGTCAAGTGGCGAATCACCGATTAATAGCACCTCGCGCGGCTCAACGCCAAAATGCGCGCAGGCGTGCCGCAAGGGCAGTGGATCGGGTTTTTTCTTCGGCAGATTGTCGCCGCACACCAGCAGCTCGAAAAAATCCAAGAGGCCGGTTGCGCCGAGAAGTGGCCGCGTGAAACGTTCCGCCTTGTTGGTAACGCAGGCCAGGTGCAGGCCTTGAGCGCGCATCGCCTGCAGGCCCTCCACCACCCCCGGAAAGGGGCGGGTCTGGTTAAGCATTACTTCTACATAATGCTTCTCGTAAAGCGGCAGCGCGCTCTCGAGGAGTTGCGCATCCGGCTCGTTTTCAAGACTCGCCGCGAGCGTGCGTTTCACCAAAGTAGTGATGCCGCCGCCGATAAAGTTTTTAATACTCTCCGCATCAAGCTCCGGGAGCACGAGCTCGCCCAGCATGGCGTTCGCCGCAGCGACCAGGTCGGGAGCGGTATCCAGGAGCGTGCCGTCGAGATCGAACAGCACCGCTTTCACCGACAGCGGGAAATCCTTGGGCGGTCGGGCTTGTGGAGAAAGCTTCATTTCAGTGCAACTCAAACCTTGGCAAGCTCCGCGCGCATCGCGGCGATGGTGGCCTTGTAATCCTTGGTGCTGAAGATGGCCGAACCTGAAACAAAGGTGTCTGCGCCGGCGCGCGCGATTTCCGCGATGTTGTCCACTTTCACTCCGCCATCCACTTCCAGCCAGATGTCGCGTTTGCTTTCATTAATCAGCTTTCTCACGCTGCGCAGCTTGTTGAGCGCGTCCGGAATAAATTTCTGCCCGCCAAACCCGGGGTTCACCGACATGATGAGCACCAGATCGAGCTTGTCGAGCACATGCTCGAGATAATGCAGGGGAGTGCCGGGGTTGAACACCAGCCCGGCTTTGCAGCCCTGTTCTTTGATGAATCCGATGGTGCGGTCAATATGTTCGCTGGCTTCCGGATGGAAGGAAATGATGTTGGCGCCCGCTTTGGCGAAGTCGGGAATGATGCGGTCCACGGGCTTGATCATAAGGTGCGCGTCAATGACCGCTTTGGTAAGCGGGCGGAGCGCCTCGCACACCAGCGGGCCGATGGTGAGATTCGGCACATAATGGTTGTCCATCACATCGAAATGAATCAGGTCCGCCCCGGCGGCGATCACGTTCACTACCTCTTCGCCGAGCTTGGCAAAGTTCGCGGAAAGTATGCTGGCAGCGATTCGATACATGGCACCCGTCCTGTGCTTACCCAAAGGCGCATTTTACCCGTTATCCATTGCGCCATACAGATGGTGTCTTCCTGCCACTTGTCATAGAATAATGCCATGGGCAGCAGCAAAAAATACGAAATATCCGTTACCGCGCACACCAGCTTCATCCCCGAGCAATCCGATGTGGAGAATGGGCGCTACGTCTTCGCCTATACCATCACCCTCACCAATACCGGCAGCGTTGGCGCGCAGCTCATCAGCCGCCACTGGATCATCACCGATGCGGAAAACCACCTGCAGGAAGTGCGCGGCCTGGGGGTGGTCGGCGAGCAGCCGTTTTTAAAACCCAGCGAAAGTTTTGAATACACCAGCGGCACCGCCATTGCCACCCAGGTGGGAACGATGAGCGGGAGCTATCAAATGGTGGCCGAAGATGGCGTGAGCTTTGATGCGCCGATTCCCGAATTCACGTTGAGCATTCCTCGCGTGCTGCATTAGGGAACCTCTGATTAAGTCCTTCGTGAACCGCGTTGCAGGCAAAATGCGGATGGTTGCGAGGCGCGCGACGAAGGTCGTAGCTTGGACTACGAAGCCGAGGAGCGCAACGATGCAGACGCCGCAGTTTGCCGCAACCCGCATGGGACGGCTGCCGCGACACGGTCAGCG
>JBGQCF010000009.1:0-61777 GCA_041495205.1 Gammaproteobacteria bacterium
CCGCCGATTGCCAGGACTTCTCCGCGCAGCGTGATTTCCCCGGTCATTGCAACATCTGCGCGCACCGGGATGCCGGTCAGCACCGAAATCAGCGCCGTGCAAATGCCAATGCCGGCGCTTGGCCCGTCTTTGGGCGTGGCGCCCTCGGGCAGGTGGATATGCACGTCGTTTTTTTGATAGAAATCCTCGGGTATGCCGAGAGCGCGAGAGCGGCTGCGCACGACTGACAGCGCCGCCTGCACCGATTCCGTCATCACTTCCCCGAGCTTGCCGGTGGTAATGGTCTTGCCCTTGCCGGGGAGCACTACGGCCTCGATGGTAAGCAGCTCGCCGCCCACTTCGGTCCAGGCAAGCCCCGTCACTTGGCCGACCTGGTTGTTTTTCTCGGCCATGCCGTAAGTGAAGCGCCTTACCCCCAGGAATTTATTGAGGTTACGCGAAGAGACGATGATGGTTTGCTCGCGTTTCTTGAGCACCAGGGTTTTCACCACTTTGCGGCAGATTTTGGAAATTTCCCGCTCCACTCCGCGCACTCCGGCTTCGCGGGTGTAGTAGCGGGTGATATCGCGCATCGCGCTTTCGGAGATGACGATTTCGTTTTCCTTGAGGCCGTGGTTCTTCATCTGCTTGGCCAGCAGGTAGCGCATGGCAATGTTGATTTTCTCGTCTTCGGTGTAGCCCGAAAGCCTTATCACCTCCATGCGGTCCAACAGCGCCGGCGGGATGTTCAATGTATTTGCAGTGGCAACAAACATAACGTCGGAAAGGTCGTACTCCACCTCGATGTAATGATCGGTGAAGGTATGGTTCTGCTCGGGATCCAGCACTTCCAGCAGCGCGGAAGACGGATCGCCGCGGAAATCCATTCCCATCTTGTCAACTTCATCAAGCAAGAACAAGGGGTTCCGCACGCCGATTTTGGTCATGTTCTGCAGGATTTTTCCGGGCATCGAGCCGATATAAGTGCGGCGGTGGCCGCGGATTTCCGCCTCGTCGCGCACCCCGCCCAAGGACATGCGCACGAACTTGCGGTTGGTGGCGCGCGCAATGGATTGCCCGAGCGAGGTCTTGCCGACCCCGGGCGCTCCCACCAGACACAGGATAGGAGCTTTCAGCTTATCCACGCGTTGCTGCACCGCCAGATATTCGACGATGCGTTCCTTGACTTTTTCCAAGCCGTAATGGTCTTTTTCCAGTATCGCTTCGGCAGCTGTAAGATCCCTGCTGATCTTGCTTTTTTTCTTCCACGGCAGAGCCACCAGCGCCTCGATATAATTGCGCACCACGGTGGCCTCCGCCGACATCGGCGACATCAGTTTGAGTTTCTTGAGTTCCGATTCGGCCTTGTTGCGCGCTTCCTTGGGCATATGCGCAGCCTTGATTTTCTTTTCCATTTCGTCCAGATCGCCGCCTTCTTCAAGTTCCCCCAACTCTTTCTGGATTGCCTTCACCTGCTCGTTGAGGTAGTACTCGCGCTGGCTTTTTTCCATCTGGCGCTTGACCCGCCCGCGGATGCGCTTTTCCACCTGCAGTATGTCGAGTTCGGCCTCAAGCAGCCCCAAGAGATGCTCAAGGCGTTGTTTCACGTCGAACATCTCCAGCACTTCCTGTTTCTGCTCAAGCTTTAGCGGCAGGTGTGCGGCGATGGTGTCGGCAAGGCGACCGGGTTCGTCTATCCCGGAAAGCGAGGTCAGGATTTCCGGCGGGATTTTCTTGTTGAGCTTCACGTACTGGTCGAATTGGCCCAAGGTGGCGCGGCGCATCGCCTCGACTTCGTGGCTCTCCACATGGTCGGCAGGTACCAGTTCCGCCTGCGCCATGTAATGCGTCTTGGCGTCTATGATTTGCCTGATGTTAGAGCGCTGGCTGCCTTCCACCAGCACTTTGACGGTACCATCCGGCAATTTAAGCATTTGCAGGATGTTCGCCACGCTTCCGACCTTGTACATGTCTTCCGGGGACGGGTCGTCCTTGGCGGCGGATTTTTGCGCCACCAGCAGAATGCTTTTACCTGTTTCCATGGCGGTATCCAGTGCTTTTATGGATTTGGGTCTTCCCACGAACAGCGGGATCACCATGTGCGGGAACACCACTACGTCACGCAGCGGTAAAAGCGCTAGCAACTGTTCGGCAACCGGATTTTGTTCGTCCATGTCGTTTCACCTGATAAGTGAAGATAACCCCAATATGAGGGCAGCCCGTTGGAAATCAAGAACCGCAAGGCTTTGTTGCCAGACCATCCAAGCGGCGATGTCAGGCCCGTTCACGCCGAGCCGGCGACCCTGGGCTGGTCGGAATAGATCAGTAACGGCTTGGTGTCGCCGTGGATCACGCCTTCATCAATCACAACCTTTACCACGTTCTCCATCGAAGGCAGATCGAACATGGTATCGAGCAAGGTCAACTCGAGAATGGAACGCAAGCCGCGGGCGCCGGTTTTGCGCGCGAGCGCCTTCTTGGCAATCGCCTTCAGCGCCTGCTCGCGCACTTCCAGCTCCACCGCTTCCATGCCGAACATTTTCTGATACTGCTTGAGCAACGCGTTCTTGGGTTCGGTAAGAATCTGAACCAGCGCCGATTCGTCGAGTTCCTCAAGGGTGGCAACCACCGGCAGGCGCCCGACAAATTCCGGGATCAGCCCGTATTTGATGAGATCTTCCGGCTCCACATCGCGCAATACCTGGCCGATGTTCTTGCGGTTATCCTTGCTTTGCACATCCGCGCCGAAGCCGATCCCGCCTTTCTGCGAGCGGTTGCGGATGACCTTGTCCAGCCCGTCAAAAGCGCCGCCGCAAATGAACAGGATATTGGTGGTGTCCACCTGCACGAACTCCTGGTTGGGATGCTTGCGCCCGCCCTGCGGCGGCACCGAAGCGATCGTGCCTTCGATGAGCTTCAGCAGCGCCTGCTGCACGCCCTCACCGGAGACATCGCGGGTAATCGAGGGATTGTCGGACTTGCGGGAAATCTTGTCGATTTCGTCTATGTAAACGATGCCGCGCTGCGCTTTCTCGACTTCGTAATCGCATTTCTGCAGCAGCTTCTGGATGATGTTTTCCACGTCCTCGCCGACGTAGCCGGCTTCGGTAAGCGTGGTGGCGTCCGCCATCACGAACGGTACGTTGAGGAGCCGCGCCAGCGTTTGCGCCAGTAGCGTCTTGCCCGAGCCGGTGGGGCCAATCAGCAGGATATTGCTTTTGGCGAGCTCGATATCATCGTTCTTAGTCAGGCTCTTCAGGCGCTTGTAGTGATTGTACACCGCCACAGAGAGGATTTTTTTCGCCTGCTCCTGGCCGATCACGTACTGATCGAGAATCTTGCGGATCTTATGCGGCACCGGCAAATCCGACTTGCCCGGCTTGCCGCCGGTCTCGCCGTGCGCCTCTTCGCGGATGATGTCATTGCAGAGTTCGATGCACTCATCGCAGATAAAAACCGACGGTCCGGCAATGAGCTTGCGCACTTCGTGCTGGCTCTTGCCGCAGAAGGAGCAATAAAGCAGTTTTTCGCCGCCGATTTTATCCGACATAACTCGTTTCCCCGTGGCTTATTAAATTATACGACATCAGGTAATGCTTTCAGTTCTGCTCACCAGTACTCTGTCCGCGATTCCATACTTCACTGCGTCCTCGCCGCTCAGGAAATTGTCGCGGTCAGTATCTTTCTCGATGGTCTCGATGCTCTGTCCGGTATGCTTGGCCATGATCTCATTCAGGCGCTGCCGCAGATAGAGGATCTCCTTGGCGTGAATTTCTATGTCGGAGGCCTGCCCCTGAAAACCGCCCATTGGCTGGTGAATCAATATCCGCGAATTGGGCAGGCAGAAGCGCTTGCCTTTGGCTCCCGCCGCGAGCAAAAGCGCACCCATGCTCGCCGCCTGGCCGACGCAAAGGGTGCTGACGTCCGGCTTGATAAACTGCATGGTGTCGTAAATCGCCAGCCCGGCTGACACCGCGCCGCCGGGGGAGTTGATATAAAAATAAATCTCCTTATCAGGGTTTTCCGATTCGAGATACAGGAGCTGCGCCACGATAAGATTGGCGGTGACCTCATCCACCTGCCCAACCAGGAACACCACGCGCTCCTTCAAGAGGCGCGAATAAATATCATAAGCACGCTCGCCACGCCCGCTCTGCTCGATCACCATCGGGATCAAGCCCAGGTTTTGCGGCTCCCGATCACGGGTATGCATCATTTAAGCGTTTCCCATCAGTTCGTCAAAACCCATTGGCTTGTCTTCCACCTTCGACTGCTTCATTACCCATTCCACTACGTTATCTTCCAGCATCAGCGCTTCGATGTCATTCAGGCGTTCTGGAGCGGAATAATACCACTTCACCACCTGGTCCGGGTGTTCGTAGCTTTGCGCGCGCTCTTCGACGATGATGCGCACCTGTTCCGGCTTGGGTCGAAGATCGTGAATTTTTATCAGCTCGGCGATAATCAGGCCGAGGTTGACGCGGCGCTTAGCTCGCTCTTGGAAAAGGTCGTGCGGCATCGGCGCGTCCTGAGTTTTAACGCCGCGCGATTCGAGGTCCTTGCGCGTATTTTCCATCAAGCGGTGGATTTCCATTTCCACCAGCGACTGGGGAAGCTCGACCTGAGTGGCGTTAAGCAACGCCTGCATCGCCTGATCCTTGATTCTGGCTTGCACGCGGGTTTTTGCTTCCCTCAGCAGATTGTCCTTGATCTCGCGCTTCAGTTTCTCCAGGTCACCATCTTGCACGCCGAAGTTTTTGGCAAACTCGGCGTTGATTTCAGGCAGCTTGGGTTCCGCAACCCGTTTCAGCGTAACCTCGAAAGACGCTGTTTTTCCTGCCACTTCCTTGCCATGGTAATCCTCCGGAAAAGTTAATTCAAATGCCTTGGTTTCGTTCGCGCGCATCCCGGCAATCTGTTTTTCAAAGTCCGGCAGCAAACGTCCTTCCCCCAGCACTAAGGCCAAATCTTTGCCGTGGCCGCCAGCGAATTCCCCGCCGGCTATGGTGCCGTGGAAATCAAGAGTTACCTGGTCGCGCTCCTTGGCTTGACGTTCCACGGCGTAATAAGAGGTGCGCTGCTTGCGCAGAAGCTCCAGGCTTTTTGCCACCTGCTCTTCTCCTACTTCCACCACCGGCCGGCTGATCTTCGTCCCGGAAAAACTGCCGAGTTTCACTTCCGGATATATTTCAAAAGTGGCGGTATATTCGAATTGTTGGCTTCCGGCTTGTGGCGGCTTGGCCTCGAATTTGGGATAGCCCGCAACTCTTAAGTTTCGCTCGCGCACCGCCTCGCTAAAGCTTTTTTGCAAAGTGTCTCCCAGCACTTCCTGACGCACTTGCGCGCCATATTGCTGGGCAATGACCTTGAGCGGCACTTTGCCAGGGCGGAAACCATGCAATTTCACGGTGCGCGTCAGGTGCTTCAATCTGCTTTCTACTTCGCTGTCAATCTTATCCAGCGGCACTGCCACATTGAGGCGCCGCTGTAGCTGCCCTAAATTTTCCACGCTCGCCTGCATTTGATTTCCTTATAAGAGCCACTCATTATATATATAAGGGGGCCACTGCATCGCATCCCGGCCTCTGGTGCGAAAGGAGGGACTCGAACCCCCAAGCCTTGCGGCGCTGGAACCTAAATCCAGTGCGTCTACCAATTCCGCCACTTTCGCAATCACCATAAGTTTAATATATTAAGTTTTAGACTTCCAGCATTAACTTTAAATATATCGTATAAGATATTGATAAGTATACAATCTATCAGCAATTGTGAACCGCGGCGCAGGCTTCCAGGGCGGGCCAGCCCATGACACCTGAAGAGTATTGCCGCAACCAGGCGGCGCCAAGCGGATCCAGTTTCTATTACAGCGTTCTCTTCCTGGCGGCAGAAAAACGCCGCGCACTCACCGGCCTTTTCGGGTTCTTCCGCGAGATAGAGCAAGGCGCCAAAGAATGTTCCGAACCCGCTTTAGCACAAATCAAACTCAACTGGTGGCGACAAGAACTCGCAGCCGCTTTCAGCGGGCGCGCCCAGCATCCGGTCACCCAAGCGCTGCTGCCGATAGCAACCCAGTTTGCCCTGCCACAGGAACTCCTGCTGCAGCTGATTGACGGCGTGGAAAGCGGTTTGCTCAAAAACCGCCACGCCGACTTTCACTCCCTGGAAGTGTATTGCTCCCGCACCAGCGGGCTTGCCGAGCAACTCGTTTCCCGCATACTCGGCATTCACGACCCCAACGCATTAAAACGCGCCCAGGAGCTGGGACTGGCTTTTGGTCTTACCGATGTCATTCTGAATGTGCGGGACGACGCGCGGCGTAATCGCATCCTGCTGCCGCAGGACGAACTCGCGCGCTTCGGCGTCACGGCGGCGGATATTCTCAACTTGCGCGAAACCGAGGGCTTCAAAAAGTTGATCGAAAGTGCTATTGACAAGGCAGAAAATTGCTATAATCGCGCAATTTCTGAATTTCCGGCGGCGGAGCGGAAAGCGCAGCGCGGAAGACTCGCGCTGGCGGCAATCAACCGTGCGCTGCTTCGGGAAATCAGGAAGGACGGGTGCCGCATCTTGCGACGGCGTGTTGATCTGACGCCTATCCGCAAGCTGTGGTTGGCGTGGATGGTTTGGATGGAGGTATAACATAGATTGAACAGATTGGTAGGTTTTTCGGCTGATAGCCTTTTAGCAGAGGGGGCGGAAAAATGACCAGCATGATCATCAGCACGTTAAGCGGGCTTCATCTGATAGGAGATCTTTATCAGTGCGACCCGACCCATCTTTCCGATTCAACCTGGCTGCGAAAGCGCTGTACCCAGCTCTGTACGAACGCCGGCCTTACCGTGCTGGGAGACTTCTTCCACCAGTTCGGCAACGACGGTTTCACCGGCACGCTGGTGCTGGCCGAGTCGCACATCGCCATCCATACCTGGCCGGAAACCTCCACCGTGGCACTCGACGTCTTTGTCTGCAACCACAGCCGCGACAACAGCGACAAGGCGCAAGAGCTCTTCAACGACGTACTGAAGCTGTTCAAACCCAAGGAAGTCATTCGACAGGCCGTGCAGCGCGGACGGCTATGAGCGAGGACAAGCTGCTCACCGAGTGGCTCAACGCCAACAGCGGCTATTTTGTCCGCGCCGGCAACCGGCTCGAAGAATTCGATACACCCTACCAGCACCTTGAGGTTTACGAGACGCCTGAATTTGGGCGGCTGTTCCGCCTCGACGGCAGTTTCATGACCTCTGAAAAAGAAGAATACTTCTACCACGAAAACATGGTGCATCCCGCGGCCGTCTCCCATCCTGCGCCGCGCCGCGCACTGGTGATCGGCGGCGGCGACGGTGGTTCGAGCGAAGAACTGCTCAAGCACCCCGGCATTGAAAGCGTCACCCTGGTCGAACTCGACCAGGCGGTGGTGGACATCGCCAAGAAATACTTCGGCGAAGTGCATAAAAAGGTGTTCGACAATCCCCGTCTCAAGCTCAAGATCGCCGATGGTTACGCGTTTATCCGTGAGACCGCCGAGCGTTTTGATCTGATCATTCTGGATTTGCCCGACCCTGTGGGTCCCGCCGCCGAGCTTTACACCTCGGAGTTTTTTAGCTGCTGCCAGCGCGTGCTCAACCCGGGTGGCGCGCTCACGCTGCACATCGGCTCGCCGATATACCGCCCGGACCGGGTTCGCGAGCACGCTAAAAGGCTCGCCGGCACATTCAAGATCGTCCGCCCTTTCCTCGTCTACGTCCCCCTTTATGGCTCACTTTGGGGCATGGCCTGCGCTTCCGACACTCTCGATCCGCTTGCCTTAAACTCCGTGCAAGTCGAGCGCACGCTCAAGGAGCGCGGCATTGCGAATCTGAATTACTACAACGGGGACACCCACCACGCGGTATTTGCCCTGCCCAATTTCGTCCGCCAGATTTTGAGCTGAGCGCACCCCGCGAGAGCCGGCCCATTGGCTGAAGCAGTGTCAGGCCGGATGAACGACTGTCAAGACTCAAGCTGCTTGCGCAGCTCTTCGGGAAGCGGAATGGATTTCCCCAGCTCGTGGTCTATCCACACTACGGTGGTTTCGCCTTCGGCGAATTTGACCTCGGGATGGTTCTCCAGGTAAATCTCGTGGTATACGGAAAAACTGCTGCGCCCCGGCTTGCCGCCATAGACGCTCACTTCCACCGTCGCCGGATAAACGATGGGTTTGATGAAGTTGCAGCTTGCCGTAACAATCACCGGCCCTTGCCGGGGGCTGCCGACCCTCACCTTGAGCGACTCCAGCCAGGAAATGCGCGCCTGTTCCATGTATCTGAAGTAGACCGCGTTGTTGACATGGCCCACCGCGTCCATGTCACCCCAGCGCACCTTGATTTTCTCAACCATCATCAATTTTCTCTGCTTGCTCATGCTAATTCCTTTGCCCGGCAAAAATGCAACGCATGACGAGTTTCCCACCCGCAAGAAAGCGGAGGCTGATCGCGAATTCATGAGACCATACGCCCAGGGCCGCATGGCCTGTTAAACCGTAAAGATTTAAGGCCTACAGCGCCTCGAAAATACCGGCGGCGCCCATGCCGGTGCCGACGCACATGGTGACCATGCCATATTTTTTGTTATGGCGGCGCAAGCCGTGCATGAGAGTTGCGGTGCGAATGGCGCCAGTCGCGCCCAGCGGATGCCCGAGCGCGATCGCCCCGCCCATGGGATTGACTTTTGTGCGGTCGAGACTCAAGTCCTGAATCACCGCCAGGCTTTGCGCGGCGAAGGCTTCGTTGAGTTCAATCCAGTCGAGATCGTCCTGCTTGATTCCGACCTGCTTCAAAACCTTGGGAATCGCTTCCTTGGGGCCGATGCCCATGATTTCAGGCGGCACCCCGGCCACTGCAAAACCCAGGAAGCGGCCGAGAGGCTTGAGGTTGAAACGCTTGAGCGCCGCCTCCGACATCAGCACCACCGCAGCGGCGCCATCGGACATTTGCGAGCTGTTGCCCGCGGTCACCGAACCTTTCACCGCAAAAGCAGGTTTAAGTTTCCCCAGCGCTTCCAGCGAAGTGTCGCGGCGCGGGCCTTCATCAATCGCCAACTGCCGAGTCTTCTGCACCACTTCACGAGTGGATAAATCAGGCGCGGCTTCAGCAGCTGGATAAGGTGTGATTTCCTGCTTGAATTCCCCGCTATCGGTCGCCTTCACCGCACGCCGATGGCTCTCCATGGCAAACTGGTCTTGTGCTTCGCGGCTCACTTTCCATTGTTTCGCCACTTTTTCCGCGGTAATCCCCATGCCATAGGCTATCCCGACGTTTTCGTCAGTGAATATTCTGGGATTGACCGCGATTTTGTTGCCGCCCATCGGCACCATGCTCATGCTCTCGGTGCCCGCTCCGATCATTACCTCGGCTTCGCCAAGGCGGATACGGTCGGAGGCCAAGGCCACCGCCTGCAGACCGGAGGAGCAGAAACGGTTGACGGTTATTCCCGAAACACGGTTGGGGAAACCGGCGAGCAACAGTGCGATGCGCGCTACGTTCATCCCCTGCTCGCCTTCCGGCATGGCGCAGCCGACGATAACGTCGTCAATGATGCCGGGGTCGAGCCCCGGGCATTGGGCGAGCACGCTTCTCAACGTATGTGCCAGCATGTCATCGGGCCGCACATTCCTCAACATGCCGCGCGGCGCTTTGCCCACCGGGGTGCGCGTTGCCGCGACGATGTAAGCTTCCTGAACTTGCTTGACCACGATAATCCTCCAAAACTACTGCGGAGCCGGTCTACTTTGTTGCTTGTCGCTCGAAAACTCGCCGTACTACTTTGTACTGTCTCGTCTTCTCGCTCCTCGCGTCGCGTATCCCGGCTTCCTCGTGACGTTTTGCATCAGCTTGTTAGAGTTCTTTAATTGCGCAAAGGCTTGCCAGTTTTGAGGGTGTATTCTATGCGCGCCTGAGTCTTTTCGGTGGCCAAAAGTTCGATGAACGCTTCCTTCTCCAAATCCAGGAACCATTGCTCATCCACCAGGCTACCGGGCTCGACTTCTCCGCCGCACAGCACGTGCGCGATTTTCGACCCTATCAAATAGTCATGCTCGGAAATGAATCCGCCCTCGAGCATATTAGTCATCGCCATCTTAAAGTTGGCAATGGCGCTTTTCCCTGCGGCGGGAATGTTCGCCGCCTTGAGCGGCGGCCGGTAACCCGCTTCGGCCAGTGCACGCACTTCCGCCTTGGCCACGTGCAAGAGCTCGAACCTGTTCATCACCACCTTGTCGCAGCCGCGAAGATAGCCAATCTCCTTCGCGTGTTCGGCGCTCTTGCCGACTTGCGCCATGGCAACTGCCTCGAAGTACTTTTGCAGGAACGGAAAGATATTGCCGCCTTTGGCATCCATTACCGCCCTCACCGCAAATTCCTTGCAGCCGCCCCCCGCCGGCAGTAGCCCCACCCCTGCTTCCACCAATCCGATATAACTTTCAAGCGACGCAACCGCACGGTCGCAGTGCATGATGAACTCGCAGCCTCCGCCCAGCGCCATTCCATCCACCGCCGCCACCGTGGGGATAGCCGAGTATTTCAGCGCCTGGGTTGTTTCCTGGAATTGCGCGATCATGACTTCGACCTGTGCCAGTTTGCCCGCCATCAACGCATCCGCGACATGTAACTTATGTGCCGCTTTTAAAACCAGCGACGAGGTGGTGCGTTTGAATTTCTTGAGCATGGCGCCAAACGCCGAGGGCTTTTCCTCGCTTTTCGCGCCGCCTATTTTCGTCAAATTCGCACCCAACGAAAACGGCGGCTCGGTTTGCCAGAAAACCAGCCCCTGGCAGCTGCGCTCGGCTTCCTCGATGGCCTGCAGCACGCCGTCCAGCACGTCATCGCCAATCGTGTGCATTTTGCTTTTGAAGCTCACGATGGCGATGTCGTCGCCGGTGTGCCACATGCGCACAGCGTCGGTCTCGAAAATGGTGTCGCCATATTTTCGTTCTTCGCCGAGCAGCGAATCAGGAAAGAGTTGCCGCCGGTAAACCGGAAGCATGGAGTGGGGCTTGATGGTTTTTTGCGCGGGCGAATAGGAACCTTTGGGTCCATGCACGCCGGTGCGCCCGGGTTCCAGCACCCATTCAGGCAAAGGCACCGAAGCCATGGTTTTGCCCGCAACGATATCCTCGTTTATACAGTCTGCGATCTGGCTCCAGCCTGCCGCCTGCCAGATCTCAAATGGTCCGCGCTCCCAGCCGAAGCCCCAACGCAGCGCCAAATCCACGTCGCGCGCGTTATCCGCGATACTCCCCAGATGAACCGCGCAGTAATGAAACGCCTCGCGGAAAATCGCCCAAAGGAACTGCGCTTGCGGATGAGGGTTCCCGCGAAGTTGCGTGAATTTTTCCTGGACATTCTTGTTTTTCAGAATTTGCCGGACCTCTTCATCAGCCACCCCCTCCGATAAGCGGTAGTCGCCTTTGACCGGATCCAGCACATGGATGTCCTTGCCGATTTTGCGGTATACGCCAGACTTGGTTTTTTGCCCGAGCGCGCCTTTGTCAATCAAGGTCTTGAGCCACGCCGGGGCTTCGTAGTATTTGTGCCAGGGATCATCCGGCAGCGTATCGCGCATGGTATTCACCACATGCATGAAGGTATCCAGCCCGACCACGTCCGCGGTGCGAAACGTGGCGCTTTTCGGGCGCCCGATGAGCGGGCCGGTCAGCGCATCCACCATATCAAATCCAAGCCCGAATTGTTGCGTGTAATGTATCGTCGCCAGCATGCCGAAAACGCCGACCCGGTTGGCAATGAAGTTCGGCGTGTCTTTCGCCCGTACCACGCCTTTGCCGAGAGTTGTCACCAGGAAACTTTCCAGCTGGTCGAGCAACTGCGGGTCAGTCGAGTCGCAGGGAATCAGCTCCACCAAATGCATGTAACGCGGCGGGTTGAAGAAATGCACGCCGCAGAAGCGGTGGCGGCTATTTTCCGGGAAAGCCTGCGCCAGCTTGTTGATGGAAAGGCCTGAGGTGTTGCTGGCAAAAATCGTCTGTTCCCCCAGATGCGGCGCGACTTTCCGGTACAAATCCGCTTTCCAGTCCATGCGTTCGGAAATCGCTTCTATCACGATGTCGCAATCCTTGAGCAGTTCCAGGTGCTGGTCGTAATTGGCCTGGCGGATATAGGGCGCGCGGGAAGCCGTTGAAAGTGGACTCGGCTCGAGCTTTTTCAAGCCCTCGATCGCTTTCTGCACATTGGCGTTGAGGTCGCCGTCTTTGGCGGCGAGCTCGAACAGTATCGTCTCGACATTGGCGTTTACCAGATGCGCGGCAATCTGCGCGCCCATCACACCCGCGCCCAGCACCGCCGCCTTGCGCACGATAAAAGGTGAGGCCTGTGACATGGTGGTTCCCGCGCCGCCGGTTTAAACCCTAGAAGTTGTGGTTGTACTGCAGGCTCAGGATATTCACCTGGGAATTATAGGTGCCGATCAACTGCCCGTTGCCGGCGGCGAGCTGATTGTTATTAATCGGGGTGTCACTGAGGAATAAATGCTGGTAAGCAAAATCCACCGAGCCGGTCTTGGAAACCTTGTAATTCGCGCCCGCCGCGAGAATCCTGCGATTGTTGTCGGGAATGCGCGCGGTGCGGAACGCCCCGCGCACCGGGCTTTGGTCAAAGCCGATACCGCCACGCAGTTTCAGGAAATCACTGTAGCGGTAGGCGACACCGATTGAGCCGCGCAAAGTGTTGCGCCAGTTTTCCACCGTGACCGCGTCCGGCGCCCCATTGTCGAAACGCACACGCAGTTCGTTGAAAGTGCTCCAGCGGGTAAACGTCACATCGCTCAGCAATTCCCATTTGTCAGCGATTACCTGAACCGCGCTCAAGGACATGGAATCCGGGAGCGTCACCGCCACTTTCGCGCCGCCGCTGGTAAAGTTGCCCGCTAAAGCGGCGGGCACGTTGGTATACGACGCGTTGCCCACCAGAGTCTGATGGATCTTTGAACGGTACGCGAGCCCCACACGGGTACCCGTGGGAAACTGGAACAGCGCGCCAAGGTTGTAGCCATAGCCCCAGCTGTTGCCCGAAATATCGGCTGCGCCGTCCGCCGACTGCGGCGCGCCACCCGAAAGCAAACCAAAATCGATGGCATTGCTGAGTTCAGCGTTGATGTACTGGGCATTGAATCCTGCGCCCAATGAGACCAGCTTGTTCACTTTAAAAGCCAGGCTGGGATTGAGATCGATGGTTTTGATGACGCTCTTCAGCGCCTGGTAGCGGCCCGCCCAGTCGCCGTCATACTGCGTGCGCAACCCGAAAGGCGCGCTGACGCCGAAACCGTACTTGATGTCGGGCGTAATATCGGTGACCAGATAAAAATTGGGAACCACCACCACTTTACCCGGGTCGCCGCCATTGCCGCCCGTCAGGGGGCCTCCCGTGGTGGACGATCCCTGATTGTTGAATTTCAGGTCGGGCACGACACCGTGCAGGCCGACGACCATCTGGGTTTCGGAAATACGCGTCATGGCTGCCGGATTGTAAAAAACCGTGCTGGCATCTTCACCGCTCGCCGCGCCGCCGGCAAATGCGGCACCTGCCCCGCTCGCGCTATTTTCGTTCAAGGCAAAACCTGCCGCGAAGGCGCCGCCCGCCAACCCGCCGAACATCGCGGCGACAAAAGCAGCAGTCGCTGATTTGTACAAAATACTTTTTTTCATATTCGATTCCTTATGCAAGGACCCTGAAAAAACCCGCCAGAAAACCGCAGCGCACTGATACCAAAGCCCGCCGCTTATGAAGATAAAACCTGCTCAACATCATTCCGGCGGCACGACCCGCGGCTTCCTGTTTTCGTCCACCGCCACATAAGTCAGCGTTGCCTCGGTCACCTTCACACATTCGATGTCCAGCGGATTGCGCTGGGCGAACACTTCAACATCAACCGTGATTGAAGTACGCCCGATGCGCACGATGTCCGCGTACAGGCTCACCAAATCGCCGACGAACACCGGCTTCTTGAACAAAAAGGATTTTACCGCCACCGTGGCCACCCGTCCGCGCGCGCGGCGCATCGCCGGTATGCTTCCTGCGATATCCACTTGCGACATGATCCAGCCGCCGAAGATATCGCCCACATGATTGGCGTCCGAAGGCATCGGCACCACTCGCAAGGCGGGTTGCTTGTCATGCGGCAGCGTAACTTTTTCTATATCAGCCATATTTCAGTGGCCTTCGTAAAGCTTGGCAATCCGGTTTTTGTAATGCTCCATCACCTGAGGCCGACACAGCTTCAGAGTAGGAGTAAGCAAGCCGTTCTCGATGCTCCACGGCTCAAGCGAGACCGCCGCGTGCCGCACCTGCGCATAGCCTGGAAAATCCCGCAGCTGCCGCGCAATCCTCGCAAGCACAAGTTTTTCCGTAGCCTCGCTGTGCAAGGCGTCCTGCGCATCGAGGCCCGCCTCCGCCGCGATTTTTTTCCATACCTCGGCGTTCAGCACCGCAAGCACGGCGAGATAAGGACGCGCCTCGCCGATCAGCATGGTTTGCTCGAAAAGGGAATCACGGGCGATCGCCGCTTCCATGTCCAGCGGCGGAACTTTTTCGCCGTTCGACATGACGATGATCTCTTTCAGGCGGCCGGTGATGTAGACCCTGCCCTCCCCATCTATGCGCGCGACATCCCCGGTATTGAGCCAGCCGTCGTGGGTTATCATCGCCCCGGTGGCTTCAGGGTTGTTCCAGTAGCCAAGCATGACGTTGGGTCCTTTCACCATCAGCGCGTCCTTTTCGCCGATACGCACTTCTACATTGGGTATGGGAAGCCCGATGCTTGCCGGAACATTATTGTCTATGCGGTTTGCGCACACCACCGGGCTGGTTTCGGTCAAGCCATAGCCCTGCAGAATCGGCAGGCCCAGTGCGATAAAGACTCTGGAGATTTCCGGCGCCAGCGCGGCGCTGCCGCTCAACGCGTATTGCAATCTGCCTCCCAGCCTTGCTATCACCTTGGCTGCCACCAGGCGATTCAGGAGCGGCCAGAGCAAATGCGCAATCCGCCACGGGCCCCGTTTCTGCATGTATTCGAAGCGGCTCCAGCCGACTGCAACGGCCAAGTCAAACAGGCGCCGCCTGAACGCTGGCCCCTCCCGCACCTTGACTTTGATTGCCGCATAAACCCTTTCATAAATGCGCGGCACCGAGATCAGGATCGTGGGACGGATGTTCTGCAGGTCTTCGGACAACTGCGGTATGGAACGCGCATAAGCAACCGTCGCGCCCGCCATGACCGCCAGATAATAGCCGACGGTGCGCTCGAAAGTATGCGACAGCGGCAGGAACGACAGTAACAGCGAGCCGCGCGGCACCGGCAGGATTTGCAGCGAATCGCGCACGTTTGACAATATGTTGAGATGGCTCAACATCACTCCCTTGGGCCGCCCGGTGGTGCCCGAAGTGTAAACAATGGTCGCAAGATCATTCAATTCGCCCGCGGTTTCCATGGCTTCACCGCCTTCTTCAGGCAGCCATTCCTCCACCGCGGCCAAGCGCGGGTCGGTTCTGGCGGAAGCGTCAATTCCGTTGAGTACCAGAATGCGCCGCAAGCCGTAGCCTTCCCAGTTTTCGCGTACTGCTGCAAGCCGTAGCCATTGCTCCTGGTTTTCCAGCAGCAGCACTTTGACGCCGGCATCGCGCAGAATGTAGGCCACGTTTTCCGGCCGATCCACCGTGTAAAGCGGCACCACCACCAGCGCCAGACCCAAAGCCGCCTGATCCATAATGACCCAGGCCGGACCGTTGCGCAGCATCAACGCCACTTTGTCGCCCGGCATCAGCGCCTCGTTCTTCAACGCCGCCTGCCAGCGCACCACCTGACGCTGCATTTGCGCCCAGGTGTAATCGCGCCAATTGCCGTGCTGCTGATTGAAATCGCGGTAGGCAACAGCATCCGGCGTGCGCCTGGCGCGTTCGCGGAACAACCCGCTTAAAGTGCGCGCGGTTTCAACCGGAATGTTTTCCCTCTCCTGCAAATTTTGACTCAAGCTCCCGGTATCCGAAAAATATTTCTGCATGGTAGCGTCGCGCCCTCGTGGGACTTAATCAGAGGTTCCATAATCGACAAACAAATCGGTCGCGAGCTTCGCTCCCGGTGTCACTGCATACGCTGAAAAATCGGCCACGCCCGTGCCGCGCAAAATATCCTCATCAATAAAAAAATTACCGGTCGTTTTGCGGCTGTCGCTGTTGAAAATCACATAAGCCGCATCCGCCATGATCTGCGGCTTGCGGCTCGCCCTGAAAACTTCATCGGGAAAATGCATTTCAATCGCCGCGGTAGCAATGGTGGTGCGCGGCCATAGCGAATTGACAGCGATGCCGTGGCTCACCAGTTCCGCAGACATGCCCAGGGTGCACAGGCTCATCCCGTATTTGGACATGCTGTAGGCGCAATGATCTTTAAACCACTTGGCATGCATGTTGAGCGGCGGCGCAATATTCAGGATATGCGGGTTGGCGGCGCGCTTGAGGTAAGGGATGCATGCCTGAGAGCTTAAAAAAGTACCCCGCACGTTGACTGAAAACATGAGGTCGAAGCGTTTCATCGGCGTGTTGAGCGTACCGCTGAGGCTGATGGCGCCGGCATTGTTCACCAAAATATCAATCCCGCCGAAAGTTTCCGCGGCCGTCGCCGCTGCCGCGTAAACTGCGGCCTCATCACGCACATCGAGTTGTATCGGAAGCGCCTTGCCGCCCGCCGCTTGTACTTCTTCCGCCACGCTGTGAATGGTGCCGGAGAGTTTAACATGAGGAGTGACGGTCTTGCCGGTAATCACGATTTTTGCCCCGTCGCGCGCGCAGCGCAGCGCGATCTCGCGCCCGATGCCGCGCGAGGCGCCGGTGATGAATATCGTTTTACCTGCGAGCGACACGAGAACTTTGCCCGGTTGAGCATATCGATGAATGCCGTGACGCTCTCGGCCGGGTCATCTGCATTACGCCGTCTTCCTGCCGGCGGATAACATATCCCGTTGCGCACTCCCGTCTTTCGCCGACACGCCCTTGCCGAAATCGGGCGGGAAATCGTCTACCATGATGACTTCGCGGCGCAGCGCCTGCGCTTTCGCCAGCATCTCCATTTCGGCCGCGCTGATGATGCCTTGCTGCACGGCCTGGGCGGTGGTTTCCTCGGGTGTCTTGCCCTTGATGCGCCCGGCTTTCACCCCGCCGCGGATTTTCGCTTCGATTGCTTCAGCGGCAAGCGCGCTCTGCAGCGCGATGTCGAGGCGTCCCACCGGATCGGCTTCGTTGACCGGAACATAAATCCCGGCGGTCAACCTGTCACGTGTGGCCGAAGGCGCAAGCAGCAAGCTCGACACTTGCCGGCCCAGTTCATCGCTCGGCGGGCTGAAGGTTCTGCCCAGCGGGAAGACTGCCCGGCGCAACAGCCACGCCATACCCCGGCTGGGAAAGTTTTCGAGTATTCCGTCGAGCGCGCCCTGCATGCGCCATAGCGCGTCCTGCAAAGACCAATGCAGCAAAGGCAAATCGGCGCGCTGCCTGCCTTCATCTTCATAGCGCTTCAAAACAGCGGAAGAAAGATATAGCAGGCTCAGCACATCGCCGAGCCGCGCCGAGAGTTTTTCCTTGCGCTTTAACGCTCCGCCCAGCACCAGCATCGCCACATCGGCGAGCAGCGCAAACGCGGAACTCAAGCGTGTGAACTGCCGATAATAGCGGGCGGTATCCGCTGCGCCGGGAGCGCTCGCAAGGCGCGCGCCGGTCAATCCCAGAAACAGCGCGCGTGCGGCATTGCTTAGAGTAAAGCGCATATGCCCGAACAGGGCAGCGTCGAATTCGCGCAGCGCTTTTTCGTCGTCGGCTTCGTTTGCGGAAGTAATTTCCCTCAGCACATAGGGATGGCAGCGGATCGCGCCCTGGCCGAAGATAATCATGCTGCGCGTGAGAATATTCGCGCCTTCCACGGTGATGCCGACGGGAAGCTGCTGATAAGCGCGTCCCAGGTAATTGCCAGGGCCCATGCAAATTCCCTTTCCACCGTGCACATCCATCGCATCATTGATGACCTGGCGGCCGCGCTCGGTAAGGTGGTATTTGACAATGGCCGAAATCACCGAAGGTTTCTCGCCGAGATCCACCGCGCCTGCAGTCATCACACGTGCCGCGTCCATCATATAAGTGTTGCCGCCGATGCGCGCCAGCGCTTCCTCCACACCCTCGAACTTGCCGATTGGGGTTTTAAACTGGACGCGCACCCGCGAGTAGGCGCCGGTGGCGCGCGCGGCAAGCTTGGCCGTGCCGGTGCTGCTTGCCGGCAGCGAAATCGAGCGGCCTGTAGCCAGGCAATTCATCAGCATGCGCCAGCCGTGGCCGACACGCTCTACCCCGCCGATGATCCAATCCATGGGAATGAACACGTCCTTTCCGGAGTTGGGGCCGTTCTGGAAAGCCGCATTGAGCGGGAAATGGCGGCGCCCGATGTTGACTCCCGGCGTACCGGTCGGAATCAGCGCCAGCGTAATGCCGATCTCTTCGTTTCCGCCGAGCAAACGCTCGGGATCGTAAAGTTTGAATGCAAGCCCAAGCAACGTCGCCACCGGACCCAGGGTGATGTAGCGTTTCTCCCAGGTGACGCGCATTCCCAGCACGTCTTGCTCGCCCTGGAATTCGCTGCGGCAGACGATGCCGTAATCCGGAATCGAGCCCGCATCCGAACCGGCTTCAGGCCCGGTCAGCGCAAAGCATGGAATTTCCTGCCCGCGCGCCAGGCGCGGCAGATAATGATTTTTCTGCTCCTCGGTGCCATAGTGCAAAAGCAGTTCCGCCGGACCCAGGGAATTGGGCACCATTACCGAAACGGTTGCCGTGCCGCTGCGGGAAGCGAGCTTGGTGATTACCGCAGAATGCGCCAAAGCGGAAAAACCCTTGCCCCCGTATTGCCTGGGGATGATCATGCCGAGGAATCCCTGGTCCTTGATGAACTGCCAGACCTCAGGCGGCAAATCGTAAAGCTCATGGGTGATGCGCCATTCATCCAGCATCGCGCACAGTTGTTCGACCGGCCCGTCGAGAAACGCCTGCTCCTCTGTAGTGAGCTGCGGCTTGGGGATCGCGAGGAGCTTCCTCCAGTCGGGCTTGCCGCTGAACAAATCGCCATCCCACCATACGGTACCGGCATCCAAGGCCTCGCGCTCGGTTTGAGAAACCTGCGGCAGCGCTTTTTTGAACCAGTGTAGAAGCGGCTCGCTCACCAACCTCGAGCGCATTGAAGGAAGGTTAAGCGCAAGGGATATCACAAACGCTATCCACAACAACACGCTGAACACGGGGGCGGCTCTGACTGTTACGACCGCAAGCACGAGAGCGCTCACGCTCCATACCCAACCGGGGACGCGGTGGTAGGCCAGTCCCCAGGCCAGCGCCAAGGTAACGAGTATCCAGATCAAGGTTGTCATGATGGTTACTCCTATTTACAGCATCGGGCGGCTGCAGCTCAATCGCTTATCGCCCGGCATCACGCACCTTATTCGATTGCCGAAGCGGACTTGGCGCGCTCGCGCAGCATGAATTTCTGTATTTTACCCGTCGAGGTCTTGGGAAGCACGCCGAATATCACCTTCTGCGGCACCTTGAAGCGCGCCATGTTGCTGCGGCAGTGCTCGATGATTTCCCGCTCGGTCGCTCTTGCGCCCTCTTTCAGCTCCACAAACGCGCACGGTGATTCGCCCCATTTGGAATCGGGCTGCGCCACTACCGCTGCCGCCATCACTGCAGGGTGGCGGTAAAGCACGTCTTCCACTTCCAGCGAGGAGATATTTTCACCGCCGGAAATAATAATATCTTTGGAACGATCCTTGATTTTCACATAGCCATCAGGCTGCATCACCGCCAGATCGCCGGAATGGAACCAGCCTCCCCTGAATGCTTCCATGCTTGTCTTCGGGTTCTTGAGATAGCCTTTCATGGTGATGTTGCCGCGGAACATGATCTCGCCCATGGTCTGCCCGTCCCACGGCACCGGTTGCATGGTTTCGGGATCCATCACTGTCATCCCTTCCTGCATGGTATAACGCACACCCTGCCTGCCGTTGCGCTCGGTGCGCGCGGAAATATCCAGTTCATCCCACTCCGGATGCTTGGAGCAGACCGAGGCCGGTCCGTAGGTTTCAGTGAGCCCATACACATGGGTGATGTTGAAGCCCAGGCGCTCCATGCCCTCAATCATCGCCGCAGGCGGCGCCGCTGCCGCAACCAGGCCGCTGACGGTGTGGTTGATGCCGGCCTTAAGCTCGGCGGGGGCGTTGATCAGCATGCTGTGCACGAACGGCGCGCCGCAATAATGCGTCACTTTGTGCTGGCGGATTGCATCGAGTATAAGCTTGGCATCCACGCGGCGCAGGCACACATTGGTTCCGGCATTCGCCGCCATGGTCCAGGGAAAACACCAGCCATTGCAGTGAAACATCGGAAGCGTCCATAGATAAACTGAATGGTGCGGCATACCCCAATCTATGATGTTGCTCACCGCGTTGAGATACGCTCCGCGATGGTGGTACACCACACCCTTGGGATTGCCGGTGGTGCCGGAAGTGTAGTTAAGCGAAATCGCATCCCACTCATCTTCGGGAAGCGACCAGACGAAATCCGCATCCCCGGTTTTAAGGAATGCTTCGTAATCCATCTCGCCCAAAAGCTCGCCGCCTTTAAACCCGGGATCATCAACATCAATCACCAGCGGTTTTTTGTCCAGCATGGCGAGAGCCTTGGCGATAGTCGTGGAAAACTCGCGGTCGGTGACCAGCGCTTTCGCCTCACCGTGCTTGAGCATGAAGGCAATCGCTTCCGCATCCAGCCGGGTATTTAAGGTATTCAGCACTGCGCCGGCCATCGGCACACCGAAATGCGCTTCGAACAACGGAGGGATGTTCGGCAACATCACCGCCACCGTATCGCCGGTACCCATGCCGCACTTTGCCAGAGCGGAAGCCAAACGCCGGCAGCGCACGTAAGTTTCAGCCCAAGTGAATTTTCGGTCGCCTTGGATGGTGGCGATACGCCTGGGATAGACATAAGCCGCCCGTTCCAGAAAACTCAGCGGCGAAAGGGGCGCGTAATTCGCGGGATTTTTGTCCAAGTCGGTGTTGTAAGGATTGCGGGAGGTGTTCATGACGTTATGCCTTGTGTTCCGCTGTCTGATTTATCAAGGTTTTTATGACGCGCTGTGTCGCCGCGTCCACCAGATTTTATATGATGCAGTGGCAAAAAAGTGGCAGATTCTGGTTGTACGTGCGGGTGCGAGGCTTGCGCTTGCGTTTCGCTTCTTTCGTTGTCTGCTCCCACGGGGTCACCAGATTCAGCTTTGTTATCCCTTGTCTATCGGTTGAGGCCTGAATTTACTTCTTGCCGCAGGCGATTTTCCACAAAGCTTCGTTTATGGTACTAGGCGCGACTGGCGTCCACACGAGGTCGACGCTGCTAAAAATTACTTTACCTTGGGCCATGTTTTCAGAGTGCCAAGAGAAGTAAAGAATCCGCACTTGTTCTTCCTTGCAGTCATATTCTTTTTGCTCCATCGACGACATATACTGATACCCCGCATTAACTTGGTTCGTCTTGAAGTCGTACAGATTCCACATCTTGACCATGCTGCCTGACTTGCGGATGGTAACGGGGTCAGTGTAGAGAATAAGGTTGTCATTGCTACTAAGACGCACCCAATCCGCCCCTGCGCTTCCGCTAAACGCCGCCAGTAACAATGAAATAACTAATCGGTTCATGGATCATCACTCTCTATACTCGGTCAAAGGTGCATCACCTTTTCCTGCGCCACTCCCATGGCGGCACTGGTGCAGGATCAAGCCCACAACCCCCGTCTCGCACTCCTCGCGTCGTCCTGTAACAAGTATAGACCACGACCGGTTACGTAGCGGTCATACACCCAGGCCATGCCGGACTTGCGCGCATTCGATAGGTTACGACGGTGTGCACCTGTAGCGCCAGCGCGCCTAACCCGACAGGCTGTGAATCCACCCCCAAAGGACATTGTAGTTTTCGCAAATACCCCACGCTATGCATATGTAGGGCAGGACGAAGGGCAACCAATATTCTGTGAAATACGGAACGTTCCAGCTTGCAACGAGCAAACCCATTATTTTGAAGTAAGCAAGACGTGCACCTATGATGCTGTGTCTAACTGTGCGAATGTCTCTTGCTTCTGCTTTACCGCCTGCTCTAACGACAATCTTTGAACAACTGAATTGCCAGAGGTTCTTGCTGCTGTCACTCTCGTTATCAAGAGAAAAATCAAACGGCGCGGTCTTGAGACTTAAGTCTTGTTCTAATATCCTCTTTCGCAATGCCTGCCGCGCGGAGTTCTCAGCTAGTCCAAATTGATAGCCAATAGGTTGTCTCTCAGTAGCTAATGGCTGTAGCGCATTGAAATACTGATAGTAACGAATGAGGAAATAAAGAAAGATTCCAGACAGCCACAACGGGACGAATTCAGGTCGGCCAAGTATGAGGGTGAAACTCGCACTCCCTAGTGCGACTCGTTCAAGGGTTGGGACTGTGGTTTGATAGAAGAATAAGGCTGCCCAAGCAAGCGTTAGATTTCTACGTTGCCGGTTAAACTTCTCAATGTTTTCTGCGGGGCTTGCCACTACAGCCTGAATCCTTCCGCTTTCAACACGTCCACAAGCGCGACAACCCTTATACCTCGCGCATCGCAAACGTTCGGAATCTTGGACGCAGCGTTCGCCTTAACGCGCGTTTCATACGTCACTACAGGCACCCTGTTTATTTCCGCGAGCGCAATCACGAAAGGGTCTGCCCCCGATTTTGGAGAGTGTGGTTTAATCAGACCCATGTGTGCATTCACAATTTCCTTTGACTTTTCCAATAGCGCCCGGTCAGGGTCAACAAAAAAGTCGTCTAGTCCCTTCGCCCATCTATATAGATCATCTTTCTGTTCCTCTAGCTCATCGCGCACATCAACGGGCGCGCGAATACTGCCGTTCGCTGCCAACTCAGCCAGCTTGTCCCACACTGGCCCGAAAATTTCAGGCGGATAGAGGCGCACCCATGGCTCCACTAATGCGCTGGTGTCAAAGCACCATTTCAAGCGGCCTCCTGCTCCCCTAGAATGCTAAGTATTTTCGGCAAATGATCCAGCTTTGTGCCGAGAATGCGCGATAGCTCTGATCCAGTAATAACATTCGCATCGTAGGCACCTAAAACAAGATTGGTTAAGAACCGGCCATTCGCCAGCACCACACGGCGCGGAAAGGTTGCGTATCCGCCGGCAGTCGCGCCTTCATCACCCGCGTATTGCTGCCGGAGCCGTTCCCGCTCGGCTTGATAGAACTGCAAAGTTGTCTTTCCAGCCATAAGAAGCCGCCTGAGGATTGCTTCGCGGCTGGCCCAAAACGCTTTGCGCAACGTCAGCAGTTCATCACCAGTCCAATCCCGCCCATCAGGTGCCCGCGCAACAAGTGGTTGTCGCAGCAAATCGAGACGCGGCACAAGAATGGCACCCGCCACGTGATTGCAATACACCTCTATCCGCTGCTCTTGGTTGCCGCGCTGCGCTTCTTCCGTAACGTCACACAGCCCGCTTTCAGCGCGGGCCAAGTGGACAAGCTCGTGCATCAAACTGAATATCCGGCCAAGTGGCTTGTCCGATGAATTAAGAATGATGATCGGGAGCGGGAGTAAGGCCAGTGAACACCCGCGCATTTCCCTCACTGACACACCGCTTACCTGCATCACCAAGACGCCTAACGATTCAACAGCAGCTTTCCAGCTATTCAGGGCATCGTATTCATTAACCCATGGTTGACGGTCGCGCATCGTGATACCTAGCCGTTCCGTGATGGCGCGCGCTGTTTCTTCAGGATCAATGTCAGGGTTAACTGTTAGCTGGAACGCGGGGGGTTCTTCTTCCCACTCGATATAGATATCTAGGGCGGCATCGCGCTTTGCTTGGGCTGCCCGTATTCCCTGCGCAAGCTCAGGACTAATGACGTGCTGGACACTGAGTTCCATGCGCCGGTAGTCCGTGGGCGCTGGCGCGTCGGCGGGACGCGCATCAAGGAAAAACACGCCGACAGACCGCTTATAGATACGGGCCAGCTTGCGCAGTTGGCCCAATGTCGGAAACTTTACTCCGGCCTCCCACGCTTGGAGCTTGGCTTCCGGCACTTTCAAGCGCCGCGCAACCGTTGCCTGATCCATATGGGACGCTTTGCGCGCCCACACGAGCAGATCACTATTTAACAATCCTTCGACTGATGGGCCTGCCATCCTCCGCGCTCCGGAATTTCGGGATTGACTCGAGTCATGCTGCCCTCACTAGTTTTAATGGCGAAAAGTGCAGTGTACTGCCGATGGACCAGCTTGAAATGAATTTACCCGCCTGCCCCGCGAATAGCAACGGTAGCGGGGATAAGCATTGGTTATTGGATTTTGGAAACCGCGTCTTCCACCCGCTCCACGGCGATTACTTCAATCCCGTCAATCGGCTGCCTGGGCTTGTTGGCTTTGGGAATCAGCGCCTGCTTGAAACCCAGCTTGGCCGCTTCCTTGAGACGCTCCTGACCGCGTTGCACCGGCCGGATTTCGCCGGCCAATCCCACTTCGCCGAACACCACCAGCTTCTGTGACAGCGGCTTGTTCCTAAGCGAGGAGACGATCGCCAGCAACACCGCCAAATCGGCGGCGGGCTCGGCGATTCTCACTCCACCCACGGCGTTGACGAACACATCCTGATCGAAACACACGATGCCGGCGTGACGGTGCAGCACCGCGAGCAGCATCGCCAAACGGTTTTGCTCAAGCCCCACCGTGAGACGCCGGGGATTGGGCGCGTGCGCATCATCCACCAGCGCCTGGATTTCCACCAGCAGCGGCCGCGTGCCTTCCTGCGTCACTAGCACGCAGGATCCCGCAACCTCCTGACCATGTTGCGAGAGAAACAGCGCCGAAGGATTGTTGACGCCTTTCAAGCCTTTCTCGGTCATGGCGAATACCCCGAGCTCATTTATTGCGCCAAAACGGTTTTTCACCGCGCGGATCAAGCGGAAGCTGGAATGCGTGTCGCCTTCGAAATACAGCACGGTGTCCACAATGTGCTCCAGCACGCGCGGTCCGGCCAATGTTCCCTCCTTGGTCACGTGCCCGATAAAAATAATCGCCGTGCCGCTTTGCTTGGCATAGCGCGCGAGCTGCGCCGCGCATTCGCGCACCTGCGCCACCGAGCCCGGCGCCGATTGCAGCGCTTCGGAATACAAGGTCTGAATTGAATCCATCACCGCCACTTCCGGCTTGTGCGAGCTTAATGTGGCGAGGATTTTTTCCAGCTGGATTTCAGCGAGCAATTGCAGCGGTTTGGCATCGAGCCCGAGGCGCCGCGCGCGCAGCGCGATTTGCTGCGCCGATTCTTCGCCGCTCACGTAAAGCACGTTGTGCTGCGCGCTCATATGGCACAGCGCTTGCAGCAGCAGAGTGGATTTGCCGATACCCGGGTCGCCGCCCAACAACACCACTGCGCCCTGTACCAGCCCGCCGCCCAGCACGCGGTCAAACTCGGAAATTCCGGTGGGCTGGTACGGGAGTTCCTGCGCTTCAACCTCACCCAAGGATTGCAGCTTGCTCGGTGCGGTGGTACTGAAGCGGTTTTTAGAAACAGCTTCAACCACCGTTTCGATCAGGGTATTCCATGCCGAGCAATGCGGGCACTGCCCCTGCCATTTCGGTGCTTGCCCGCCGCACTCGGTGCAGACGTATACTGATCTAGGTTTAGCCATAAGTTTCGACGACTGGCACGCGCGAATTCAACTTGGTGAACAATTCGTAACTTACCGTGCCCGCGGCGTTCGCCACTTCCTCCACTGGCAACCCCTCACCCCACAAGGTAACCGGCGTGCCGACATGAGCTTGCGGAATTTCGCTCAAATCCACGCACAGCGTATCCATCGCAATCCGCCCCAGCGTGCAAGTGATTTTGCCCTCCACGCAAACCGGCGTGCCGGTGCGCGCGTGGCGCGGATAGCCGTCGGCATAACCACAAGCGACTATGCCGACACGCATCGCTTTCCCCGCGGTGAAAAGGCCGGTGTAACCCACTTTGTCGCCCGGCTGTAAGTCTTGTGTCGCAATGATCTGGCTCTCCAGAGTCATCGCCGGCTGCAAGCCAAGTTGCTTTGCGCTTTTCTCGGCAAAAGGCGAAGAACCATAGAGCATGATGCCCGGCCGCACCCAGTCGCCGTGAGTTTCCGGATAGCGCAGCAGCGCCGCGGAGTTCGCAAGACTGCGCGGCAGGGTTTCGCTTGCAGTGATTTTGTTGAATTGCTCGAACTGCCCTGCAATGCCCTGCGCGTCGTCGGCGCAGGCAAAGTGCGTCATCAGCGTAATGCCGGAGACAAGCCGGTTTTGCTTGAGCGCGCTCAAAGCGGAGGGAAACGCTCCCGGCTTGAAACCCAAACGGTTCATTCCGGTATTAAGCTTGAGAAACACATCCGGCTTGACCGGCAGCACGGCGGAGCCAAGCCTATCCACCTGCTGCTGGTGGTGAATCACCGGCGTGAGACTGTACTCCGTGATCACCGGCAATTCCTCAGGACTGTAGAACCCGTTCAGCAGCAGCACCCGCTGCCTGAATCCCGCATCGCGCAAGACCACAGCGTCATTGAGATCAATCACCGCGAACCCTTCGGCGCCGGCGAGCGCCCGCGCCACGCGCAACAGGCCGTGGCCGTAGCCATTCGCCTTGATCACCGCCATGATGCGCGAATTGGGCGCGCGCTGCCGTGCCACGGCGAGATTGTTTTGCAGCGCGGAGAGGTTGATGCGGACCTGAAGCGGACGGGACATGATAGGTTCTGTTCTGGGGCGCGGAGCGCAGCGTGCTATTCAAACATAAATTGCCCGCTTCGGGTAGAGCCGGCGGTAAATACATGGCAGTATTCACGGTTTCATGGTATAAAGCTGCCAGAATTTACCAGACCGCATAACAATTAAATTCACAAAATCCGTTTCAGAGGATGAACCGCGGCTTTTACATCATTCTTGCGGCGCAATTTTTTTCCGCTCTTGCCGATAATGCCTTGCTGTTTGCGGCGATTGCCCTGCTCATGCAGCTGGATGCACCGGACTGGCAAAGACCGGTATTGAACCAGTTCTTCGTATTTTCTTACATCGCGCTTGCGCCCTTCGTCGGGCCGTTCGCCGACTCCCTGCCCAAGGGCAAGGTGATGTTCATCAGCAACGCGGTGAAATTCACGGGGTGCCTCGTGATGCTGATCAGCGTGCATCCATTTTACGCGTATGGCATAGTCGGCATCGGCGCGGCAATGTATTCACCGGCGAAATACGGCATTCTCACCGAATATCTGCCCCCGCAAAAATTGGTGCTGGCAAACGGATGGATGGAAGGCCTTACCGTCGCTGCGATTATTTTGGGGGCTGTCGCGGGCAGTCTCCTGGTAAACCCGTCAATCGCGAACCACTATCTGGAACTGTTCGATATACCCGGTATTGAAACCGGAATTGAAACACCGCCTGAATTCGCCATCTCGGCTATTCTCGGTCTGTATTTCGCCGCTGCGGTATTCAATCTCTATATTCCAAGAGTGGCTCCCGACCACAAGCTGCCAAAAAAAAGCGTTATTTACATTCTGCACGATTTCTGGCACTGCTTTAAACTGCTGTGGCGCGATCCGCTCGGCCAGGTGTCGCTGGCAGTCACCACGCTGTTCTGGGGAGTGGGCGCGACGCTACGGCTCATCGTGCTCGCCTGGGCGGCAGTGGTACTTAAGTTTGGACTGGACAAAGCCACGCAGCTAACCGCTGTGGTCGCGCTTGGCATTGCGGTTGGATCAGTGATAGCCGCGAAATTCGTGAAGCTGGAAAAATCGGTGCGCATCCTGCCGGTGGGCATCGCCATGGGTTTAAGCCTGATGCTGATGATTTTTGTCAGCAACCTGTACCTTGCCATCGCCATGCTGCTCGTCATCGGCACGTTTTCGGGTTTCTTCATCGTGCCGATGAACGCGCTGCTCCAGCACCGCGGGCATTTATTGATGGGCGCCGGTCACTCGATAGCGGTGCAGAACTTCAACGAGAACTTGAGCATCCTTGTTATGCTCGGCGTTTACGCGGTATTGGACAGACTGGGTTTCTCAGTTTTTACAGTGCTGGTTATTTTTGGCTTATTCGTCTGTGGAACGATGGCGTATCTTTATCGCAGGCACGCGCAGGTCAGGATCGAAGCATAAACCGCTAGATAATAACCGGCCGGTCCGGCAATTCGTTGGGTGCGGCGGGCCGATTCGGGAAGTGTTTCTCCAGGTGGCCGCCCACTGCCTTGATTCCGGCGATGACCCCCTCTTCAAACCGCCCTTGCCGGAAAGACCGCTCCATTTCACGGCAAATTGGTTCCCAGCCCGCGTTTCCAAGCCTCGCGTGTATTCCGCGATCGGCGATGATTTCCACGCCGCGGTCGGCAAGTAAAAGATAAATCAGCACGCCGTTGTTGTGCTCCGTATCCCATACTCTTAACTGCGAAAATACTTCAATGGCGCGTTGGCGTGCGCTCTGTCCGCGCATTAGCGCCGCAAAATCCAATGCGGGTTCGACTGCAAAACGGATTTGCCCCCCATGAGCAGCTTCACTTTGGCGAACCGTGTGTTCGATCGCGCGCATGGCGCGCGGAGGCAAAACGCGTATCACCGCCAAGTGGCCGGTAACAAGATGTTTGAATAAGCGCTTTAGATTCATCATCACCAGCTGCCGGAAGCGCCGCCGCCGCCAAAGCCGCCTCCTCCCCCGCTGAAACCACCCCCGCTGAAACCGCCGCTGCTGTAACCACCAAGCCCGCCGTACCAGCCGCGGCCGCCACCCAGCAGCGTGAACACGAAACCAATGACACCGACGATTATCGCCACAAGCAAGGGTGCGATTATCAGCCACGCGAGCAAAGCCGCAACTGTTCCGATGATGGTTGCGGCGGCAAAACGCCCGAACACGGCGCGCAGCACTCCGCCCACCACGATAACCAGCATGAAACCGACAAATAAAAACGGTTCGATATTATTAAAATTGGACGACGAAGATCTGGAACGCTTGGGCGGGGGCAAGGGTTCGCCATCGATCACCTTTATTATGCTCTGTATGCCTGCCTCGATGCCGCCGTAAAAATCGCCCGCCTTGAAACGCGGCACGATGATGTCATTCACAATGCGCTTCGCCGTTGCGTCATTAAGCGCGCCTTCCAGGCCATAACCCACCTCGATGCGCAGACTGCGGTCATTCTTGGCGATCAGCAGCAGCGCGCCATCATCTATCCCCTTGCGGCCGAGCTTCCAGGAATCGACGACGCGGATGCCGTATTGCTCGATGGTTTCCGGCTGCGTAGTAGGCACGATGAGAACCGCGAGCTGGCTGCCTTTTTTCGCCTCGAAATCCTGCAATTCCTGTTCCAGGCGCGCTTGCTGTTCGCGGCTTATGGTGGCGGTTAAATCGGTGACCCGCGCTTTAAGCGGAGGAACGGCAACCTCAGCATGGGCAATGCCGAGGGCCAGAGCCAGCAGCAATAAGGCTTGCGCCCAAGCGCGAATCATTTATTCGCCGGGGAAAAATCCACCTTTGGCGGCTTGGCGATTTCCTTTTCGTTTTCCACGGTGAACGTGGGCTTCACCTGAAAACCGAACAGCATTGCCGTGAGGTTGCTGGGGAAGGAGCGCACCGTGACATTGTATTCTTGCACCGCCTTGATGTAGCGATTGCGCGCCACCGTGATGCGGTTTTCCGTTCCCTCGAGCTGCGCCTGCAAATCGCGGAAATTGGCGTCGGATTTGAGTTGCGGATAATTTTCCGCCACCACCAAAAGACGCGACAAGGCGGAAGTAAGTTCCCCCTGCGCCTGCTGGAATTTGGCAAACGCCTGCGGATCGTTAATCAGTTCAGGGGTGGCCTGGATCGCCCCGACCCTGGAGCGGGCGTTGGTCACACCCAGCAACACGTCTTTTTCCTGCTGCGCGAAGCCCTTCACCGTGTTCACCAGATTCGGCACCAAATCGGAGCGGCGCTGGTACTGGTTGAGCACTTCCGCCCAGCTCGCCTTGATTTGTTCATCGGTGGATTGCAAGGTATTGTAACCGCAGCCGCCAATGCTTAAAGCGGCCAACAGTAATAACGGGTAAGCCAATATTCTATGCATGGAGTTCTCCTGTTCAGGATGGGTTTGTGTCCTCACGTGGGGGCGAAATTCGCGATTACAACTCCCGCATGGTCTTTCTGGCGAAACATAAATCCGCCCAGGCCTTGGCCTTGTCGGGAAGATTGCGCAGCAGATAGGCCGGATGGTAGGTCACGATCAGCGGAATACCCCGGTAATCATGCAGCCGTCCGCGCAGGCTGGCGATGGTGGCGTCCGCTTTGAGCAGGTTCTGCACCGCAATCTTCCCCAGCGCGACAATCAGCTTGGGTTGAATCAAAGCAATCTGCCGCTCAAGATAGGGTTCGCATTGTTGCGCTTCCTGCGCTTCGGGATTACGGTTTCCCGGCGGACGGCATTTCACCACATTTGCGATATATACATTGTCGCCGCGTTTCAGTCCAATTGACGCCAGCATGCTGTCAAGCAATTTGCCCGCCTGCCCGACAAATGGCTCTCCCTTGGCGTCTTCTTCCGCTCCCGGCCCCTCACCGATAAACAGCCAGTCGGCATTCTCGTCGCCGACACCGAAAACCGCCTGCGTGCGCTTCTCGTGTAACGCACAGGCCTTGCAATGAGCCGCGTCGGTTTTGAGTTCCTGCCAATCCATGCGCAAGATGCGGGTACGCCGGTCATCGGTTGCCGCGGGCGATAGTTCGTGGCATTCATTGACGCTCTTGAGCCGCCACTGTGGCCACAGGCCCAGCTCTTTGAGAATTTCCTCGCGCCGTCCGCTCACAGCCGCAGCTCCAGCAATATCGCATCCTCGCGGGCGGGACCCGCAGGATAATACCCGCGGCGCAGCGCAATCCGTTTGAAGCCAAAGCCCCGGTACAGCCCAAGCGCCGCAACATTGGAAGGTCGGACTTCAAGAAGCATTACGCGTGCACGATGCTGGCGGGCCAGGGGCAGCATGTGCTGCAGCAGTTTCCTGCCCCACCCCTGGCGCTGCCACTCTGCGGCAATGCTGAGATTCAGCAGATGCGCTTCATCGGCGGCGACCATCATCACCGCGTAGCCGACGATGCTTTGCGCAAACTGGTAGATCCAGCAACTGTAGCCGGCATTCAACGAATCCTGAAAATTGCCGTATGTCCACGGATGGGAATAAATCTTGCGCTCGATGCGCATCACCGCGTCAAGATCGACCGCGTGCATCGGCCGCAGTAGCGGCGCCTGCTCCAGTTGCGCGCTCATCGCTCGAATGTCTTCAACGCCACCTTGTTACGCAGATAAAGCGGGGCTGCTGCTTCGGCTTTGCATCCTTCCCCCCGTTCCAGCACCGCAACCGCAAGGCGCGCCATTTCCCTGGCATGGGGAACGGCATCCGCCACCACCTGGCTTAGTTGCCCCTGGTAGCGCTGCCGCAATTCCTTCTCATAGACGGCGAAACCATTGCCGCAGCCGATCCAGCCGCCGTCTGCAACCTGCGGGGCCTGCTGCGGCAGACACAAGGCGGGTTCGCTCACGTGCCGCCAGCGATCACCGTGCTTTTCATATGCGGCATGATAAATCTCGCCCATGCGCGCGTCCAGAGAGGCAATCACCTGCTTGCCCGGCATTGCTTCCGCGAGAGCTTCCAAAGTGCAAATGCCCGCGACCGGCAAGTCGGCGGCAAACGCCAGCCCCTGCGCCACCCCGCACGCGATGCGCAATCCGGTAAAGGAACCCGGCCCCGCGCCAAACGCAATGCCGTCAAGCTTGCTGAGCGAAATTCCGCTCTCAGCGAGCAGCTTATCGAGCAGCGGCAGCAGCACTTGAGAATGATTTTGCTCCGCAAGAACCTCGAGCGAAGTTACTTCCCCATCCAGCCACAGGGCTAGCGAACAATAATTGCCGGAGGTGTCGAGCGCGAGAATATTCATGACGCACCGTTACGCCATTTTACACGCAAATTTGGCGGACCTTTGTCTGGTTTATTTGACGAGTGTGATCAAGAACGCCAATGCCGTAACGATCATCACGAAGGTGGCGAGCCAACCGAGAATTTGAAGCCGGCGAGTAATGACAAATTGCCCCATGATGCTTGGCCGCATCGCCATCAGCATTAGCACCACCATGATGGGCACCGCAATCACTCCGTTGATCACCGCGCTCCAGATCAGGGCCTTAATCGGGTCGACGGAGGTAAAATTAAATCCCACCCCCAGAAGCGTCGCCGCTGTAAGGATTCCATAAAAACCCCTCGCTTCCAGCAGCCTGAGCCCCAATCCAATCGGCCACCTGAAAGTCTCCGCGACGGCGTAAGCCGCCGATCCCGCCAGAATCGGAACCGCCAGCAATCCCGTGCCGATAATTCCAAGGCTGAAGAGCAGGAAAGCAAATTCGCCGGCAATCGGGCGCAGTGCCTCAGCAGCCTGCGCAGAAGTCTGGATGTCGATAATGCCATGGACATGCAACGTCACTGCAGTGGTCAGGATGATGAAGAAAGCTATCAGATTGGAATAGGTCATGCCTACATAAGTATCGAATTTAATCCGCTGCAGATGCTCCACTGCCTGTTCCGGCGCCTCTCTTAACGGTTCCTCGCCCGGCGCGGCGCGTTGCTCCTCCACTTCTTGCGAAGCCTGCCAGAAAAACAGGTAGGGGCTGATGGTGGTGCCGAACACAGCAAGGACACCGACAATATATTCCGGGCTCAAAGAAACCGACGGTATGAAAGTATGATAAAGAACTTCGCCCCAAGGAACGCGAACCACGAATACCGTGCCCACGTAAGCAAACAAAACCAGCGTCAGGCATTTCAATATCGGCGCATAGCGCGGGAACGAAATGAAAATCTGCAGCGCCAGCGAGATCAGCGCAAACAACACGATGTACAAATGTGCATTTCCGCCGATTAGAAGTTTGAGCGCTGCGCCCATCGCACCCATATCGGCGGCGATATTGATGGTGTTGGCGACCAGGAGAAGACCCACCAGACTATAGAGCAGCCACGGCGGGAAATGCTGGCGAATGTTGGCCGCAAGGCCATGCCCGGTGACGCGTCCGATGCGCGCGCTTACGATTTGAATGCCAACCATGAGCGGGAGCGTGAAAAACACGCTCCACAACATTCCATGACCGAATTGAGCACCGACCTGTGAATACGCAGCAATGCCGCTGGGATCGTCGTCTGCCGCGCCGGTGATAAGCCCTGGGCCCAGCCTCTGTAAAAGAGGTTTCTTCCGCGGCAGCAGCGCTGCTTTATTATTGTTCATATTTTCCCCGAACAAAAGGTTAGGCAGCTGGCGGTTATGTTTTCGTGCGCGTAATCTTAAAGCTAATCTTCCGGATTGGCCATATATTCATTCAATAGTTGAGCCGCAGCCGAAGGGAGATTGCTTTTGCCGGCGCGCGCAGCCTTACCCCGTAACATGTCTAGCGCAGTAAATCTCTCGCCGAGCGCGCTTTTAGCGTCTGTTGCCCACCATCTTTCAATGGCAGTGGCATAAAGGCTGCCGAAATTCAGGCCAAACGCGATACTGCCGATGACACGGAAGGCGTCAGGAAAGCGGCCAACGGCCGATGACTTCGTATTCCGATCCGCGTTCCGTCTGATTGGAACGGAGCAGCACGAATTCGCTTATTTCCCACTTAATGTTCTTCAGCGGGCGGGCCGGCGGATCCCAGCGGGCGTTTCTCAACAAAGTGAGATGAGGCGCATAAGGGCGTTCATCGAAGCTGAACCCTGCAATTTGCAATGAGCACTCCAGCTTTTTGACGAGATCGCTCAAGACCTGCGGCGTTTCATCAGGTGCGGCCCAGGCGATGCGGTTATGGCCCCAGTAGCCCGGCGCGGTGAAATTGAGATTGAAAGCAGAGCCGCCGAGCTTCGCCGCAAGCAGCTTTAATTCATCGAGACGGGAACTTGCGACGTTGCCCAGGAATGCCAGTGTAATATGCAGACTATCCGGCTTGGTGATGCGCCCGCCGCACGTCTCATGCAGCAGTTTCGCCCACTGCATGAATTGCCCGCGCACCGCCCCATCCGGCCACAGCGCGAAAAAAACTCTGGCGGTTTCGGCTGCTAGGCCTTGGGTCCTTTGCTTTCCGACTTCAGGCATTTGATACACGCCACCGCCTCCACCATGATGCCTTCGCCACGCCCGATATAACCCAGCTTCTCGTTGGTCTTGGCTTTGACATTTACATCCTTGACGTCAATGGCAAGATCCTGCGCGATGTTTTTTACCATCGCGGGTATGTGCGGCGCCATCTTCGGCGCTTCGGCAATGATGGTGGCATCTATATTGATGATGCGCCAGCTGTTCTCGGTTAAAAGCTTACCCACTTCGCGCAGGAGCTTGCGGCTGTCTATATCTTTGTAGCGCGGGTCGGTGTCGGGAAAATACGCGCCCATATCGCCTAAAGCGGCGGCGCCGATCAGCGCATCGCAAATCGCGTGCAGCAGCACATCGGCGTCGGAGTGTCCCGCGAGTCCTTTTTTATAAGGTATTTCAACTCCGCCGATGATAAGCTTGCGGTTTTCAACCAGCGCGTGGACATCAAATCCCTGGCCGACCCTCATGCTCTCTCCATGCTTTTCAGAATTAACTCGGCGAGCGGCAAATCCTGCGCGTGAGTCACCTTCAGATTGCACGCATCGCTCACCACCAGTTTCGGGTGCAAACCCAGTCCTTCAATAGCACGCGCCTCGTCAGTCACTTCCCTGTTTTGCATTTCTTGCAATGCCAGGGTGAGCGTACCGTAGCGGAACATCTGCGGAGTCTGCGCTTGCCACAGCCCTTCCCTGGGTTCGGTGCGCAGCACCCGCTCCGCGCCGTCAGCGCGTTTCAGCGTATCCGCGACCGGCAGCGCAAGCAAGCCACCCACACTGTCTTCAGCCACTTCGTCCATCAGCTTATCGAGCAGCACACCGTTCAAACAAGGCCGCGCTGCATCGTGCACCAGCATCCAATCATCGCCACCGATCTCCCCTTTTGCTGCGAGCAGTCCATTCAGCACGCTGGCAGCGCGCGTCTCACCGCCGCAGTATAACGGCGCGAGCTTTGCCGCAAAGGCTTTCCAATCGTGTTGCGAAAACCACTCGTCACCGTGCGCCAGGACTACATAGACGCGCTTGATCCTCGAGTTCGCGCATAGCTGCCGCACCGAATAAAACAGCATGGGCTTGCCGTTGAGCGGCAAGTATTGCTTAGGCGTGACCCCGCCCAAGCGCTCACCGGTTCCTGCGGCCGGGACCAAAGCGTAGTGGTTCAAGATTCCAAGCCTTGTTATAAAGTTTGCATTATCACTTCTTCAGAGGCTTGCCGGCAATGCGTTTTTAATCCGAGCCGCCGGTTTGGCGGAGTATAGACATCACTTCCTCGTCATCCACTTGCGGGAAATGCCCGTAAAACTGGCTCACTGCAAAAAACTCCGCGGACGTTTGCAAGCACACGACTTGATCGGCATAGCGTGCTACTTTATCCAATGTATCCGGCGGTGCAACCGGCACGGCGCAGATCAGTTTTTCGGGATTTCTTTGGCGCAAAGCGCGCAATGCCGCAATCATGGTGGAACCTGTGGCAAGCCCGTCATCCACCACGATGACAATGCGCCCGGCAGGATCAACCGGCGCTCGCAGCGGCGTGTATTGCGCGCGGCGTTGCCGCATAGTTTCAAGCTGCCTTTGCTTTTCCTGGTTGATATAGTCTTCGCTGGCACCGACTAAAACTGCGTCTCCTGTAACATACATGCTGCCGCTTTCATCCACCGCGCCGATAGCGAACTCCGGATTGCCGGGAGCGCCGATCTTGCGCACCAGCACCACATCCGCCACTCCGCCCAGCTCATCAGCAATCAGTTTGGCCATTGGCACCGCGCCGCGCGGAATCGCCAGCACCAGCGGATTTTTCCCGCGGTAGGCGGCAAGCTTTTCAGCCAGCTTGTTTGCCGCATCCATGCGGTCGCGAAATAGCATCTTTATTCCCTATTGTCCCTGCTTTGGGAACCTCTGATTAAGTCCCACGCGGTTGCGACGGCGGCTTTCCGGGATGGGATTCGCGAAGCGAGGCGCAGCCAATGGCCACTCCCCTTGGCAAGCCGAGCGACAAAGCAGACCGCCCGGACAAGCCCCGTCCCGTCCGGGTTGCGGCAAAATGCGGCGTCTGCGTCGTTGCGCTCCTCGGCTTCGTAGTCCTGGCTACGACCTTCGTCGCGCGCCTCGCATCCTTCCACATTTTGCCAGCAACGCAATCCGCGGAGGACTTAATCAGAGGTTCCTTAGCGCTTTTACCTTATAATATGCCGTTTTTTATGCTATTGGACAAAGCTGTTCCGCTTCCTGGTCAAATTAAACGCTATGCCGGATTGCACGGCTCCAGCGATGCCCTCGCTTTGTCTCAATTCGCCGTAAAAAGCAAACCGCTTATCATCATCACCGAAACCGCGCAGGATGCGCAACGCCTGTTGGAAGAAATCCCTTATTGCGCCCCTCAGCTCAAGGTCAACCTGCTGCCCGACTGGGAAACCCTGCCTTACGACAGCTTTTCGCCGCACCAGGACCTGGTTTCGGAGCGGCTGGGCACCCTTTATCACATAACGCACGATGACTGCGATGTCGCCATCATTCCGGTGACCACCGCGCTTTACCGGCTGCCGCCCGCCCAATACCTCGCGGCCTACACTTTTTTCCTCAAGCAAGGGGAAAAGCTCGAGCGCGATACGCTGCGCAGCCAGCTGACCCTGGCGGGATATACCCATGTTACTCAAGTCGTCGCGCCGGGGGAATACAGCGTGCGCGGCGGGCTGATTGATCTTTTCCCGATGGGCAGCGCCCTTCCCTACCGCATTGATTTGATCGATGACGAAATCGAGAGCATCCGTACCTTCGACGTGGACAACCAGCGCAGCATTTATCCGGTCAATGAAATCCGTCTTCTGCCGGCGCGTGAATTTCCGCTGGATGAGAGCGGCCAGGAGCGCTTCCGTGCCAATTTCCGCGAGCGCTTCGAAGGCGACCCTTCGAAGAGCGGGCTTTATAAAGATGTCAGCCAGGGCCTTGCGCCTGCGGGAATCGAATACTACCTTCCGCTGTTTTTCGAAGAGACGGCAACGTTGTTCGATTATTTGCCGCAACGGGCGGTTTTATGCCTGCACCGCGATGCCAGGCGCGCCATGGAAAATTTCTGGCGCGACACGCAGTCGCGCTACGAATTGCTGCGCGGCGATCGCAACCGTCCGCTGCTGCCGCCGCAGGAATTGTTCCTGAGCGTGGACCGTTTCTTCGCAGGCTGCAAGGCGTTCCCGCGAATTGAAATTGCAGCCGGGGAAAATACCGGCGCCGTTCAATGCGCGATTGCTTCCCTGCCGCCGATTGCCGTTGACCGCCGCGCTGAAAATCCCCTCGCCGGGCTTTCCGGGTTTCTCCAAAGTTTCGATGGGCGGGTTCTGCTGCTGGCGGAGAGCCTGGGGCGGCGCGAAATCGTGCATGAATACCTGAATGAATACGGGCTCAAGCCCGTTCTGTGCGAAAACTTTGAGGCATTCATGCGAAGCAGCGGGCGTTTCATGCTGTGCGCTTCGCCGCTGCACGACGGCTTCATTCTTGAGGATAAGCGCGTTGCCATCATCACCGAAAGCGAACTCTACGCGGCGCAAGCGCGCAGGCGTGACCGGCGGGAAGGCGCGCGCAAAACCTCCACAGAAGGAATGCTGCGCGACTTGAGCGAAATCCGCATCGGCGACCCGGTGGTGCACGAAAGCCACGGCATCGGCCGCTATCTGGGACTGGTGAATCTGGATCAGGGAGAAGGCGCGACGGAATTCCTGGCGCTAGAATATGCGGAAAAAGACAAGCTTTACGTGCCGGTTTCGCAGCTGTCCCTCATCAGCCGCTACAGTGGCGCGGCGCCCGAGGCCGCGCCTTTACACAAGCTGGGCAGCGGGCAGTGGGATAAAGCGAAGAAAAAAGCCATGCGCCAGGTGCGCGATACCGCCGCCGAGCTTTTGAACCTGTATGCCCAGCGCGCGGCGCGCCAAGGCCACGCTTTCAGCTTCAAGCCGCACGATTATGAAGCGTTTGTTGACGGTTTCGGTTTCGACGAAACACGCGACCAAGCGGCAGCCATTCAGTCGGTGATCGAGGATTTAACCAAAGGCAAACCGATGGACCGCTTGATTTGCGGCGACGTTGGCTTCGGCAAGACCGAAGTCGCGCTGCGCGCGGCGTTCATTGCCATGATGGACGGCAAGCAGGTGGCGGTGCTGGTGCCGACCACGCTTCTCGTCGAGCAGCATTTTCAGAATTTCTCCGACCGCTTCGCCGACTGGCCGGTAAGAATCGCCGAGCTCTCGCGCTTCCGCTCCGGCAAGGAACAGGCGCAGGCGCTACAGGGATTGGCCGAAGGCAAAATAGACATCGTCATCGGCACGCACAAGCTGTTGCAGAAAGGCGTCCAGTTCAAGCGCCTCGGACTGGTCATCATAGACGAAGAGCACCGCTTTGGCGTGCGGCAGAAGGAGCGGCTGAAGGCGCTGCGCGCTGAGGTGGACGTGCTGACGCTCACCGCCACGCCAATCCCGCGCACGCTGGCGATGTCGCTCGAAGGCCTGCGCGATTTCTCGGTGATTGCCACCGCCCCCGAGCGCCGGCTGGCGATTAAAACCTTTGTCACGCCTTACAGCCAGGGCATCATCCGAGAAGCAGTGCTGCGCGAGCTGAAGCGCGGCGGCCAAGTGTATTTCCTGCACAACGAAATCGACACGATTGAAACCATGCACGAGAAACTGGTGAAGCTCCTGCCGGAGGCGCGCATTCACTACGCGCACGGGCAGATGCGCGAGCGCGACCTCGAGCACGTGATGCGCGATTTCTATCAGCAGCGTTTTAATGTCCTCGTCTGCACCACCATCATCGAAACCGGGATTGATATTCCCACCGCCAACACCATGATCATCAACCGCGCAGATAAATTCGGCCTGGCGCAGCTGCACCAGTTGCGCGGCCGCGTCGGCCGCTCGCACCACCAGGCGTATGCTTACCTGCTGACGCCTGATGAAGAGGCGGTAAGCTCGCAAGCAAGAAAGCGGCTGGAAGCGATCCAAATGATGGAGGAACTCGGCTCGGGTTTTTACCTCGCGATGCAAGATTTGGAAATCCGTGGCGCGGGAGAGATTTTAGGCGAGGCACAAAGCGGAGAAATGCAGGAAGTAGGTTTCAATCTCTACAACCAGATGCTGGGCGCCGCAGTGAAATCGCTCAAGAACGGAAAAGAGCCGGATCTTTCGCAACCCTTGGGTGTGACCACCGAAATCAATCTGCATGCGCCAGCGCTGTTGCCTGAGCACTATTGCAACGACATTCACGAGCGGCTGGTGCTTTACAAGCGGTTTGCCAATTGCGAAACGCTGGAAGAACTGGAATTGATGCACGAGGAACTGGTGGACCGCTTTGGCGTGCTGCCGCCACCGGCCAAGGTCTTGCTCGACACACACCGCCTGCGCATCTTGGGGAAACCGCTCGGCATTTCGCGCATCGACGCCGGGGCCGAAAACATCACGCTGCAATTCGTTCCCAAGCCTCCGGTGGATGCCGCTAAAATCATGCGACTCATTCAACGCGAGCCTGGCTACCGCTTGAGCGGGCCGGACCGGCTGCGAATAGACGCCGGCCTGCCCGACATGACAGCGCGCGTGGCACTCATCAAGAACCTGTTCAAGGAACTGCAATGAACCTGATTGTGCAGGGGCAGGAAATCCAGAACCGCAATCTCAGGGAACTGGCGAAATTGTGCGGAGCTTCCCGCATCGAGCAAATCACCCATAAAGCGTTCCGCCTGTGCGAAGCGCAGGCGCGCGACGGAGTGGCCGAATACTGCGAGAACGCGCAGCTTGATTTCGCCTTCGTACCCGAAAACCTCAAGCTCTCCGCCTTCGGATTGCTGGCGATGGACATGGACTCCACGTTGATTGCCATTGAATGCATTGACGAGCTCGCCGACATGCGCGGCATCAAAGCGGAAGTCTCGCAAATCACCGCGAGCGCGGTGCGCGGCGAAATCGAGTTTGCAGACAGCGTGCGCCGACGCGTGGCCCTGCTCGCCGGCCTCGATGAATCTGCGCTGCAACGGGTTTACGACGAGCGTCTGCAGCTTTCCCCCGGCGCGGAAAAAATGCTTGCTGGACTGAAAGCGGCCGGCGTCAAGACATTATTGATAACCAGCGGCTTCACTTTTTTCGCCGAGCGGCTGAAAAAGCGCCTGAACCTCGACTACACCTGTTCCAACTCGCTGGAAATCGTCAACGGTAAATTAAGCGGCAATGTGGCGGAGAAAATCATTGACGCCGACGCAAAAGCAATCAAAGTAGAGGAAATCCGCAATCAGCTCGGATTGAAGAGGGAGCAGGTCATCGCACTCGGCGACGGCGCCAACGACCTCAAAATGATGGCGCAGGCCGGTGTCAGCATCGCTTACCACGCCCAGCCCATCGTCCGCAAGCAAACAACTTACGCCATTAACCACGTCGGCCTGGAGGGCGTGATCAATCTATTCGCGTAACATCGCGTTGGTCCTCCGCCGGAAATTATTTTTATCCTGCCATCAGTCAGCGCACGACGGTCACAGCGCAATGTGCGTAATGAATCACGTGCTTGGACACCGAGCCCAGGCGCAGGCGCTCGAACAAGGTTTTGCCCCGGTGCCCCATGACAATAAGGTCAGCTTTGTACTCTTCCGCGCGGTATATGATTTGTTCCGCCGGGTGTCCCACGACCACTTTGAAGTGCGGGTTGAGCCCTTGAGATGCAGCCTGGGCTTTCAGCGGCGCCAATATCTTTTCGTAATGCTTCACGGAGTTTTCCAGGATGGCGGCAGTTTCCACGTCGTCTCCGAAATCCGGGGGCCGCGCCACTGCAATCACGTGGATATCGGCGCCGTACTTCTTCGCCAAATCCAGGGCAAAGGCATACGCCTTGTCTGCAGGCACCGAGCCGTCATAAGGCACTAAAATGCGCTTGATCATGGTCGTCCTCTCTTACTTGCGGTCAGCGAGTTGCGGGGCAACGACTTTTTGTTCACCCTCATGCTTCTCCGGCTCGGGTGCTGGTCTCAACAAATGGCGCGGCAGGAAAAATGCGTTGGCAATCAGCGTGGGCACCACCGCGCTGCCGATGACGGTTATCACCAGCAGGGAGTACTGGGACTCATCGATGATGTGGTGACTGAGCCCGAACAACGCCGATATGCTGCCGAACGTGAGCCCTGTGGACATCAACAGCGTCGTATACATGGCCTCGGTTCTCGGTGAGCCATAAAATTTGGTGACGGGATAGACGCCGGCAAACTTGGTCGCCATCTTTGCCGCCAGCAAAATGATAAACGCCGCCGGCGCTGCAAGCAATGCCGGCATGGAGACGAAGGAGCCGGCGCGTATGAAATAAAACGGCGTTAGCAAACCGAAAGTCAAAGTGCGCAGCCGCCGGATCAAGGCGTGATCTTTGCCCACCGTGCCCGCCAAGACCATGCCGATCACATAAGCCGGCAGCACTGCTTCGCTGTCCGCCCAGGCGGCGAGCGCGCCCAGGCCGAAAAGGCAAAGCAACAGGTATTTTGCTTCCAGTTCCGACGGCCTCTCGCCGTAGCGTTTGAAAAAGCGCGGCGTCAGCCATGGCAGAATCGTAAAAGCAATGGCGCTGGCGCTGAAAAAGATCAGCGTTTTGTATGTGAAAGGCGAAAAAATAAAACCCAGCGCCAGCACGGTTCCCAGGTCGGTGACAAAGCACGCTGCGAGCACGGTCTTGCCGTAATCGGTTTTATTAAAGCCGAATTCCAGCATCACCGCATAAACCACCGCGACCGAGGTGGTGGAAAGCGCCACTCCCGCAAGCCAGCTTGCCTGAACATCCCAGTGCAGCAGGTAATAGGCCGCTGCGGCACAGCCGAGAAAAGGCGCGAGGAAGCTCATCAGCCCGACTGTCGTAGCTTCCTTCAATTTCAGCTTGAATACGGCGGGGTCGAGCTCGGCGCCTGCGAGAAAAGTCAAAACAAGGGCGCCGGTGCCGGAAAGAAATTTAATCCACGATTGATCTGCTCCGAGAGCGGCGGCGCCGATAAACGTGCCGATGAGAAGCTGGGCGACGATGCCGACCACGATTTCCGACAATGCGGTGGCGATGCGCAGCCAGATCGAGATCAGCACGGCAATCAAGGCCAACCCCAGCCACAGCGCCGCAAGCCCCCAGGTTTCAGTCATTTCAATCTCCTTGTGCCAACGGGAATTTGATTCTACGTTTATTTAATTCCGGGCAACGGGAGAAACTGGAGGCATTGGGGAAAACAGATATGAAAATGCCTACACGCTCACCTTTATCCGGTGCTTCGTGTAGGCATCATCAGCCTTGCGGCGGTTATAAGGAGAATGCCATCTCCTTGACGCCACTATAGCGTGCAGCGGCGGCGCTTTCAAGCAAAACGTTACAGCCGCTCACACAACTCGTCGCTGACGAGCCTCCAGCAACAGTCTCATCCGACATGCTTGATTCCTCATCTTCCGGCTTGCCGCAAGTCACTTGACACGGACCCTATTGAGGCAGAATCTTGTACGCATCTGACGACCCGCGTGACACCCGATCCGATTGAGAGAACGGGGCATAGAGGCAGTGAGATGAGGAGCGGGATTCGACCCCGAACGTGTCCCTGAAGTGGTAGTCAAGGGTGGCACGCCTTGGAGCAAGCGGGGTCAGCAGGTTGGCGCCCGGAGAAGGACCCCCTGTCAATTATTCCACACCTGGCAAATGGCTGATTGAAGAGCGTGCGGCTCGCTTAGCCGCATAATGAGGAGGAAAAAATGAATACCTTTCTGAAATTCCGGTTGAAACCAAGCATACTAAATGCGGTTGTCGGTGGCTTCCTGGCCGCCGTTACGATTGCGCTCGGCGTCGTGGGGCCAGCTACGGCGTGGGCCGACGATGACCACGGCCTCAAAGCGGTACCGGGCGTGTTCATAGGAACGGTCGCCAATTGCGGCATTGCTGGGAGCAGGATCGTCACGGCGAAATGGCTGAAGGGCATGGGCCTGCCAGACAATGGCGGACAGAATACCACCCCTTCTGATCTCACGACCAATCCCAACAAGAATGACCGCCATTCCGGTCTCCTGCTGTCGAAGAACGGCCCAACACCTGACTGCTCCGCGGCGGGAGCGGAGATCAAGGGCGTTAAGGGTAAGGGAATGACCGCACCTATTGTGCTGGGCTTTGACTATCGCAATGGCACACACTGCGGCTCCGGCGCCCCGCGCTTCAACGTGGTCGTGACGCCTCCGAGCGGGCCGGACACGTCCCACTTCGTCGGCGGCTGCGCCAATGATGGGACGCCGGCGGCAGCCCCGCAAGATCCGCTTCAGTGGACGCGCGTGCGGTTCCAGACATCCAATGCGAGCGAATCCTTCCCGGTGATCCCGGCCGGTAGCAAGATCCGGAGCATCGACATCATCTTCGACGAGGGCACCGACACTGGGAACGCGCCGGGTGAGATCGCCGAGACCCCTGGTATTCCGGGCACGGGCGCGGCCGGCCTCGCCGTCATTGACAACATCTTCATCAACGGTGTGTTCATAACTCGAGAGCGGGGCGAAGGCCATCACGACGGCAAAGACCACGACGACGATGACGACGACTAGGACTAATAACAAAAGACAATTGATCCGCGCTGAATAATTAATCCAAGCAGCGCAAAAACGAGTGTTTCACCAGCGGCGGCGGTTGCTCAAACCACCGCCGCCGTTTATTCACGAGGCGTAACGGCACGACGGGCTCCCGGCGTGGCAGCTTTTACTTACCACGCCAGCCCATCGTCAGCCGGCAAACGACTTACGCCATCAACCATGTCGGTCTGGATGGCGTGACGAATCTGTTCGCGTGACGCGGTGTCCGTCGACACCGTATCACCTCTCAATCCCAACGGTCGTCTTTGACTTGCACTTCGCCCGCTTCGACTCTCACCGGAAAAGTCGCCGTGGGTTCATAGGCTGGCGCTGTCAGTGCTTCGCCGGTTTTGATGGAAAAGCGCGCGCCGTGTCGCGGACAGATGATTTGCTCGCCCTCGACCGTGCCACCGGTTAATATCCCGCCGTCGTGGGTGCAGACGTCTTCGATGGCGAAATATTTTCCTTGCAGATTGAACACCGCGACGCGTGTGCCTTCCACATCCACCACGCGCCACTCCCCGGGCGGCAATTCCTCAACCCGCGCCACCGTGACCCATTCCGCCATCAGACCGCTACCAGCTGGAGATCGGGCTCAATGGTGCGCACCAAATTTTCCACCGCGGACAAAGTCCCGGCAAGCGAGGTCGGGCAACTTCCGCACGCGCCCTGGTAATGAATAGTGAGAGTATTGCCTTCCAGCTTCAGCACCTTGAGATCCCCGCCGTCGCCCTGGAGATAAGGCCGGATTTGCTGATCGAGAAGCTCGTTAATCTGCGCCAGCCGCAGCGTATCCTCGATGCTCGTTGCCACACCTGCTTCATTCTCAGCGGGCGCGGCCTGGGACTGCAACTGGGTTTCGGCGCTGGCGGCGCGTATCGGCACCGCGAGCTGTTTCAGCAATTCCTGCCAATTGGCCTGGCCATCCTGGGTTACGGTAACCCAATGGTCTACATAAAACACGTTCGTCACATGCGGGATCATGAATAGCTCGGACGCCAACGGATCATCCTTGGCCTGCGCCGCGCTGTCATAAGAGCGCGTGACACCATAGGTCAGCGGCTCCTTCAAGATGAACTTCATGGCGTTGGGATTGGGAGTGCTTTCGATTTCTGCGATCTTGGACATGGTAAACCTCTTTTATATTGTCACGCCGGCGGATTTCATCGGCTCTTCTTCGTTTTCCGTAGTGGTGGTCGCCACCGAATTGAATGCTGCGTGCAGGGTATGCCAGGGAAGGATCGCACATTTCACCCTTGAAGGCAGATCTTTCACCCCTTCAAACACTGCAAGCCGTCCCAGATGATTGGACTGCTTTTGCACGTTCAGCTTGCCGGTCGCCATATCGCGGAATTCCTGCACCAGCGTCTCCGCCTCTTCCACGGTTTTTCCTTTGACGCTGGTGGTCATCATGGAAGTAGAGGCCTTGCAAATGGCGCAGCCTTCGCCTTGGAAAGCGACAGCTTCAACCCTGTTGTCCCGCACCCGCAGCGTAAGAAAAATATGATCCCCGCACAGCGGATTCAGTCCTTCCGCCTTGTGGCTGGGATTGTCAAGCGCGCCGAAGTTGCGCGGCTTCTTGTTATGGTCCAGGATGACTTCCTGGTAGAGCTGTTTTATATCCGCCATTACGCGAACATCCTTTGGACTTTTCCTATACCCGCAACCAGCGCATCCACTTCTTCGAGGGTATTGTAAAACGCGAACGAAGCGCGTGCGGTAGCCGGCACGCCAAAGCGCTGCATCACCGGCTGCGCGCAATGATGGCCGGTGCGAATCGCAATCCCGTCTTCATTCAATATCGTGCCCACATCGTGCGGATGCACGCCATCAACCAGGAATGACAGCACTGCAGCTTTGTGCTTTGCGGTGCCGATGATTCTCACGCCTTTCATCGCGCTGACCTGTTGCGTTGCATAGTTGAGGAGGTCGGTTTCATGCGCGCCGATGCGCTCGAGGCCGATGCCGTTCAGATAATCCATGGCCGATCCCATGCCGATGGCTGCGGCAATCGGCGGCGTCCCCGCCTCGAATTTATAGGGAATGGTGTTGTAAGTCGTTTTTTCGAAGGTGACGCTTAATATCATATCGCCGCCGCCCTGGAAAGGCTGCATTTTCTCCAATAGCCCGCGCTTGCCGTAAAGCACGCCGATGCCGGTCGGCCCGCAGATTTTATGGCCGGAAAAAGCGTAAAAATCGCAATCGAGCGCCTGCACATCGAGTTTGAGGTGCGGCGCCGCCTGCGCCCCGTCGAGCAGCACCGGGATATGCTGTTGGTGCGCTGTGGCAATCATCTCGCTCACCGGATTCACTGTGCCCAGCGCATTCGAGACATGCGAAAGTGCTACGAACTTGGTGCGCTCGTTAAAGAGCTTTTGGTATTCATCCAGCAGAATTTCGCCGGCGTCGTTGATGGGCGCGACGCGCAGTTTCGCACCTTTTTCCTGGCACAGCATTTGCCACGGCACGATATTCGAATGGTGCTCCAGCCAAGAAATGATTATCTCGTCGCCGGCCTTGATGAAAGCGCGGCCGTAGCCGTGCATCACCAGATTGATGCTCTCGGTGGTGCCGCGCGTGAAAATGATTTCGTGCTCGTCCTTGGCGTTGACAAAGCGCTGCGCCTTGCGCCGCGCTTCTTCGAACTCCGCCGTGGCGAGCTCGCTCAAGGTATGCACCGCGCGATGAATATTGGCGTGCTCCTGAGTCTGATAGCGCACCAGCCGGTCGATCACGGGTTGCGGCATCTGGCTGCTCGCGGCATTGTCCAGATACACCAGCGGCTTGCCGTTGATACTGCGGGCGAGAATCGGAAAATCGGCGCGTATACGCGCGACATCCAGCGCGGGCGCTTCTGGTTTTTCGCTGCGTACCGGGCGGTTCATGCTTGTTCTCTCACCTGGGTATGTTCCATCACTTTCTGCTTAAGCTGCCGCGCCAGCGAGGCGACCGGAATCTTGTCGATGATTTCGGCGGCAAAGGCATAGGTCAAAAGACTTTTTGCCTCCGCCTCGTCCAGTCCGCGACTTCTCAGATAAAACACTTCCTCCGCATCGAGCTGCCCCACCGTTGCGCCGTGGGCGCATTTCACATCGTCGGCGAATATTTCCAGCTGCGGCTTGGTGTCCACATGCGCTTTGCCGGAGAGCAGCAAATTGCGGCTGGATTGCGCCGAGTCGGTAAGCTGCGCGCCCTCGCGCACCAACACCTTGCCGTTGAATACCGCGTGCGCCGCATCGCCCACGATGCACTTATGCAGCTGCCGGCTGGTGCCGTGCGGTTTGGCGTGGTCCATATAGGTGTGCGTGTCCGCGAGCTGGCGGCCTGAAATCAGCGCAAGCCCGTCCAAAGCGCAGTGCGTGCCTTCGGCTGCCTGCAGCACATGCAGGTTATGGCGCGAAAGACGCGCGCCTAAAGTGACCGTATCAGAAATATAATTTGCTCCTCGCGCCAGCGTCACCGCGCAATGCGCAATATGAAAGGCGGCATGGCTTTCCTGCTGCAGCTTGGTATGCTGCACGTGCGCGTTTTCTCCGACCACGATCTCGGTCACAGCATTATTGAAATAAACGTTTTCGGCAAAACTTATATATTCCTCGATCAGCGCGCACCGGCTTCCCGGTTCGGCCACCACCAGAGAGCGCGGATAAGCAGCCGTTTCCGGCTTGGTCGCAATGAACAGCATATGGATGGGTGTGGGATAAGCTACATTCTTGTTGATGATTACCAGCGCGCCATCATGCAGAAAGCTGGTGTTGAGCGCGCAAAATACGTCGTTGTGAAAATCGGCATGGCGCGCGAGATGCTGCTGCAACACTTCGCCGTGCGATGATAAACCTTGCGCAAGATTGGTTACCAGGATTCCATGCTCGTGACCGCAGTGCGTGGAAAGCTCCGCTGCATACACGCCGTCAATGAAAACCAGACGGTCCGAAGAGGCTTCGGGTATCACAAAGCGCTGAATGTCGGCTTGCGCAAGCCGTGGCGCTCCGCGCGCCGGCTGGAAAGAGAATTTCAGCAGCGGCGAAGGGTCGGTAAAGCGCCATTCTTCATCGCGGGTGGTCGGCACGGTGAGCACATTGGCGCGTTCTGTAGCGTCAGCGCGGATTTGATTCAACCAGCTAAGCGGGCTGGCCGGAGGTTGTTCACGCAACAGGCTTTCGAGATAGCGGTCTTTCGCGCCGGTATTGACGAGTTCCATGGCGGTATTCAGGCAGCGGCTCTTGCCGCATCGAATTCAGTGCGTACCCAGTCGTAGCCGCGCTTCTCGAGCTCCAGCGCCAGTTCCTTGCCGCCGGTCTTGACGATCTGCCCGCCCTCTATGACATGCACGTAGTCGGGTACGATATAGTTGAGCAGGCGCTGGTAATGCGTTACCAGAATAATCGCGTTATACGGCCTGATCAGGTGATTCACGCCGTTCGCCACGATTTTCAGCGCGTCTATATCCAGTCCGGAGTCGGTTTCATCGAGTACCGCGAGCTTGGGCTCGAGCATCGCCATTTGCACGATCTCGTTGCGTTTTTTCTCGCCGCCGGAAAAACCTTGGTTCACGCTGCGGTCGAGAAAGCTGGGGTCCATTTCCACAACCTTGATTTTCTCTCGCACGAAATCGTCGAATTCCAGAGGGTCGAGCTCTTCCCCGCCGCGCGCCGCCTGCATGGTGTTATACGCCAGCCGCAGGAAAGCGCTGTTGCTCACTCCGGGAATTTCTATCGGATACTGGAACGCGAGAAACAATCCGGCGCGCGAGCGCTGCTCGGGGGCCATTTCCAGAAGATTTTTTCCCTGGTACAACACCTCACCGCCGGTCACGGTGTAGTCGGTGTGCCCCGCCAGCACCTTGGCAAAGGTGCTTTTGCCCGAGCCGTTCGGCCCCATGAGGGCGTGCACTTCACCCGCTTTCACAGTGAGATTGATGCCTTTGAGAATTTCTATGCCGGCGACTTCGGCCGACAGATTGCGAACTTCAAGCAGGGTGTTCTTGCTGCTCATCCCACACTTCCTTCCAGTTTAAGGCCGAGTAATTTGGTGGCCTCGACGGCGAACTCCATGGGCAACTGGTTGAACACGTCTTTGCAAAAACCGTTGATGATCATCGAGACCGCTTCTTCCGCACCGATGCCGCGCTGCGCGAAATAAAACAGCTGGTCTTCACCGATCTTGGAAGTGGAAGCCTCGTGCTCCACCTTCCCGGTATGGTTCTGCACATCAATATTAGGGAAGGTATTGGCGCTGCAGGCGCTGCCGAGCAGCATCGAATCGCATTGCGAGTAGTTGCGCGCGTTTTGCGCCCGGGGGCCGATTTTCACCTGGCCGCGGTAGCTGTTGTTGGAACGCCCGGCGGAAATGCCCTTGCTGATAATGCGGCTGCGGGTGTTTTTGCCGATGTGCGTCATCTTGGTCCCGGTGTCGGCCTGCTGCATGTGGTTGGTGAGCGCCACCGAATAAAACTCGCCGATGGAATTGTCACCAAGCAAAACGCACGAGGGATATTTCCAGGTGATCGCCGAGCCGGTTTCCACCTGCGTCCAAGAAATCTTCGAATTGACGCCCTTGCACAGGCCGCGCTTGGTCACGAAGTTGTAAATACCGCCTACGCCATTTTCATCGCCGGCGTACCAGTTCTGCACCGTCGAATATTTAATCTCCGCGTTATCCAGCGCAATCAGTTCCACCACTGCGGCGTGCAGCTGGTTGGTGTCGAATTTCGGCGCGGTGCAGCCTTCGAGGTAGGAAACCGATGCGCCCTCTTCGGCGATAATGAGGGTACGCTCAAACTGACCCGAATCCTGGGTATTGATGCGGAAATAGGTGCTCAAATCCATCGGGCATTTGGTGCCTTTCGGGATATAGCAGAACGAGCCGTCGGTGAACACTGCTGAATTGAGCGAAGCGAAGAAATTGTCGGTGGGCGGCACCACGCTGCCGAGGTATTTCTTCACCAGCTCCGGGTGCTCCTGCACCGCTTCGGAGAAGGAGCAGAAAACGATGCCAAGCTCGGCGAGTTTCTTTTTATAAGTCGTGGCTACCGACACGCTGTCGAACACCACATCCACCGCCACGCCGGCAAGCCCTTTCTGTTCATGCAGCGGCACACCCAGTTTCTCAAATGTGCGCCGCAATTCGGGATCAACCTCATCCATGCTCGTGAGTTTTTTCTTAGGCTTGGGCGCGGCGTAATAAATAACTTCCTGATAGTCGAGTTTCGGATAGCGCACATTGGCCCAGTGTGGCTCGTGCATGGTGAGCCAGTGGCGGTAGGCGTTGAGCCTGAATTCCAGCATCCACTCCGGTTCATTCTTTTTCTTCGAAATCATCCGGATCACGTCTTCGTTCAACCCCTTGGGAATGACATCCTCCTCAATAGAGGTCACAAAGCCGTGTTTATAAGGCTGGTTAACCAGCGTTTCGAGCATCGCGCTCATTTACTTAACTCCTGATTTTAAAGCTCTTTATTCCCGAGTTATTTACTCAACTATTACCAGTTTATTATACCCGACCATTACAGTCAACTATTCATTCCTCCTAGCCTTGTAAATTGCGGAACCGCATCAAGCAAAGGATGTTTTAAACGCTGAAGCTTTCCCCGCACCCGCACTGGCCTTTGATATTAGGATTGTCAAACCTGAAGGTTTCCTTGAAGCCGTCCTTGATGAAATCCAGCACCGCGCCGTCAAGATAAGGCAGGCTATCGGCATCCACCACCACTTTGGCATCATGCGATTCAAAAAGATGGTCGCGTTCGCCCACCGCGTCGGCATAGTCAAAAGTATAAGCCCATCCCGAACAGCCGACTTTTTTCACGCCGAGACGCAAGCCCATGCCGTTCCCGCGCTTAGCCAGAACTTTCTTGATGTGGTTCGCCGCATTCTCAGTCAATGTGATTGCCATGTTTCTCCACTACTCCTTCGTTTCCATCTGATATTGTTCAGACCGCAATTGCCGAGAGACGTTGCAACCGGTTCAACACTGCATGAAGCGTCTGCAAAAATCCCTCTATCTCAGCCATTTTGTTGTCTTTGCCCAGGCTCACCCTCACCGCGCCTTCCGCAATATCGGGTGCCACGCCCATGGCCAGTAAAGTCGGGCTGGGGTCATGGCTTACGCTCGAGCACGCGGAGCCGCTAGCCACCGCATAGCCTGCCTTGTCGAGCTCGATCACCAACGTTTCTCCGCCTATTCCCGGAAACGCAAAATAGCTGGTGTTGGGCAAACGCTGCGCATTGCCGCCAAATATCCGGGCACCCATGTCCTGCAAGCCCTGTTCCAGCCGTTTGCGCATCGCCTGCAATTCAGACGAAAGATTCTGCAAGCGGCTTTGCGCAAGCTCGCACGCCACGCCAAATCCGACAATCGCCGGCACGTTTTCAGTTCCGGAACGCATGCCTTTCTCATGTCCGCCGCCCGAGAGCAGCGGTTTCAACTCCAGGCGCTTGTCCAGAATCAAGGCGGCTGCGCCCTTGGGGCCGTAAATCTTGTGCGCGGAAATTGTCATCGCATGCACATTGAGCACGGTAAAATCCACCGCAATTTTTCCAAAAGCCTGTACCGCATCGGTATGCACCCAGGCTTTCTGCCTTCTCGCTGTTTCGGCCACTGCGGCTACATCCTGGATCACGCCGGTTTCGTTGTTGGCGAGCATCACCGACACGATGCCGGTCGGTTGCGCGAGCGCCGCTTCCACATCGGCAAGATCCACCCTGCCCTCGCTATCCACCGCTAACTTGCGCAGCTTCCAGCCCGCCCTTGCCAATTCCTGCGCTGGTTTGGCAACGCAGGGGTGCTCAATTGCGCTCACTGCGATCTGCGACGGTTTGAGTTGCGCGGCCGCGCCCTTGATAAAGGTATTGTTGGCTTCTGTCCCGCCGCTCACAAATACCACTCGCGCAGGCTCAACCCCGACTGCCGCAGCGACTTGCGCTCGCGCCAGGTTTACCGCTTTCCGCGCCTGCGTGCCGTACTCATGACGGCTCGAGGCATTGCCGTAATGCGTGCGTAAATACGGCAGCATCGCATCCAACGCGCGCTCATCAAGCGGTGTAGTGGAATTGTGGTCAAAATAAACGGGAAGGGTCATGCGTGTTACGCTGAAACTGCGGATTCGTTCTTTTTTCTGCCCATACGCTGGTCGCGAATTACCTTGATATTGTCGCTTTTCTGGTCTGTCACCAGCTGCGACAGCGTAACCGAATGCAGGTAGTCGAAAATGCGGTCGTTTAACGCCGCCCACAAGTCGTGGGTCAAGCACTTCTGCTCATCGCGGCAGTTTTCCTTGCCGCCGCACTGGGTGGCATCAATCGGTTCATCCACCGCGAGGATGATGTCCGCCACCGAAACCTGATCCATGCCTTTCGCCAGACAATAGCCGCCGCCCGGCCCGCGCACGCTGTCCACCAAAGCGTGCCGCCGCAGTTTGCCGAACAATTGTTCGAGATAAGACAGGGAGATTTTCTGGCGCTCGCTGATTTCCGACAATGTCACCGGTCCGCTGCCGTGACGCATCGCCAGATCAATCATTGCCGTGACCGCAAAACGCCCTTTGGTCGTCAATCGCATAGGTCCATCCTAAAGCAAGTTAGTTAATACCTGATTAATTTACTCAAGTATACAATACCCGAGTTTTCTAGTCCACTATTTTGTTCAGGTAGTTCGGGTCGAATTTATCTGCGGTGGCGCGCTCGTCCTCGACTTTTGCCCCGAGCTTCTCCAGTTGTTTCATGATTGCCTCGATGCGCTGGTCTATATTCACGGTATGGTCCAGCAAGCCGTGGATGGCTTGCGCCACCGGGTCGTTCTCGTCGCGGCTCACCGCATAAGCGGAAAAACCCATTTTCTCCGCGGTCTTGGCGCGCGCCGCTTCATGCTCCGCATCCACTATGCGCGCGGGTATGCCAACCGCGGTCGCGCCCGCAGGGACTTCTTTCACCACGACTGCGTTGGAACCGATCCTTGCGCCCTCGCCTATCAAAATCGGCCCCAGAATTTTCGCGCCCGCACCGACTACCACGCCCTTGCCCAGCGTGGGATGGCGCTTGCCCTTGTTCCAGGATGTGCCCCCGAGCGTCACCCCGTGATACAGCGTGCAGTCATCGCCGATTTCCGAAGTCTCGCCGATGACCACGCCCATGCCGTGATCAATGAATACGCGTCTGCCGATTTTTGCTGCAGGGTGAATTTCGATTCCGGTGATCCAGCGCGAAAAATGTGAAACCAGGCGTCCCAGCCATTTAAAATCCGCGCGCCATAACCAATGGGAAAACTTATGAATCAGCAGCGCGTGAAAGCCGGGATAGCAGGTAATCACCTCCCAGGTGGTGCGCGCTGCCGGATCGCGGTCGAAAACGACGGCAATGTCTTCTTTAATTCGTTCGAACATTTTCAATCCGTTTAGCCTTAATAAGCATGAGTTTGCAATAACCCAGTAATTTAGTCAACTATCTTTGAAAAAGCCTTCAAAATGCCTCTGAGAATATTGATTTCCTCTTTTTCCAACCGCGCTCGGGCAAACAGCCTGCGCAACCTTTCCATCAGCCGCTTCGGCTGATCTGGATTCAAATATCCCGTACTCACCATGACTTCCTCGAGATGGCGGAAAAACATCTCGATTTCCTCAAAGCTCGCCGCTTCAAATTCGCTTGGCTGCGGGGCAGGATTTTCAAGGGCCATTCGCAACTCGTAGCACATCACCTGCACCGCGGCCGCCAGATTGAGCGATGCATAGTCCGGGTTTGCAGGAATGTGAACCAGCATCTGGCATTTGATGATTTCCTCGTTGCTCAAACCCGACGCTTCCCCGCCAAACACCACCGCTACCGGGTGTTGTTTGGCCTGCTCGAGCAGAACACGCGCCGCTTGTTTCGCGTAATAAGCGGTATGCGAAAGTTCGCGCGAGCGCGCAGTGAGCGCCGCAGCCAATACCGTGCCGGCGAGCGCGTCGTCCAGTGATGCGCACACTCGCGCTTCAGCTAACACATCAAGCGCTCCTGAAGCGAGCGCCTCGGCTTCACGGTCCGGGAAACGGCCGGGGTTCACCAGAACCAATGAACTCAATCCCATGGTTTTCATGGCGCGCGCGCTGGCGCCGATGTTCCCGGGATGGCTGGAGTGGCTCAATACGATGCGAACGTTATCAAGCGGATTTTGCGGGTTCATATTAGAATGACGCTCTTCCCGTATCCTTGATCCCAAGTCCTGAATCCTGCTTGCCGACCATGCATCCCATGCTCAATATTGCAGTGAGGGCCGCGCGCCGCGCCGCGAGCATCATCACCCGGGCGTCGCTCAACCTTGACGTGCTCACGGTAAAACACAAAACCTTCAACGATTTCGTGAGCGAGGTGGACCGTGCGGCGGAACAGGCGATTATCGATGTATTAAAGCACGCTTACCCCGAGCACGCGATTCTAGCAGAAGAGAGCGGCGCTCAGGGCGACTCCGAATATCTGTGGATTATCGATCCGCTGGATGGCACCACCAATTTCCTGCACGGTTTTCCGCAATACGCGGTATCCATCGCGCTCATGCATAAGCGGGTGCTGACGCAGGCAGTGGTGTATGACCCGGGGCGCAATGAGCTATTCACCGCTACGCGCGGGCGCGGCGCCTATCTCAACGACCGCCGGCTGCGCGTGAGCAAGCGCATCAAGCTCGCGGATGCGCTGATAGGCACGGGCTTTCCTTTCCGCGAGCTCGAGCATCTCGACGCCTATATGGATATGTTCCGCGACATCGTCAAAAACACGGCCGGCGTGCGCCGCGCGGGCGCTGCCTCGCTCGACCTCGCTTATGTCGCGGCAGGACGACTGGACGGTTTCTGGGAAATCGGCTTAAGCCCCTGGGACATCGCGGCGGGAAATCTCCTCATACAGGAAGCCGGCGGCTTGATCGGCGATTTCGAAGGCAACGACGGTTATCTCAAAAGCGGCAACGTGGTCGGCGGCAATCCCAAAATATTCGCCCAGCTCATTAAAATCCTGGCGCCGCATTTGACTCCTCCCCTCAGAAAATAGCGCAGTCCCCCACGCCATGGCCGAGCTCATAACGCAACAAACCAGATCGAATGGCCATACGCCGATGATGCAGCAATACCTGCGCATCAAGTCGGACTATCCGCACATGCTGGTGTTTTACCGCATGGGCGATTTTTACGAGCTTTTCTTCGACGACGCCGAAAAAGCAGCGCGCCTTTTGGACATCACTTTGACCAGCCGCGGCGAATCCGCAGGCCAACCGGTGAAAATGGCGGGCGTGCCGTATCATTCGATCGAGCAGTATCTGGGGAAACTCGTCAAGCTTGGCGAATCGGTGGCAATCTGTGAGCAGATCGGCGACCCGGCTCAAGCCAAAGGGCCGGTGGAACGCAAGGTCACCCGCATCATCACCCCCGGCACGCTCACCGATTCAGGACTGCTCGATGAAAAACGCGACAGTGTATTGCTCGCCATCACTTCGCATCAGTCCACTTTGGGACTGGCCTGGCTCAACCTTGCCGCAGGCCGCATGCGCGCGCTGGAAATCCCGGCGCAGCAGCTTGGCTCCGAGCTGGAACGCCTGCAGCCTTCCGAGATCTTGTTGCCCGAGGATTTTGCTCATGCGTTGTTTGAAAATCCTCTCTGCGCTGTCAAACGCCTGCCGCAGTGGCATTTCGATTTCGACGCGGCAACCCGGAATTTATGCAAACAATTCGGCACCCGCGATTTGAGCGGTTTCGGCTGCGAAGGGCTGCGCATGGCAATCGCCGCCGCCGGTGCGCTCCTGGAATATGCCAAAACCACCCAGGGCACGGCGATTACCCATATCACTGCCTTGCAGGTCGAGCACAGCGACGCTTTTGTACGCATGGATGCGGCAACGCGGCGCAATCTGGAAATTTCCGAAACTATCCGCGGCGAGCCGGCGCCGACCCTGCTTTCACTGCTTGATAATTGCGCCACTGGCATGGGCAGCCGCCTGGTGCGCCATTGGCTGCATCACCCTTTGCGCAACCACGACGTGCTTAAATTACGCCTGCAGGCGGTCTCTTCCCTGTTCGGCGATGCGGGCATGGGACCGCACCGCGCAGTGCACCGGATTCTCAGGCACTGCAGCGATATCGAGCGCATCACTTCGCGCATTGCGCTCAAAACCGCGCGCCCGCGCGATCTTTCGGGACTGCGCGACAGCTTGAAACACATGCCGTCGCTGCAGCAGGCATTGGTTGCGCTTTCCAGTCCACGGCTTATTGAACTCTCGGCTGCGCTCACGCTGCCCGAAGCGCTGTTAAGGCTCTTGCAAAGTGCGCTGCAAGCCGAGCCCGCGGCGCTGTTGCGCGATGGCGGCGTTATCGCGGATGGTTTTGATGCCGAGCTCGACGAGTTGCGCGCGATTCAGAATGACTGCGGAAAGTTTCTGATGCAGCTCGAAGCGCGCGAGCGCCAGCGCACCGGCTTGAGCACGCTGAAAGTGGAATACAACAAAGTTCACGGCTTTTATATCGAGGTCTCGCGCGTGCAGGCGGAGCGTGTTCCTGATGATTACCGGCGCCGCCAGACCATGAAAAACGCCGAGCGCTTTATTACCCCGGAGCTGAAAGCATTCGAAGACAAAGCATTGTCAGCGGCGGAGCGGGCCTTGGCGCGGGAAAAACGGCTTTACGAGGAATTGCTGGATGCGCTGGCGCCTTATATCCCATCCTTGCAAAAAACGGCGGCTGCAGTTGCCGAGCTGGATGTGCTCGCCGCCTTTGCCGAGCGGGCGGCGAGCCTCAACTACACCTCGCCGGAATTCAGCGAAGAACCGGGAATTCTCATCGAGGAAGGCCGCCATCCGGTGGTGGAAAAGCAGGTCGAGCATTTCATCGCCAACAGCACGAGACTCGACCGCAATCGGCAAATGCTCCTGATTACCGGTCCCAACATGGGCGGCAAGTCCACCTATATGCGGCAAACGGCATTGATCGTGTTGCTCGCGCATTGCGGTTCGTTCGTGCCGGCAAAAAGCGCGGTCATCGGCCCGGTGGATCAGATTTTCACGCGCATAGGCAGCTCCGACGATCTCGCCGGCGGGCGCTCCACCTTCATGGTGGAAATGACCGAGGCGGCAAACATCCTGCACCACGCGAGTGATACCAGTTTGGTGCTGGTGGATGAAATCGGGCGCGGCACTTCGACTTTTGATGGACTTGCACTGGCGTGGGCGATTGCCGGGCATTTGCTGGAGAAAAACGGCTCGCTCACCCTGTTCGCGACGCACTATTTCGAGCTCACCCGCCTCGCGCAATATTACCCTCAGGTCGCCAACGTGCACCTTGATGCCATCGAGCATCACGACCACATCGTTTTTCTGCACGCCGTGGAAGATGGCCCGGCCAACCAAAGCTACGGCTTGCAGGTGGCACAGCTTGCCGGCGTGCCGCAACCGGTTATCCGGACCGCAAAAAAATATTTGCTCAAACTCGAGCATGAAGGGATAAACAGGGACTCGCAGGGAGACTTGTTCGCGCCGCAGCCGAAAGCGGAGCCGGCTGTGACAGAACATCCGCTACTGCAGCTGTTGAAAGCAGCTAATCCGGATCAATTGAGCCCGAAACAGGCGCTGGAGCTTATCTACCGGCTGAGACAGGAACTCGATTAAAAATAATGTTCAATGATGATGCTCGCCCTCGCGGTGCACGTGGCCGTGCGTGATTTCTTCCGGGGTTGCGGCGCGCACTTCGGTCACGGTGCAGGAAAAATTCAGTGTCTGCCCGGCGAGCGGGTGATTGCCGTCAACTACCACCTTGTCTTGCGCGACTTCGGTAACAGTGTAAATCATCACATCGTCCGAACCTTCCGCGCCTCCCTCGAACTGCATGCCAACCGCTACATTTTCAGGGAACAGATGGCGCGGCTCGGTACACACCAGTTCGCTGTCGTATTCGCCAAAAGCGTCTTGCGGGTCCATGGTCAGCTTGCAGCTGTCGCCCGCGCTTTTGCCCTGCAGCGCTTCCTCCACCATTGGGAACATGCCGTGATAGCCACCATGCAAATAGCTTATCGGCTTGGACGTTTTTTCCAGAAGCTTGCCGTTGGCGTCGCTGAGTTCATAGTTGATTGAGACCACCGTGTCCCTTGCTATTTTCATGTTCGCAACCGCGCTGTACTTAATCAGAGGTTCCATAGTTCAGCTTCTTAACCAGATTCAGTATTTCCGCGGCATGGCCGCGCGCGTTCACGCCATAAAATGTATAGCGCAGGATGCCGTACTTGTCTATGATGAAAGTGGAGCGCACGACGCAGGTTTTTTTCTTGCCTTCCACCTCTTTTTCCTGTAACACATCGTATTTCCTGCACGCCTCCCCTTCGGTATCGGCCAGCAACTGCACGGTGAGGCCGTGCTTGTCGCGGAACGAGCCGTGACTCAAACAGTCATCCATGCTCACCCCGAGCACGATGGTATCGAGATGGGCAAATTCGTCATCCAAGTCACTGAACTCGTTCGCCTCGATTGTGCAACCGGGCGTATCGTCTTTCGGATAAAAATACAACACCACGTTGTTTTTATTTTTAAATCCGGAAAGGCCGACCATTTGCATGTCAGCATCGGGTAAATCGAATTCGGGTGCCGTTTGTCCTGCTTGCAACATAGATGCTCCTGAACAGGGAACCTCTGATTAAGCCCCGCGTGTAGCGCGTTGCTGGCGAGGGGCGGCCAGATGCCAGGCGCGAGGGCGCAGTGCTATTGGAATAACACAAGCCCGAGCAACGCCGCAGATGGCCGCCTAGTCGCCGCAACCCGGATGGGACGGGGCAATCCGGCCCCATGGCTTTGTTGTTCGTCGCTTGTTTGGAATTACCAAACGGCGCTCCTCACGTCTCACCCTGAGTCCGGATTGCGCACCGTCGCGCACATGTGGGACTTAATCAGAGATTCCTAACATGATTTTAACGCATTTCGCGCAACTTGAAATACTTTAGACGTCACTGTAATGTGCAGCCGTGAAAAAATCTTTTCTCGGACGCTTGACCCCGCAGCAATTCCTGCGGCGCCACTGGCAGAAAAAACCACTGCTTATACGCAACGCCTTCCCTGCATTCCGCGACTTGCTTAAGCGCAAGCAATTGTTTGACTTGGCATGCCGCGATGACATGCAATCACGCCTGATTTTGCAGAAGCGCGGCGCCTGGGAAGTTTTCCACGGGCCTTTTGCGGCGCGGGATTTCCGCGGCCTGCCGAAAAGCAAATGGACTTTGCTGGTTCAGGGCGTCAATCATGTCCTGCCGCAGGCGCAGCGCCTGTTGCTGCAGTTCGGTTTCATCCCGTACGCCAGGCTGGATGATCTAATGATCAGCTATGCTCCCGCGGGCGGCGGGGTCGGCGCGCATTTCGATTCCTACGATGTGTTTCTGCTGCAAGGCAGCGGCCGCCGACTGTGGCAAATCAGCGCACAGGAAGACCTGCGGCTGGTGCAAGGCGCGCCACTTAAAATTCTAAAACACTTCAGGCCCGAGCAGGAATGGGTGCTGGGCCCGGGAGACATGTTGTACCTCCCGCCGCACTGCGCGCATAACGGCGTTGCGCTGGATGGTTGCATGACCTATTCCATCGGTTTCCGCGCTCCTTCCGCTCAGGAGCTTGCCACCCAATTCCTGATTTTTCTGCAGGATCACCTGGACATCCCGGGCATGTACCGCGATCCCGGGCTCACCCCGCAGCAGCATCCCGCACAAATCAGCGAGGCGATGCTGCGCCAAGCAACTCAAATGCTTAGCCGCATTCGTTGGAGTGATCGCGACGTAGTGATTTTTCTTGGACGGTTTCTCACCGAACCCAAGCCGCACGTGTTTTTTGAGCCGCCGGCACGGCCGCTGTCGGGCAAGAGCTTTCCCCGAAAATGCGCGGCGCAAGGAGTACATCTTGATCTGAAAAGCCAGATGCTGTTTTACCGTAACGTGATATTCATGAATGGTGAAGACTATCGGCCTGGAACAAGGGCCTTTAGTTCCTTATCGCGGCTTGCCGACCGGCGCGAATTCAAGCCGCACACTGCTCTCGATCACGAAACACAGCAATTGCTTTACCAATGGTATCAGGCAGGCTATATTAAAATAGGCTGCATGCCTTAGAGGAGTTGCCGCAATCAGGGCCCAACATGGAAAACACCGCCGAGACCTCGCCGCAGCATCAGAAAATCGAAAGCGTGGCGGATTATGAAGCCGCGATTGACAGGGTCATCGGCCGGGCACGCCATCGTGTGCGCATATTCGACAAGCATGCAAGCAGCGCTTTCAACTCCATCGAGCGTTACGAGCTTTTGCGCGGTTTCCTGCTCGCGAGCCACAGCAACCGTTTATACATCGTCATGCACGACACCGGCTTTCTGATTGCACGCTGCCCGCGCATAATGTCCTTGTTAAAACTGTTCAGCCACGGCATTGCCATCCACGAGACCCAGCCGCATGCGAAACATGTGTACGATCCGTTTACCGTGGTAGACGAAAACCACTATGTCCACCGTTTCCATTACGACGAGATGCGCGGACTGATGGCGCTCAATGACTTCCATGGCGCGCACCTGTTCAACGATCGCTTTGAAGATATATGGGAAGCGTCTCTCCCCGCCGTAGCTGCAACCACGCTCGGGCTGCGCTAAGGAACCTCTGATACCGTCGCAAGCGCGTGGGACTTAATCAGAAGTTCCCTAACCAGGTTGTCCAAGTAAATCGAAAATATGTTAGAATTTGCACGTTGGCCTTTTATTTTTTGACGGCGGCCAATTGCTTAGTTGCTATCATCATAAACTTTACATTGAAGGAAGTTACTACATGAGACGCTCACTGCTTATTGCCGCGCTGTTGGTACTGGGTCTGACCGCTTGCGGCAAAAAAGAACAACCTGCACCGGCAACCACTCCTGCCCCTGCCGCGGCACCTGCTCCGGCTCCGGCCCCAGCTGCAGAAGCTGCAAAGCCAGCTGAACCGGCCAAAGCTGAAGAGAAGAAGACCGAAGAGAAGAAGTAATCCCCTCGCACCAGCAAAAAAGCCGGCGTTCGCGCCGGCTTTTTTTGGCCCGAAAAACTTTACAGGATCTCGCGCCACGCAAAACCATTTTGCTGGTCGGCGACACCCACCCACTCCGGCTCGCAATTCAGTACCCGGGAAAGTGCCGCTCTTGCCAACTCCGGGGTGTTGTTGTTCTGGCTTAAATGCGCGGCGATGAGGTGCTGCAGGCAGCCGCAATCAAGATTGGCCAGCAGCTTCGCCGCCTCATCATTTGACAAATGGCCGAAGCGTCCGGCAATGCGCTGCTTGAGAGGAGCCGGATAGCCGCCGTTTTTGAGCATTTCCACATCATGATTGCATTCCAGCACCAGCGCTTTACAGCGGCTCAAGACAGATTCGATATGCGAAGTTGAGCAGCCGGTATCGGTGAGCACGCCCAGGCGACTTGCGCCGTCGCCGAACACAAATTGCGCCGGCTCGCGCGCATCATGCGGCACCGGATACGGCTCAAGCTCAATGTCGCCGATGCTGAAGCGCTGGTGGGCTCCGATATAAAAAACCTGCGGCAGGCTGGAAAACTCGTCTTGAAACGCGCTTGCGGTGCCGAATGTAAGCCACACCGGCAAATTGAACTTGCGCGCGAATTTGACGACCCCGCCGATGTGATCCGTATGCTCGTGCGTCACGACGATTGCGCTCAACTGTTGCGGCGCGAGTCCGAGGCGGGATAATCTGGAGATCATTTCGCTGATGCCGAAACCGCAATCCAGCATCACCCTCGTTTGCTTGACTTCCACCACCAGGGCGTTACCCTGGCTGCCACTGCCGAGGGAGGCGAAGCGCATTATTTGAGCTGTTCGTAAAGCAGGGCCAAAATTCGGTTCGCGGTTTCAGATTGTTCCGGCGTGCCGTCCTTGTTGAACACATTGACCTGGCTTGCCTCTCCCTCTCCTTGCACCACGATGCGATAGCGCTCATTCTTGGGAAGCTTTTTCTCGTCCGAC
>JBGQCF010000010.1:0-58478 GCA_041495205.1 Gammaproteobacteria bacterium
CATGTAGCCGCGGATCATCACGCCGTATTTTTCATGCAGCCATTTCCTGGCAATCGCCGCCGCCGCAACCCGCACCGCGGTCTCGCGCGCCGATTGCCTGCCGCCGCCGCGGTAATCGCGAATGCCGTATTTTTGCCAGTAGGTATAATCGGCATGCCCCGGACGGAAGGTGTCCATGATTTCGCTATAGTCTTTGCCCCGCGCGTCTTCATTGCGGATCAAAAGCGCAATCGGCGTGCCGGTGGTCTTGCCTTCGAACACGCCGGAGAGGATTTCCACCGTGTCGGATTCGCGGCGCTGCGAGACATGCCGCGATGTGCCGGGTTTGCGCCGATCCAATTCCCTCTGAATGTCTTCGGCAGAAAGCGCCATACCGGGCGGGCAGCCATCCACCACGCAACCGATGGCGGGCCCGTGGGATTCACCGAAGGAAGTCACGCAGAAAAGCCGCCCTAAAGTATTACCTGACATAATTTTCCTATGAAAAAATACCCCTAAAGTTTAACATATTCTTTACCATCTCTCAGTGGATTAACGATGTCTTCCAAAAACGATCCGGATAAACTTAAGGGCCCTTCGCCTGAGCTCAGGACAGGCCCCGGTGGCCTGAGCCTGCGGCAAATTCACGAGCAAGTGAAGCGCAGCGCCGAGCGCGATCGCCAAGCCGAAAAAACCGCAAACAAGCTTGCGCAGAAGCAAAACCGTTGGCAGCGCTTTGTGCGCTACGTGTGGGACAGGAAGCCAAAATGAAGGCGGTGCTGATGACCGCCTCCGACAAAATCGCGCTGTTGAATCAGCGCAAAAGCTATTTGGACTTGTAGGCCTCGCGCCAGAGGAAATAGGCCAGCGCGCCCACAATCAATAACGCCATCACGCTCACCCACATGGGAATCACCAGGCCGTTTAGGGTGACCTCCCAGCCAAAAACAAGCCTCATTAAATGCATCACCGCAATCAGAATAAAAATTGCTATGGCGAGATTGGTGATCGGTTTCATGTGCTTTCTCCTGTAAAGATCCCGTCGCGTACCGTCGCAACCGCGTGGGGACTAAATCAAGAGGTTCTTTAGCATCTCCAAACCCCAGCCGACGCCGAATCCGGTAACGTCCGATTCCACCGCGCCCAGTCCCCCTTTGCAACTGCTTGCCGACAAATCCACATGCAGCCACGGCACGTTTCCGACAAAACGCTGCAAAAAGCGTGCGGCGAGGATATGGTCGGCCTCGCCATCGAGCGTACACTGCTTAATGTCGGCGATCTTGCTTTCCAGCGCCTGCTCGTAATCTTCATCCAGCGGAAACGCGCACACCCGTTCGCCGCTCGCCTTGCCCGCCGCGACCGCCTGCGCGAGCAACGCCTCGCGATTGCCAAGCACGCCGGAATAGCGCTCCCCCAGCGCCACCGCCATGCTGCCGGTAAGCGTCGCAAAATCTATGATCAATGAAGGCTTGGCTTTTGCCGCCAGCGTGAGCGTGTCAGCCAGCACCATGCGCCCTTCAGCGTCGGTATGCACGATTTCAATGGTGGTCCCGTTCAGCGCCTTCACTACCTCGTTCTGCTTGTAGGCCTTGGGGCCGATATGGTTCTGCGCAATGGCAAGCCAGCAGTCGATATTCACCGGCAGCTTGGCGCGGGTCGCAGCGAGCAGAATCCCGAGGCACACCGCCGAGCCGTTCATGTCCTGGTGCATGCCGTGCATGGAGCGGGCGGACTTGAGATTGTGCCCTCCGGTGTCGAAGCAGATGCCCTTGCCTACCAGCGCCAGCGCTTGCTTCGCCCGGTTGTGGCGATACTTTAAATGCACAACCGCGGCATCTTCCTCGAAACTCCCCTGCGCCACCGCGACGAATGCTCCCGCTCCCATTTTGCGGAGTTTTTGCAGACTGTATTCCTCATGTTTCCAGCCACATTCTTTAGCGATTTTCCTGATGCGCTGGCGATACAGCCCTGGGGTGAGTTCGTTGGGGGGCAAAACGGTGAGCTCGCGGCACAGCACATTGCCTTCAGCCTGGGCCAGCAATTCATAAAAGTCATGTGTTGTCTGGCATCCGAAGAGAACGATCCTGGCGAGCGGTTTGGATGGCGGCTTCTTTTTTCTTTGTGGTAGCTTGGCGCCGTTCACCCAGGCCGCATAGGCCGCAAGCTGTCCCGCCTTGGCGCGCTCGTCCGGGCTCCCGTGAGCCGAAATGCAAAGCGTTTGCGGGTTTTCCTCGAGCAGCGGTTGCAGTGCCTTGCGCAGCAGCGTGTACTGCTCGAACACGGATTTAGCCGAATCCAGCATCACCCATGCCGCCAACCCGCCGTGCGGGAGTGTGGCGCACAATGGCGTCTCGGCTAGTTTTTCGGCTCTCATGGCGCGGCGCTTCAACAATGCGCGCAATGCTCCCGCTCCAGGCAAAACGGGAAGTTGTTTGCTCTTCGGCAGCACCATCAGAACGTGGGAAGTTTTCGCGAGCGCCACTGCAGACAGGATTGATGCGTGCGTCTCAAGCTTGGCCAGCATGGATACTCCGATACGGTAAAATGATAGAGAACCTCACATGTAAATCCGATCGCGGCGGATTTCATCAGAGGTTCCGAAGATTATAACCAAGCCGCAGACTTACGAACTAAAAGATTTTCATGTCAGTTGCCCGCTAAACGCTTTTGACTTACGCTTCTCAACCATGCGCCAGTACCTCGACTTAATGCAGCACATCCTCGATCACGGTGTGCCTAAGAATGACCGTACCGGTACCGGTACCTTGAGTATTTTCGGACATCAGCTGCGGTTCGATCTCAATGCCGGATTTCCGCTCCTCACCACCAAAAAAATACACGTGAAATCCGTCATTCATGAGTTGCTTTGGTTTCTCAAAGGCGAGACCAACATCCAGTACCTCAAGGACAATGGCGTCACCATTTGGGACGAGTGGGCGGACGAAAAAGGCGAACTCGGCCCGGTTTACGGCTACCAGTGGCGCTCCTGGCCCGCGCCTGAAGGACGGCATATTGACCAGATTGCAAAAATCATCGAGGAAATCAGGAGGAACCCTGATTCGAGGAGGCTCCTGGTTTCAGCCTGGAACGTGGCGGATCTCGACAAAATGGCGCTTCTGCCGTGCCACGCGTTTTTCCAGTTCTACGTCGCGCAGAACAGGCTTTCCTGCCAACTTTACCAGCGCAGCGCCGATGTGTTTCTAGGAGTGCCTTTCAATATCGCCTCCTACGCCCTGCTGACCCTGATGATGGCCCAGGTGTGCAGGCTTAAACCCGGCGAATTTGTCCACACCTTCGGCGATGCCCATCTGTACCTCAATCATGTGGAACAGGCGCGCGAGCAGTTGTCACGGCAGCCAAGGAAATTGCCGGTGATGAACATCAACCCTGCGGTCAAAAATATATTTGAGTTCAAATACGATGATTTCTCTCTAGAAGACTACGAGCCTCATCCCGCGATCAAAGCGCCGATCGCGGTCTAGTCTGCCAGAAACAACGAGGGGCGGAATTGCTTCCGCCCCTTAGGGAACCTCTGAATAAGTCCTTCGTGAGCCGCGTTGCTGGCGGAATCGGGGATGATCGCGCGAAGCGCGACGAAGGTCGTAGCCGGGACTACGAAGCCGAGGAGCGCGACAAAGCGAGCGCCCGATTCCGCCGCAACCCTCACGGGACGGGGCTTGGCGGGCGGTCTGCGGTGTCAGGCTCCTCGCGAAGGGGAGCGACCCTTCGCGTCGTCGCCTTTCTTGCATCCTATCCCGCCAAGCCGCCGTCGTGGCCACGCGGGACTTGTTCAGAGGTTCCTTAGGCCTGATCCTTCAAAAAATCCGGCTTGTCAACGCAGCCAGCATCAGCGCAAATATCCGGTTTTTGTCCATCATCGTTGTCCCTTCGAGTTGAACTACCACGCCGTTGACGATTTTGACTTTCTCGCCGACATGGAAAACGCGTCGGTCGTGCTGTGAAATGACACGGTCAGTGCCGTCATCCATGCGCACCTTGACTTGATAGGCTGCGGGATTATTGACGTTCTTTTCGAATACGCGACCGCTGACCGTCCCCGCTCCGCCGCCATCTCCATTAACATCGTTCACGATGATGGAGTCAACCACACCGCAGTCGACACAGGGATTGGCTCGTTTCATTTGCTGCGCGGAGGCGCGCCTTTCCATAATAATCGGCGTGATATTCGGCTTAATGCCTGACACTTCGCCGAGCACGGCAGGAATGCTGATGCCGGAATTCACCACCGGCATTTGGCCGGTCATCGCGGCAATTCCGACAAGGCTGAAAATGATCACCGAAACCACCGCGATTATAACTAATGGATTGATTTTGACCGGCATGTTATGCATGGCCGTTCTCCTTCACGATTTATCTAAATCTTTAACAATCAGAGCGTTCTTCACCGATACCACGCCGCGCACACCTGATGCGATGCGCCCGGCTTTGCGCACTTGGTTTTCATCTTCGGCGAAGCCGCTCAGCAAGACATGACCGCGATAGGTTTCAACGCTCACATCCAGCGATTTGATATCCGGGTCTTTGAGCAAAGCGGCCTGGACCTTGGCAGTGATGATGCCGTCTTCCGCGAAACGCTCTGCTTTCGTCCGGTGCAGGGCTGATTCTGCGGCGGCATATTCATTCAAATCCAATTTGCCGTCGTGATCGACGTCCGCATCGTCAAATATGCGCAACAAATCCCTGCGCTGTTTCATTTCCTGTTTGCTGAGATAGCCATCGTGATTGGCATCATATTTCTTGAATGCTGCCTCAATGCTAGCGTTCACTTTCACCGGCTCGTCCTCGCCAAAGGCAGGGGTACACACCAGCAACCCGATCGCCACAGTCGCTATGCCAAAATTCGCGTTCATGATCTTTCTCCACTCTCAATCCGGTTAACCCCGGCCAACCTTATCGCAATACAGACGTGCAGGCTGCGTGCCAGAAAGCTAATTGCTATACAAAACAAGCAGATTGGGGATGACTGGAATGAAGAGCTTCACATTACGCGTCGCCGGGACACGACAGGAAAAAGCAATTAGCCATTATGCTATTGATAAGTCGCCGCTTTTACTGTCTGTAAACAACGACAGCGGGAAGGATTCTAGTACCGCGGGGTTTTGAACAGCGCAGGATCAAGCGCGTGGCGTTTGAGCAGCTTATAAAATTCGGTGCGGTTGCGTTTCGCCAGGCGCGCAGCTTGAGTCACGTTGCCATTGGTAATTTTCAGCAGCTGCGCCAAATATTCGCGTTCAAACTGCTTCTTCGCTTCGTCAAGCGACGAATACCCGCTATCTTCGTCGCCGCGCAATGCTTTCTGCACCAGGGTCAATGGCACTATGGCGGTTGTGCACAGCGCGACCGCTTGTTCCACCACATTCAGTAACTGCCGGACATTGCCCGGCCAAGGCGCACTCACCAGTTGTTCCAGTGCTTCCGGGGCAAAGCCGTTTATCTCCTTGTTGTATTTGGCGGTGAGCGTCTTGAGAAACTGGCCGGCTAGCAGCGGGATGTCTTCGCGGCGCGTGGAAAGCGGCGGGATCTTCAGGGACACAACATTCAGCCGGTAATAGAGGTCTTCGCGGAATTTCCCTTCCGCCATCTGTTCTTCCAGATTGTGGTGGGTGGCAGAGATAATTCTGACATCAACCGCAATAGACTGAGTGGATCCGACCGGCCGCAATTGTTTTTCCTGCAATACGCGCAGCAGCTTCACCTGCAAAGCGAGCGGCATGTCACCAATTTCGTCCAGAAACAGCGTGCCCTGGTTTGCCGCCTGGAACAATCCTTTACGGTCCTGGGTCGCTCCGGTAAAAGAGCCCTTGGTGTAACCAAACAACTCGGACTCCAAAAGGTTTTCCGGAATCGCGCCGCAGTTTATCGCGATAAACGGTTTACCGCTCCTCACGCTCGCCCGATGGATGGCGCGCGCCAGCAACTCCTTGCCGGTGCCGCTCTCGCCCTGAATCAACACGCTGGCATCGCTCTCCGCAACCAGGCGTGCCTGGGAAAGCACGTCCTCCATGGCCGGGCTGCGCGTGAGCAAATCCTTTCTCCACGCGCTGTCCTGCTCGCCGGGACTGATTCCGGTGGCTCCGCCAAGCTTGATTGCCGCTTCCACTTGGCTCAGCAGCGCCTTGCTTTCAAACGGCTTGGTGAGAAAACCAAAAACGCCGCGATTGGTGGCATCCACTGCATCTGGAATGGAGCCGTGCGCGGTTAGAATAACCACCGGAAGTGTTGGGTTGGTTTTGTGAATCGCCTCGAACAATTCCATGCCATCCATGCCGCCCATGCGCAAATCGGTGATCACCAGATTGGGCTTGGAAATGGAAAGCCTGGCAAGCGCCTGTTCGCCGCTTTCCACGGTTTCCACTTCATACCCGGAAGCATTAAGCCGCATTGAAATCAGGCGCAGCAGCCCGGGATCATCGTCCACCAACAGTATGTGCGGTTTGGAAGCTCTCATTTTATTTTAACCGGCTGTGACTGCTGACGTTCTATTATGCTTTTTTCAATCACTTTCAGTGCTTCGAGTTTTTGCTCCAGCTCTTCGCTGCGGCTCTGTTCGGTTTGAAGCTTATCTTTCAATCCTTCGAGTTTTTGCTCCAGCTCTTCGTTGCGGCCCTGCTCGGTTTTAAGCTTCTCTTCCTGCCTCTTATGCTCGGCTATATGGGCGGAAAGCAGCAAGGCAAAATCCCTGAGCTGGGAGCTCTCGTTTGGCTTACTGGCGAGAAACTCCTTGAGTAGGCCAAGCGCTTTGGCGTCATCCTTGAAGCCGGTGTTGGGCAGGCTCAATAGAAGCGCGAGCTGCAATCGGCTGCTGTCATTTTTGTTTTTGGCATAAGCTTGATTGATCACTGCGTACTCTTTTTTCAGCTCTTCACCGGAAATGCTCGAAGCGTAACGGAAATACGCCAGATAGCCGTCAACATCATTGGGTTGCCTGGTAGTTTTAGGCGCGCTGGTGTCAAGCGGGCTTTTGACAAAGGAACAGCCGCCAAACAATAAGCTGCATAACAACAGCGCCGCACCCGCGAGAAATCTGCTATTTGGTCTCATTCACCCGCCCGCCTGCACGGCAAAGTGACTCGGAAATGCGCGCCGTCTGTGACGTCATCGAGGATTTCTATGCTGCCACCGTGAGCAACAATATGCTCCCTGGTAATCGCCAGGCCGAGGCCGGTACCCTTGATGTGGCTGCCGGGAGCTTGCTCGCCATGAAAAAATTCATCGAATACCCGGCTTTTGTCTTCTTCGGTGATGCCAGGACCGCTATCTATGACATCCAGCAGCAGCACTTTATCATCCCGCTCAAGACGGATTTCTATGGCCCCACCCGCCGGGGAGAATTTGATGGCGTTGGATAGCAAGTTATCCACTGTCACTCTCAGTTTTTCCTCATCGCCAAGAATAGTGGTTTCACAACAGCGTGTTTTCAATTCCAGGCCCCTTGCCAACAAGGCCAGCTTCTGGTCTGCCGCTACTTTGTCAATGATGGTTTTGAGATTGACCGGCTTGAGGTCGAGGGCGGTATTGCGGAACTTGCTGGTATGGTAGCTCAATAAACCTTCTATCAGCGTTTGCAATTGTATGCTGTTACTCCGCAGAATGCTGGCGATTTCCCGTTGTTGCTCGGTCAATTTACCCCCAACCTCGTCGCTCAGCAATTCGCTGCCCTCGCGGATCGCGGTAAGCGGTGTCTTCAATTCATGCGAGACATGCCGCAGGAAACGCGTTTTCTGCTGTTCAAGCTCGATCAGCCGCATCCTCAGCCAATCCAGCCTTTGCCCCAGGTTTTCAAGGTCTTGCGGCCCTTTGACTTCAATTGCGGAGGAAAATTGCTCGCTGCCGAGCCTGCGTATTGCACTATCCAGTTGCCTGATGGGACGCGCAATCAAAATGGTGAAACCCACTGCCAACAACACCGCGATCGGAACCGACGCGAGAACCTGCCAAAGCAGAATCCTTTGCGCTTCTGACGCCGTTTGCTGCAACACGTTGACTTCCCGGTCAATCAGCAGGTTGCTCTGCGCGAGAAGCGACTGGGCGAGATCGGATAGCAGCACGTACTCCAGCGCCATGGACTTGCTGGTGCCCGGGTCCCCAGGATTTTTTTGCACGCTTGCAAACAGTTTCTGCTCCCGCTCCGCCAATTCATCCAGTTCTTTTTTTTGCTCCGCGTCGAGCGGCAAACGGGCGAGCTCCATAGCCGACTCGCGGAAGTTCTGATGAGTCTTGGCGTAATCTTCAAGCAGGCTCGGGTCACCGAGAATGACGAACTGCCGTACGGTACGCTCCATTTGCGTGAGCTGCTCCACGATGATGCGGCTCCCCTGGGTCGCCTGTACCGCCTGGTACACCGCTTTCTGGCTTTGATTGGCGAGCCGGTCCACATACAGCGCCGCATTTAAAAACGCGAAAAATAACGGCAGCGAGACCAGGACAAATCCCAGTAAAATAAGCTGTAAAAATGATTTCGGGTAACGAATCTTCACTGCGGTGCCCGCGGCCGTGAATTATAATGCGCTGATCATTAAGTTGCTTTCTCCCAATACGATAGCATAACCATGCCAATCCACGCTCCTACCGAATCCGCAGCCTTAACGCGCAACCCCGGCAGGCATATTTCCATTATCGCAGCGATGGCAAAGAACCGCGTGATCGGCAAAGGGAACCGCATTCCGTGGCGCTTGCCTGGCGAACTGCAATTGTTCAAGAAAGTTACGATGGGACATCACATCGTGATGGGACGCAAAACCTACGAATCCTTCAACCGCATATTGCCGGGGCGCACTACGGTGATTGTCAGCCGGGATCCAAATTACGAGGTTGCGGGTGCAATCGTGGTGAACTCACTGCAGGCGGCGATTGCAGCATGCGGCTCTGACGATGAAGTTTTCATCATCGGCGGTGCGCAATTGTTTGAATCGGCATTACCTCTCGCCGACCGCATTTATCTCACCACGGTTCAGGCGGAATTCGAGGGCGACACCACCATGCCGGATTTTGATTTAACAGGGTGGAAACTGATATCCACGCAAATATTCAAAGCTGATGGAAAGAATCCGCATGACTACCATTTTTCCGTATACCAGCAAGGCTGAATGCTTGCGGAAAAAAAGCGGATTACGGCGCTAACCGTAATCCGCTTTCTCGCACAAAGCCCTATATTACAATTACACCCGGCAAAGGAAAACCGTTGAAGTTACTGGCGTAGGAGCTGGTGTAGGCGCCGGCGTTGGGAATGTAAATGTAGTCCCCGTCGCGCACGTCTTCCGGCAGCATGTGATCGCGCATCAGCACGTCCATCGAATCACAGGTCGGCCCGGCTACCACCCACGGGATCAGCCTCCCGTTGCGGTCGGTGCGGACTTCATAAATCAGGCCTTCCTGGGTCTCGATGATGCCGCCAAACACGCCGGCATCCCAATACATCCAGCGTTTGCCGGCGCGCGTTGCGGTTCCCACGACCCGGCACACAAAGTATGCGGCATCGCTTACCAGGTAGCGTCCCGGCTCGGCCATGATGCGTATGCTTTCCGGCACGCAGGCGATTGCCTCGTTCACCACCTCGCCTATTTTCTCGATGGAGGGAATGGGTTTGACATGGCGCACCGGGTAGCCCCCGCCGATATTCAAAAGGCGCGGGTTGAGACCGACCACACGCATCTGCTGGAATATTTTGAGCGCGCTCTCGATGCCGACCCGCCAGTTTTGCGGGTTACGGCACTGTGAGCCGACGTGGAAAGTCACTCCAGCAAGGTCGGCTTTCAGTTCCACCGCGGTCTTGATAATTTCGCGCACCTCAGCGGGGTGGGCGCCGAATTTTCCTGAAAGCGGCCAGTCGCTGCCGATGTTCGGGGTGTCAATCCGCAGATACAGCTTGGCATTGGGCTTGACATTCACGATTTTGCGCAGCTCTTCCACGCTGTCCAGCACGAACCACTCTACCCCTTTGGCTGCTGCGTACTGCACAGACTCGCGCGACTTTATCGGATTGCTGTAATAGATTTCCTGCGCCTTCACTCCCAGGCCGAGCAGGAGATCAAGCTCGGCGACGGAAGCGATTTCAAAGCCCGCGCCCTCCTCGATCAGGGTCTTCAGCACTTGCGGATGAGGATTGGCCTTCACCGCGTAGTGCGGATGCACGCGCGGCATGGTGGCTTTGAAACGGCGGATTTTGTTGCGGACGATGCCGGAATCAACCAGCAGGAATGGCTTGCTGTAACCCTTTTCCAGGGCGTGCCGGACATGTTCGAAGTCCAGGCTGATTTCCGGGTGAGTATCGAAGATTTCTTCGTGTTTGAACCTTCGTTGTACGGCAGTGCGCATTTGCATTGAAATCTCCTCCAGGCGAGGCGCTACGTAACAGGAATATGTATGTTAACGAGACACTCAACAACCACGCTGAAGTATTCCCTTGCTCTTGTCATGATGACCTCCTCTTGAGCCAAGTGCCGTGTAATAGAAAATGTGGCGAATTATACCCCCGTGGCCAGGGGATGCAAGACAATTTTTCGAGTGAAACCACTACTAATAGTAGGTAGTGTAGTAGAAAATATCAAGAAAAAGTTTAAGTTACTGAATCACCGCGATTTCCCACCTAAACAAGGCTAATTCCCGTTATTTGCCGCAAATATTTGGAGAGAAAGCTGCTTAAATTTTAGGCAGGGTCACACCGCGCTGTCCCTGGTATTTGCCGCCGCGATCCTTGTACGAAGTCGCGCAAACTTCATCGGATTCAAAGAAGACTACCTGCGCCACGCCCTCGTTGGCGTAGATTTTCGCCGGCAGCGGCGTGGTGTTGGAAAATTCCAAAGTCACAAAACCTTCCCACTCCGGCTCCAAGGGCGTCACGTTCACGATAATTCCACAGCGCGCATAGGTGGATTTGCCCAGGCAGAGAGTGAGGATATTGCGCGGGATGCGGAAATACTCGACTGTGCGGGCGAGGGCAAACGAATTGGGCGGGATGATGCAGATGTCACCTTTGACATCCACGAACGAATTCGAGTCGAAATTCTTGGGGTCCACAATGGTGGTATTGATGTTAGTGAAGAGCTTGAATTCGTCGGAGCAGCGGATATCGTAGCCGTAGCTCGAAGTGCCGAATGATATTACGCGGCGGCCGTTTACCTCTTTAACTTGATTGGGTTCAAACGGCTCGATCATGCCCCGCTCTTCCGCCATGCGGCGGATCCATTTATCTGATTTGATGGACATGGCGGGAAAAGTTGTTAGGTATTCTGAATGACTATCTTGGGGAACAACGCGGTTCTATCCTGCGCCTGCTCGGCGATTTTGAGCGCCACTTTTCGGGCAATGCTGCGGTAAATCTGGCTCACGCGCCCGTCCGGGTCGGTTACCACGGTCGGCTTGCCTGCATCCGCTTGCTCACGAATGTTAATGTCGAGCGGGAGCGAGCCGAGGAATTCCACGTTGTAATCCTTGCACATCTTCTCACCCCCGCCCGCGCCAAAAATATGCTCCTCGTGGCCGCACTTGGAGCAGATATGGGTACTCATGTTTTCCACGATGCCGATGATGGGAATGCCGACTTTTTCGAACATCTTGAGCCCCTTGCGCGCGTCTAACAGCGCGATATCCTGCGGCGTGGTCACGATTATCGCGCCGGTCACCGGCACTTTTTGGGCAAGGGTCAGCTGGATGTCACCGGTGCCTGGCGGCAGGTCCACCACCAGATAATCGAGTTCGCGCCAGCGGGTTTCGGTGAGCAACTGCTCCAGCGCCTGCGTCACCATCGGCCCGCGCCATACCATGGGCGTTTCCACGTCGATCAGGAAACCAATGGACATCGCCTGCAGGCCGTGTCCGTCCATCGGTTCGAGGCTTTTGCCGTCGCGCGATTCCGGGCGTCCCTGGATGCCGAGCATGGTAGGCTGCGATGGACCGTAAATGTCCGCGTCCAATATCCCTACCGCCGCGCCTTCAGACGAGAGCGCCAACGCCAGGTTGACCGCGGTAGTGGATTTTCCCACCCCGCCTTTGCCCGAGGCCACGGCGATGATGTTTTTGACGTTGGGGACGAGTTTCACGCCGCGCTGCACGCTGTGCGAGACGATTTTGGTGGAAACGTTGATGCTGATATTGCCGATGCCGAGAAGGGTTTTAAGCTTGGCGATAACCTGCTTGCGGATCTGCTCACTCACGCTTTTTGCGGGATACCCCAGGACGATGTCGAGCGACACATCGTTGCCGTCAATCTTGATGTTCTTGGCCGACTTGCTGGAAATGTAATCCTTGTGGGTGTAGGGATCCGCGATTTCCTTCAGCGCGTCCTGCACCAGTTGCTCCGATATAACCATTACCTATCCTCTAAAACCTCTGCACCACATGCCAAACGACACAGTTTAAACAATTATACCCGCCACGAATACTGTTTAGGGCCACGCTTTGTTACAATTTGGTACTTTAAGCCCAGTCCGGCCTCATGACGCGCAAAATCCTGGTCACTTCCGCCTTGCCCTACGCCAACGGTGCCATTCACCTCGGGCACCTTGTGGAATACATTCAGACCGATATCTGGGTGCGCTTCCAGAAAATGCAAGGGCACGAATGCCATTACGTTTGCGCTGACGATACCCACGGCACGCCCATCATGCTGCGCGCTGAAGCTGAGGGCGTTACACCCGAAGCCTTGATTGAACGCATGCACGGTGAACACCTGCGGGACTTCAAGGGTTTTCATATCGAGTTCGACAACTATTACTCGACCCACTCGCCGGAAACGCAGGAATACGCTAACGATATTTACGCCAAGCTCAATAAAGCGGGGCTGATTGAAAAACGCGCCATCGAGCAATACTACGATCCAGTCAAGGAGATGTTTCTCCCCGACCGCTTCATCAAAGGAGAGTGTCCCAAATGCCACGCCAAGGACCAGTACGGCGACGCCTGCGAGGTGTGTGGCTCGGCGTATTCACCTACCGAACTGATCAATCCCTATTCAGCGGTTTCGGGCGCGACGCCGGTAAAAAAGAAATCAGAACACTATTTTTTCAGTCTTGGGAAATGCGAGGCTTTCCTCAAGAAATGGACTCAGTCGGGGGAGCGCCTTCAGCCGGAAGCGGCGAACAAGCTCAAGGAATGGTTCGCCGCCGGCCTGCACGACTGGGATATCTCGCGCGACGCGCCCTACTTCGGCTTTCCTATCCCTGGCACAGATAACAAGAAGTTTTTTTACGTTTGGCTCGATGCGCCTATCGGCTATATGGGCAGCTTCAAGAATCTTTGCAAGCAAAAAGGCATTGATTTCGACGATTTCTGGAAAAAAGACTCCAAGACCAATCTGTACCACTTCATCGGCAAGGACATTCTTTATTTCCACGCGCTGTTCTGGCCGGCAATGCTCGAATATTCCGGCTACCGCACGCCGGCCAAGATTTTCGCCCACGGCTTTCTCACCGTGAACGGCGAAAAAATGTCCAAGTCGCGCGGCACGTTCATCACCGCGGAGAGTTACCTGAAGCAGGGCCTCAATCCCGAATGGCTGCGTTACTACTACGCGGCCAAACTTAACTCTACTATGGAGGATATCGATCTCAACCTGGAGGACTTCGTGGCGAGAGTGAATAGCGATTTGGTGGGGAAGTACGTAAATATCGCGAGCCGGTGTGCATCATTCATCACTAAGCAGTTCCAAGGAAAACTTGCGAGCGGCGGCACAATAGTGCCGGTTCTAGAGCGAGTACGCGAGCATGCGCCTTATATTCTGAGATTCTATGAAGACCGCAACTTTGGCTTCGCGCTGCGGGAAATCATGCACCTTGCGGACGAAGTTAATCGGTTCGTAGACACAGCAAAACCGTGGGAGCTCGCAAAAGAACTCGGGAAAGATGAAGATACAACCAAAAAGCAAACACTCCACTGGGTATGCACCCAGGCACTTAACGCTTTTCGCTTGCTTACGCTTTACCTCAAACCGGTATTGCCAAAGTTAGCGTTGGACGTAGAGCGGTTTCTTAGCATTTCTCCACTAGTGTGGAGCGATGCCGTAACGTTACTTCCGGCAGGGCATAAGATCAACGACTATCGGCACTTGATGACCCGCATCGATCCCAAGCAGATCACGGCACTCACCGAAGCAAACAAGGAAAGCCTGCAGGCTGCGCCGCAAGCTCATTCGCAGCAGCGTCATGCTCAGCATCAGGAGAAGATCATGGAAGCTACTACCATTCCAAACGTAATCACTATTGACGACTTCTCCAAGGTTGATTTGCGCATTGCGCGCATTGTCAAAGCTGAAAATGTTGATGGTGCGGACAAATTATTGAAGCTCACGCTGGACGTCGGCAGCAACCAAACCTGCATGGTGTTCGCCGGCATCAAACCGGCCTACGCTCCGGAGCAGCTGATAGGACGCCTCACCGTCGCGGTTGTCAATCTCGCTCCGCGCAAGATGAAGTTCGGCGTCTCGGAGGGGATGGTGCTTGCCGCGAGTGGCGATGGACCGGGATTGTTTCTTCTCTCGCCCGATAGCGGTGCGCAGCCAGGAATGAAGGTGAAGTGAGCACCTTGGAAGCTGTCTCGTCACCGCTCGCAGATTCGCTCCTCGTCGCCGTTTCCTGGCTGGTGATTGCGGCACTGGGCCTGGTTCCCGCGCGCAACGCATTCTTCGCACGGCAGCTGGCTTTTCCTCTCGGCGCTTTGGCCAGCCTCGCGCTCGCCGCCTTCGGCCTTCAGGCGGTCTGGCTGCCCGCGCAGAGCCTGACTCTGCCGCTCGGGCTGCCCGATCTTCCTTTCCACCTGCGAATCGATCCGCTCGCGGGGTTCTTCCTGATGCTGCTCGGCTCGGTCTCGACCGGCATCTCCGTCTATGCAGCGGGCTACTTCCGCGAAGAGACCGCGGGCCGCCTCGCTCTCATCTGCCTCCAGTACCACGTGTTCCTCGCCAGCATGGCATTCGTCATGCTCGCAGACGATGCATATTTGTTCATGGTGGCGTGGGAAACGATGGCGTTGTCCTCGTACTTCCTGGTCATCACGGACCACAAGCTGCCGGCCATCCGCAGCGCGGGATTCCTGTACCTGCTGATCGCGCACCTCGGCGCAATCGCCATCCTGCTCTGCTTCGGCGTCATGCACGGCGGCCGCGGCGATTACAGCTTCGATGCGCTACGCGCCGCGGAACTCACGCCCCTGTGGGCAAACGTGGCGTTCCTGCTGGCATTCTTCGGATTCGGCGCGAAAGCGGGAATGATCCCGCTGCACGCATGGCTGCCGGAAGCGCACCCGGCCGCGCCCTCGCCGGTCTCGGCGCTGATGAGCGGCATCATGCTGAAGACCGCCATCTACGGCATGGTGCGGGTGATCTACGATCTGATCGGCAACGTGCGCTGGGAATGGGGCATGGTGGTGCTGGCGGTCGGCGCGGGCACGACGCTGTTCGGCGTGCTGTACGCGCTCATGCAGCACGACCTGAAGCGGCTCCTCGCCTACCACTCGGTCGAGAACATCGGCATCATTCTGCTCGGCCTCGGCATGTCGATGGTTTTCATCGGCTTCGGGCATCCGGCGGCCGGTGTGCTCGGCCTTATCGCCGCGCTCTATCACACCCTCAATCACGCGGTGTTCAAGGGGCTGCTGTTCCTCGGCGCGGGCTCGATCCTGCACTCCACGGGACTTCGCAACCTCAACGACATGGGCGGGCTGATCCGCGTGATGCCCAAGACCGCGTTCTATTTCCTCATCGGCGCGCTCGCCATCTCGGCGCTGCCGCCCCTGAACGGCTTCGTGTCCGAGTGGCTTACGTTCCAGGCCGCGCTGCAGGCGCCGATCCTGCAGAACGGCGTCGTGCGCAGCCTGCTACCGCTGTTCGCCGCAACGCTGGCGCTCGCCGGGGCGCTCACCGCAATGTGCTTCGTCAAGGTCTATGGGATAGCCTTCCTCGGCCAGCCGCGCTCGCCGAGCCATCCTGTGTCAGCGCCGGGCGCTGGCCACGACGCGGGTGGAATGGAGCGTTACGGAATGGCCTGGCTCGCCGCCGGCTGCTTCGTGCTGGGCCTGTTTCCGAGCTCCTTCCTGCTCATGCTCAATCGCGTTTGTGCCTCGCTTACCGGGCAGAGCCTGTCTGCCGACGCGCTGACGGGATCGAACTGGCTTTGGCTCGTGCCCACGGCGCCGGAGCAGGCGAGCTACTCACCCGTCATCTTTTTGGTCGTAATCGTCACAGTAACGCTACTCGCGTTCCTGCTGGTGCGCCGCTTCTACCACGGCCGAGTGCGCTTATCCGATCCGTGGGATTGCGGATTTCCCGAGCAAACTTCGCGCATGCAGGATACCGCCGACGCGTTCGGTCAGCCGATCCGCCACGTGTTCGGCCCAGTCTTCCTGATGCAGCGGCATATGCCCGAGGCGGACAACCCGGCGCCGAGGTTCTCGCTCAAGATCGAGGACCGCCACTGGTACTGGGTTTACCTGCCGGTCGCGCGGCTTGCCGAGTATGTCTCATCGAAAATCGCGCTGCTTCAGCAGGGCAGGATCAGCATTTACCTGCTCTACAGCTTTCTCACCCTGATTGCACTGCTGGTATTCGTGCAATGACCCATATACCCGGAATCGCATTCCAGATCCTGCAGTCCATGTTCGTGGTGCTCGCTGCACCGCTGCTCGTGGGCTGGGTGAACCAGTGCCGGGCCTGGCTGCAGAACCGCTCGGCGCCAAGCATCCTGCTGCCGTACTACACGTTGGCGAAGCTTTTTCACAAGGATGCGGTGATCGCGCGCAATGCCTCGCCGCTATTTCATCTTACGCCCTATGTCCTGTTCGGCTGCATGTGGCTCGCCGCGGGAATTGTTCCGGTGCTCGCAACCGACCTGCCGTTTGCGCCGGCGGCCGACATCATCGCCCTGGTGGGCGTGTTTGCCCTGGCCAGGGTGTTCTCGGCTCTCGCTGCGATGGACATCGGCACTCCATTCGGCGGCATGGGCGCGCGGCGCGAGATGCTGATCGGCTTTTTAGCCGAACCTGCCATGCTGATGACGCTGTTTACCGCCGCGTTCATTTCCGGCTCGACCCAGCTCACCACCATCGTCGAGACGCTTGCGCACCGCGAGTTTGCGATCTACCCGAGCCTCGCCTTCGCGGCGGTGGCCTTCCTAATGGTGCTGCTGGCAGAGAACGCCCGCATTCCAATCGACAATCCGACCACGCATCTCGAGCTCACCATGATCCATGAAGCGACGATCCTCGAGTACTCGGCGCGGCACCTGGCGCTGATCGAATGGGCGGTCGCGATCAAGCTGTTCGCCTACATGACCATCGGCATTGCGCTGTTCCTGCCTTGGGGCATCGCCGCCGCCGGCGACTGGGCCGCGCTGCCGCTCGCGTTCGCCGCGCTCGCGGTGAAGCTCGCCCTCGCCGGGGCCGGCCTGGCGCTGATCGAGACCGTGCTCGCCAAGCTGCGGCTGTTCCTCGCGCCCGAATTCCTGTCCACCGCTTTCCTGCTGGCGGTGCTCGGGATGCTCACCCACTTCCTGCTGCTGACATGAGCCAGTCGATTTCCAGCCAGCTCGTTAACCTGCTTGCCGCGTTCCTGCTGCTGATCGCATTCGCGATGCTCTCGCAGCGGCGCATTCTCACGCTGATCCGGCTGTTCGCCTGGCAGGGTGCCGCGCTCGCCGCCTCGACGGCGATCGTTGCCTGGTCAACCGGCCAGACTCACCTGTACTTCTCGGCGGTGCTTACCGTGCTTCTCAAAGTGATACTCATTCCCTGGGTGCTGCACCGGCTGATTGACAAGCTGCAAGTGCGCTGGGACGTCGAGACCCTGATCAACATACCGACCACGATGTTGATCGGAATCGGGCTGGTGATTTTCTCTTTTGCGCTCGCCACGCCGATTTCGCAAATGGCGAGCACGCTCACCCGCTCGACGCTCGGCATCGCGCTGGCGAGCGTGCTGCTCTCCTTCCTCATGATGATCGTGCGCAGCAAAGCGGTGCCGCAGGTGATCGGCTTCCTGGCGATGGAGAACGGCCTGTTCCTCGCGGCCACCAGCGCAACCTACGGCATGCCGCTGGTGGTGGAGCTCGGTGTCGCGCTCGACGTGCTGGTGGGGACCTTCATCTTCGGCATCTTTTTCTTCCATATCCGCGAGCAGTTCGACAGCCTCGACATCCGGCATATGGAAAAGCTGAAGGAAGACTGACGTGGAAATTACACTAGTCCTCGGCGTCCCGCTCTTTGGCGGCCTGCTGCTCGCGCTCGTCGGCCACAAGCGCTGGGCGCCGGAGCTGAACGCGCTCATGAGCCTGGTGACCCTCGCCGCCGCGGGGCTGCTCACGGCCAGAGTCATCGCCGACGGGCCGATGGTCGCGCTGGAGGAGCAGTTCTTCGTCGATCCGTTCAACGTATTCCTGGTGGCGCTGACGGCCTTCGTCGCCTTCACCACCACGCTGTTTTCGCGGCCGTACATGCGCATCGAGCAGCATCACGGCCGGGTCAACCCGGCGCGGCTGCGCCTGTACCACAGCATGTACCAGTTGTTCACGTTCATGATGCTGCTGTGCCTGCTCTCGAACAACGTCGGTATCCTGTGGGTGGCGATGGAGGGCGCGACGCTTACCACCGTGCTGCTGGTCAGCCTTTACCGCACGCCGGCGAGTCTGGAAGCAGCGTGGAAGTACTTCATCCTGTGCAGCGTCGGCATCGCGCAAGCACTGTTCGGCACCATCCTGCTCTACTTCGCCGCCGAGAAGGTGCTCGGCCCCGGCGGCACTTCGTTGCTGTGGACGCACCTGCACCAGGTGAGCGGCCAGCTCGAGCCCACGGTGCTTTCGCTGGCTTTTGTGTTTCTGCTGGTGGGCTTCGGCACCAAAGTAGGCCTGGTTCCTCTTCACAACTGGCTGCCCGACGCGCACGCCGAGGGCCCAACACCGGTTTCAGCGGTGTTATCGGGCCTGCTGCTCAATGTCGCGCTCTACGCCGTGGTGCGAAGCAAAGTCCTGGTGGACGGCGCGCTCGGGCGCAATTTCTCCGGCGGGCTGATGATGGGCTTCGGCCTGCTCTCGGTGGTTGTGGCGGCATTTTTCCTGTCGCGGCAGAAGGACATCAAGCGCATGTTCGCCTACTCGTCGATCGAGCACATGGGCATCATGACCTTCGCCTTCGGCATGGGCGGACCGGTCGCGGCGTTCGCGGGACTGCTGCACATGACGGTGCACTCGCTCACCAAGAGCGCAATCTTCTTCACCGTCGGCCACGCCTCGCAAAAGACCGGCACGCAGAACATGGCGGACATCCGCGGGCTCGTCGAGCAAAGCCCCGCCATCGGCTGGGGCCTGGCGCTGGGCAGCATCGCCATCCTCGGCATGCCGCCGTTCGGCGTGTTCACGAGCGAGTTCATGGTGCTCACCACCGCGATGCACGAGCACCCCTGGGCAACGCCGTTTCTGCTTATCGCGCTCGGCGTGGCATTCGCCGCGATCTTCGGCAAGGTGCAGCCGATGGTGTTCGGCGAGACCAATGCGCACCGGCTGCCGCATCCGCCGGCGCTTATTCCCGTGTTCGTGCACTTGGGGATCGTATTGATGCTCGGACTCTACATTCCGCCCTACCTCGTCAGCTGGTACCGGCAGGCGGCGGCGCTGATTGGGTGAGACGGGAATTCGGCCGACGTGCCTGCGCATGTCGGCCGCCGCCGAACGCCAGCTGCGCTGCATCGCGGCTGGCCGGAGAGATGCGAAACAACTGGAAGGAGTCATGAATCATGGCATTTGAAGAGTTAGGAATAAACGCCGCGCCGCTCCAAGGCGCCATGCCGGTGTTCCGCGCGTCGGTTGATGCAAGCGAACTGCACGCTCTGTGCGAAAGGTCGCGTTCGCAGAAAGCGCGGCTGGTGGCGCTGTGGGGCAGTGACGAAACCACGCGCCGCGGCGGCTACGCGCTGCACCTTGCGCTCGCGTTTCCTTCCGGGCTGCTGTGGCTCTCGGTACCGCTCGATCGCGGACACCCCCACTACCCAGGGATCGCCGACATCTATCCGAGTGCCGACCGCATGCAGCGCGCCGCCTACGATCTCGTCGGTATCCATGCGCAGGACAATTCCGACCACCGCAAGTGGCTGCGGCACGGCGCCTGGCCCGGTGGGGTGTTCCCGTTGCGCAAGGATTTCGCCATCGCCAACTGCTTCCCGCCCGCAGAAGATCACTATCCGTTCATCAAGGTCGAAGGCGAAGGTGTGCACGAGATTCCGGTCGGACCTGTTCACGCGGGCACGATCGAGCCAGGGCACTTTCGCTTTTCCGTCGTCGGGGAAAAAATCCTGCGTCTCGAGGAGCGTTTCGGCTACAAGCACAAAGGGATCGAGAAGCGCTTCGAGACCATGACCCTGGCCGAGGGCGCCAAACTCGCCGGGCGCATCAGCGGCGATTCGACCGTCGCCTACGCCTGGGCCTACGCCATGGCGGTCGAAGGGGCGACGGGAGGAACCGAGCCGCCGTGCCGGGCGCTCGCACTGCGCGGCATCCTGCTTGAGTTGGAGCGCGTCGCCAACCACCTCGGCGACCTGGGTTACCTCGGCAACGACGTCGCGCTGTCGTTCGGTTTTTTCCAGTTCTGGCGCCTTAAGGAAGACTTGCTGCGGCTCAATGCGCAGCTGTTCGGTCACCGTTATCTGATGGACATGATCGTCCCCGGCGGCGTTGCGAAGGACCTCTCGAAACGTGAAGCAGATCTGCTGCTCGATAGGCTGGAAAAAATCCAAGAGGAGGTTACCACGCTCAAGTCAATCTACGACGAGCATGCCGGCACGCAGGACCGATTCATCCTGACCGGGCAGGTGCTCCCGGCATTTGCGGAAAAGATGGGGCTGAACGGCTTCGCCGGCCGAGCCAGCGGCGTCCGGCACGACCTGCGCGTGGACTATCCGGTCCCGCCCTGGCAGCAACTCGAACCGCGCATGGCCGAGCACATGCGCGGCGACGTCGCCGCTCGCGTCTCGGTGCGTTTTGACGAGCTGGCCGAATCGATACGGCTGATCCAAGCGCTGGTGCGGCAGCTGCCGTCCGGAGACATCCGGGTTCCGCTCGCCAACGCCGCCAGCGGCCGGTCCGGGGTCGGTTGGGTGGAAGGCTGGCGCGGAGAAATATTGATTGCGCTGGAAAGCGGTGAAAACAACCGCATCCACCGCTGCCATGCGCACGATCCTTCGTGGCAGAACTGGCCGGCGCTGCAGCATGCGGTAATCGGTAACATCGTTCCCGATTTCCCACTTATCAATAAGTCTTTTAATCTGAGTTATAGCGGCCACGACTTGTAACCATGTATCAGCTTCTAAAACAGATTGCAAAAACCGGCATCAAGACCGAAGTAGCGCCGCCGGCGGATGAGGCGCTGCGTCTCCTGCAGCAGCGCCTGCACGAAGAAATTTTGAAGCATTTGGGACGAGCGCTCGCCATCCGCCACGTGGATGCCGGTTCCTGCAACGGCTGCGAGCTCGAGATCCACGCCACGAACAGTCCCTACTACAACCTCGAGCGGCTCGGCATCAAGTTCGTGGCCAGCCCCCGCCACGCGGACATGCTGCTCGTGACCGGACCGGTATCGCGCCACATGGAAACGGCGTTGAAGCGCACTTATGAAGCCACTCCAGATCCCAAGCTGGTGGTTGCAATCGGCGATTGCGGCTGCAATGGCGGGATTTTCGGCGAAAACTACGCGAGCTGCGGCAGGGTGGCAAACGTAATCCCCGTGGATGTCGCGGTGCCGGGCTGCCCCCCGTCACCGCTTGCCATCATGCAGGGTATACTCACTGCGATCAGCAAATAATACGATGCACAAATAAATCCGATGGTTGATTTCCTGCAACGTAATGCACGCTTTATTTCCGCCGCCGGTCTGGTATTGCTCGGCGGTTGGATAGTGCATGGCTTCCTCGCCGCGCTGGCCTGGGCGGTGGTAATCGCCATTGCAACCTGGCCGCTGTATCAACGCTTCCTGCAAGAATTCCCCGCATCCCGCCGTGAAACCTGGGGTTGCATTCTGTTCACTTCGCTCATCGGCGTGGTGCTGCTTGTCCCTCTGACTTATGCCGTAATGCAGGCCGGGCATGAAGCCCGCATACTGCTAAAAGTGCTGAATGAAGCGCAGCAAGGCGGCCTGCCTCCGCCAGAGTGGCTTGGCAGACTGCCGCTTGCCGGGGAATGGGCGATCTCATGGTGGAACCGCAATCTCGCTAATCCGGGGGCATCCGCGGAACTATTCCTGCAGGCCAATTCAGGTTTTGCGGTGGAATGGGCCAAATTTTTCGGCCGGCAAATCGTGCACCGCCTGGCAATCCTCGGCTTCACGTTGGTTACGCTTTATTTTCTTTATCGCGATGGCGCCAAATTGGGGCAAGAGCTGGTTGACATCGTGCGCCGCGCCATCGGCGAGAGCGGTGAGCGTTACGTGGCTCATATGGTTTCCGCGGTAAGGGCCACGGTCAACGGGCTGGTCCTGGTAGGCCTCGCCGAAGGCGTGCTGCTGGGAATCGGCTATGCGCTCGCCGGGCTGGAGCATGCGGCGCTTCTGGGTGCCTTGACCGGTTTACTGGCAATGATTCCCTTTACCGCACCGTTGATTTTCGGCGGAGCGTCACTGGTGCTTTTAGCTCAGGGAAATCCCGTCGCGGCCGCGCTTTTATTTTCCTTCGGCGCGCTGGTATTGTTTGTTGGCGATCATTTCGTAAGACCGGCGCTCATCAGCGGCGGCGCTCGCCTGCCTTTTTTGTGGGTATTGCTGGGCATTTTGGGGGGCCTGGAAAACCTGGGATTGCTGGGTTTGTTCATTGGCCCCGCGATCATGGCTGCGCTGATTTCGCTGTGGCGTGACTGCACGCCGGCGCAGGCTGCAAATTAGAGAGATGGTCAAGCATTTGCGCATTCGCGGCCTGGTACAGGGCGTGTTTTATCGCGAATCGATGTATCGCAAAGCGAGCGAATTAAATGTCACGGGCTGGGTGCGCAACTGCTCCGATATGAACGTGGAAGCGATGGTGCAGGGAACCCCTGAAGCGTTGGATGCCATCATCGCCTGGGCGCAGCACGGACCCGACACGGCACAGGTCGAGCGAGTGGAAATTGAGGAAGGGGAAGGAAATTTTCCGCGCTTCGAGATACTGCGCAGCCGTTGACCTAGGGAACCTCTGAACAAGTCCCACGTGGCCACGACGGCGGCTTGGCGGGATGGGGATGCAAGAAAGGCGACGACGCGAAGGGTCGCTCCCCTTCGCGAGGAGCCTGACACCGCAGACTGCCCGCCAAGCCCCGTCCCGTGAGGGTTGCGGCGTAATCGGGCGCTCGCTTTGTCGCGCTCCTCGGCTTCGTAGTCCCGGCTACGACCTTCGTCGCGCTTCGCGCGATCATCCCGATTCCGCCAGCAACGCGGCTCACGAAGGACTTATTCAGAGGTTCCTTAGTAGATTACTTCCACGTTCTTGGGTTCCAGCCATTCGCACAAATCGCGCAGCAAATTGTCATCAAGATTGACCCGCCACTCCTCGCCCAACTGCACTTCACACACCGCTTGCGCATTGTAATAACGAATCGAGACCGGGCACTGCCCTTTGCAGTAGGAGCCGAGCAAAGTCCGCAGCCTGGCGGCACTCGCCTCGCCGTTGAGGCTGATGCGCATTACCCGGGCGAAACGGTTGCGTGCCGCTGTCAAATCATACAGTTTGTCGGCGGTGACTCTTAAGCCTCCCGAATATTCGTCGTGGCCGACCTTGCCCTCAACGATAAGCAACCGATCCTCTTTCAGGAGCTCGCGGTTCGCTTCGAACAATTCACTGAACACCACCGTTTCGACCTGGCTGCGGCCGTCATCCAGTACCACGATCGCCATCCTGCCGCGCCGTGTCTGCTGAATGCGCACGCTGTAGATGATGCCGGCCAGCAGAATCGGCTGCGTCTGTGGCGCAAGTTCGCTTAAGCGGATTTTCACGAAGCCCTGCACGCTTTTCTGATAGGCGGTGAACGGGTGGCCGCTGAAATAAAAACCCAGTGCCATTTTTTCGTTTTGCAACCGCACCGGCTCCGGCCACTCCGGCACAGACGCCAGCGCAAGATTCTGCGCGCCGGCGCCCTCTTCAAGCTCCTTGAACAAGCTTACCTGGTTGACTGAGCGCTGCGCCTGCTCCGCACTTTCCATGGCGATGCCTACTGACGCCAGCAGGCTTGCGCGTTGCGGGTTGAGTACATCGAATGCGCCGGAGCGTATCAGCGATTCGATGGCGCGGCGATTGACGACGCGCTTGTCTATGCGCTGGCAGAAATCAAACAAGTCACGGAACGGCCCTTGCGCTTCACGTGCGCGAGCAATCGCGGTAATCGCCGCTTCACCTGTGCCCTTGACCGCGCCCAGCCCGTAGCGGATCTGACTGTCACCCACCGGCACGAAGCGGTAATCACTCAAATTGATATCGGGCGGCAGCACCTCAAGGTGGTTAGCAATGCAATCCTGGTAAAAAATCTGCACCTTGTCGGTGTCGTCCATTTCCGCCGACAGTGTGGCGGCCATGAATGCCGCAGGGTAATGCGCCTTGAGATAAGCCGTCTGGTATGCCACCATGGCATACGCTGCGGAGTGCGACTTGTTGAAACCGTATTCCGCAAATTTTTCCATCAGCCCGAAGAGCTGCTCCGCCTGCCTGGTCCTGACCCCGTGCTTCACCGCGCCCAGGATAAAAATACTGCGGTGCTTGGCCATTTCGTCCGGCTTCTTCTTGCCCATCGCGCGGCGCAGCAAATCGGCCGAGCCCAGACTGTAGCCGCCCAGCACCTGGGCGATTTGCATGACTTGTTCCTGGTACACGATCACGCCGTAAGTAGGTTTAAGCACCGGTTCGAGCTCGGGATGAAAGTATTCCGGTCTTTCCACGCCGTGCTTGCGCTTGATGAAATCGTCCACCATGCCCGATTGCAGCGGCCCCGGGCGGTTCAACGCCATCAACGCGATCAGGTCTTCAAAGCAATCCGCTTTCAGCCTGCGCTCAAGGTCCTTGGCGCTTTTTGATTCCGATTGGAATACCGCGGTGGTGTTGCCTGACGCAAATATTTCATACGCGGCCTTGTCGTCGAGCGGAATGTTCTCTAAAGAGAACAGTGAGGGGTGAGGGGTAAGGGGTGAGGGGTTTTCGTTCTTACTCCTTACTCCTAACCCCTGACTCCTTACATACTTCACCGCCCAATCGAGCACAGTGAGCGTGGTGAGGCCCAGAAAATCGAATTTGATGAGCCCGATTTGCTCGACATCGTCCTTGTCGAACTGGCTCACCACCGCCTCCGCCCCTTGCGCCACGTAAATCGGGCAATAATCGGTGAGCTTGCCCGGCGCGATCAAAACGCCGCCCGCGTGCATGCCGACGTTGCGCGTCAAGCCTTCCACCCGTTCCGCGAGCGCCAGCAGCTCGCGCACTTCTTCTTCTTTTTGCTCGCGCTCCCTGAGCTGCGGTTCCATCGCCCGCGCCATTTGCAGGGTGATGGTTTTCCCCGGTTGCACCGGAATGAGCTTCGCCAACTGGTCGCAGAAGTTGTACGGCAAATCCAGCACTCGCCCCACATCTCGCACCGCCGCTTTGGCCGCCATGGTGCCGAAGGTAGCAATCTGCGAGACGCTGTCCTCGCCAAACTTTTGTTTCACATACTCGATCACCTTTTCCCGGCCGTCCTGGCAGAAGTCCACGTCGAAATCGGGCATGGACACCCGTTCCGGGTTGAGAAAACGCTCAAACAGGAGATCATAGCGCAGGGGATCCAGGTTGGTGATCCCCAGCGCGTAAGCCACCAGAGAACCGGCGCCGGAACCGCGCCCGGGGCCGACCGGCACGCCGTTCTGTTTAGCCCAGTTGATGAAGTCCGCGACTATCAGGAAATAACCGGAATAACCCATTTGCACGATGGTGCGGGTTTCAAAGTCAAGCCGCTTCTGGTAAATCGCCATTTGCTTCGCCCGTTGCGCGGCTTCAGGATAGAGCGCGTCCAGTCGTTGCTTAAGCCCCGCCAGCGCGCGCGCACACAGATACTGGTCGAGGCTGAGATCATTGGGCGTAGGAAACTGCGGGAGCCGGCTTTTGCCCAGCTCCATTTCTAAATTGCAGCGCTTGGCGATTTCCACGCTGTTCAAGAGCGCTTCGGGAATATCGGCGAACAACTCCGCCATCTCCGCCTGGGTCTTGAAATATTGCTGCTCGGTGAACAGCCTGGGGCGCCGCTGATCGCCCAGAATATAGCCTTCGGCGATGCATACCCTGGCTTCATGCGCCTTGAAATCATCCGCATCGAGAAACTGTATGGGGTGAGTGGCCACTACCGGAAGCCGCAAGCCGGATGCCAGATCCAAAGCGCGCTGCACATAGAGCTCGGAATGCGCGGCGCCAGCGCGTTGCAATTCGAGGTAAAAACGCTCCGGAAACAGCGCCGCCCATTCGCTCGCCAACGCCTGCGCTTGTTTGCGGTTGTCCTGGGTAAGTGCCACACCGATATCGCCATGCTGCGCACCCGAAAGCGCGATCAGCCCTTCTGTTCCGGCTTCCTTGAACCAGGTTTTTCTGATTTCGGCGCGGCCGCGATGCTGATTGGCACGGTAAGCACGCGATATCAGTCGGCACAACTGCAAGTAGCCTTGATGTGATTGGCACAATAGCAGCAGACGGAATGGCTGGTCGCGGTCGGTTTCGTTGGTCAACCAGACATCGCAGCCGGTAATCGGTTTGATTCCGGCCTTGCGCGCGGCCTGGTAAAACTTCACCATGCCAAACAGGTTGTTAAGATCGGTAAGCGCCAGCGCGGGCATGCGATCTGCGGCGGCTTTGTCTACTGCGTCGTCAAGGCGCACGATGCCGTCAACAATGGAATATTCGCTGTGCAGACGCAGGTGTACGAAAGCGGGCTGAGGCATGGTGATATAATGCGGCTCGATTGCAGATTTTACCACCAACGCGATGTGACGAAACGCCGAGTTTATTTCCCGAGATGAACCAACGTTGCGCGATATTGATGGTGTTGCTTTTCGCGGCATGCGCGCAAGAACCGCCCAAGCCGGCGCAAACGCCTAACGTCAATCTCTCGGGTTTTCCAAAAAGTTTTCAGGACGGCTACCGCGACGGCTGCACCAGCGCCCAGTCGCTGCTTAACAAAAAAGACCAGGCGCGTTACAAGTCGGACGTACAGTACTCGACCGGCTGGCAGGATGGCTACAGCGCGTGCAGGAATAAATAAATTAGTAAATTCGCGTAATCTGATAGCCGCGGCTTTGCAGCAGGCTCAGCACTCCCTTGTCCCCATATAAGTGCAGCGCGCCCACGGCGATGAATGCCCCGCCCTCGGTGAGCCGCGGCTGCATGCGCCCGGCCATGCGCGTGTTCCGGTCGTAGAGCACGAGCTGCAGGAATGCTTCGTTCAAACTTTTATCCGCCTCATCTTCCATCATGCTGTTGTTGATATCCCACATCGCCCCAAGGTCGCGCTTGAGATAGGCCTGGATTGATTTATCCACTACCCCGGGAATCAAGTCGTGATGAGTCACGGTCTGCTTGAGTAAACCTACTTGAGCCTCCATCGGCAGCCCATCGAATACTGCAATCTGCTCTTCAACGCTCTCCAGCTGGTATACGGACTTGTGCTGCTGCAGCGCTTGCTGATACAGCAAATCATCCACGATGATGCCCTGCCGCCCCTTGGGCAGAATCAGGGTGAGCATCAGCGCCCAGGGCTTGAATCTCGCACTAACCTCGACCGGCATGCCGTATTCACGCATCACCTCGGTGGTGTTGGCGAACAAGGGCTCGCCGAGCAGCACTTTCAGGTCCCTCCCATCATCAAGCAGCATCGAAGCGACAAATTTCCGGGTGCTCGCCTCGTCGATAATCATTTCCATGGTGAAGCTCTTGCTTCGCGCAAATGTTTTTTTGACCGGCGCCGGCAAATCGGTGACGCGCGCGTCATCGAGATGGATAGTGCCGAAGACATAGCTGGGCTGGGTATCGGTCTTTTCGATTTTCCACAGCAGGCCTTTGGAAAATTTTGCGGCCGTATCGGCTGCGGCGGCAAAGCCCGACGCCGCGACAAGCAAACAACTCAATGCGATACAAGCCAGTTTTTTCATGTTTGCTTAAAACAAGTGGGGTGGATTACAGCGCGGCTACTAAGAGGCCGGTATGCGCCGAATCATCGCACGAAAAATCACAAAAACCAAATCATGAAGCCCGACAAGCCGCTGTCCCACTGCTTCAACGGACCGTGCTTCACCTGCACACGTGGGATGACCACGGCAATCCGCAGCTGTTCCTGCTAGATAGCTGGATGGATGTGTCGGCTTCATTCCAGTTCCGGCTGGATGTGTTGCAGGAAATCTGGCAGTTCATCGCCCCCGACTGGCGCCGCTTGGTCAGAACCTCCGGCCGCAGGATTTTGTCCAGCTTTGACTTCGCCCGAGTCTAATGCTGTTTTCGCATAGGGCCCAAAGGGATCGGTATTCAAGCTGGTTCCAGAACAATAAAATCCGGCAAATCAATAATATATACTGCTGGACAATAAAATGTTCATCAGCTAGATTAAAAACGTGGCCGGCTTTACGCATGCCGCCTTGCTGCCTACAAAAATCACCTAAAATATCCCTCGAGGAGAAGCTCATGAACCACTTTTCCCGTTTGCTTCTGGCGTTCGTTGCGTGCACGGTGTTCACTTCCCCGGCCCTCGCCCAACAACTTACCGGCACCCTCAAGAAAATCAAGGATTCCGGCACTATCGTTCTCGCTCACCGCGAATCTTCGATCCCGTTTTCCTACTACGACGACAAGCAGCAGGTTGTTGGCTATTCGTATGAGATCGCGTTGAAGATCGTCGATGCAGTCAAGAAGGAGCTCAAGCTGCCTAAGCTGGAGGTGAAGCTGATACCCGTCACTCCGGCTAACCGTATCCAGCTCATCCAGAACGGCACGGTAGATCTTGAGTGCGGTTCGACCACCAACAACCTGGAGCGCCAGAAGCAGGTCGATTTCACCAACACGATCTTCATCATCGGCACACGGCTGATGGCCAAGGTCAATTCGGGTATCAAGGACTTTCCCGACCTCGCCGGAAAGAACGTCGTAACCACGGCCGGCACTACCTCCGAGCAGATTCTGCGCAAGATGAATGAGGAAAAGCAGATGAAAATGAACCTCATCAGCGCCAAGGACCACGGAGAGTCGTTCCTCACACTGGAGACCGGCCGCGCCGTGGCGTTCATGATGGACGACGCGCTGCTTTACGGCGAGCGCGCCAAGGCGAAGAAGCCCGGTGAATGGGTGATCGTCGGCAAACCCCAGTCGTTTGAGGCGTATGGCTGCATGCTGCGCAAGAATGACGCGGCGTTCAAGAAGCTCGCGGACGAGACCATCGCGAAGCTTGAGACCAGCGGCGCTGCCGAGAAGCTGTATGACAAATGGTTCAGATCGCCGGTCCCGCCGAAAGGGCTCAACCTCGACTTCCCGCTGAGCGAGGACATGAAGAAGCTCATCAAGAACCCGAACGACAAGGCGCTCCAGTAAGACGATAGGCGGGGGGAGCGCGTCCTTTCCGCTCCATCTTTCAGGCTGTATGACAAGGCGCGGGTGCTAGATGGGTTACCACTGGAGTTGGGGCATTTTTTTTAGCAAGGTTCCTTCCGGGGAAACGACTTACCTCGGCTGGTTCCTTGAGGGCCTGCAGTGGACGGTAATAATGTCCCTCTCTTCCTGGGTCATTGCCCTTGTCCTCGGCGCTCTGCTCGGGGTGCTGCGCACTGTGCCGGGTCGGTGGCTCTCCGGCCTCGCGGCGACCTACGTCGAGATTTTCCGCAACATCCCGCTTCTTGTGCAGCTGTTCATCTGGTACTTCGTGATACCCGAGCTGCTGCCGGCGTCGATAGGCACAGCCATCAAGAACTCGACGCCGCTCCTGCAGCAGTTCCTAGCCGGCATGCTCTGCCTCGGGCTGTTCACCGCCGCGCGCGTCAGCGAGCAGGTGCGCTCCGGCATCGGCGCGCTCGCGCGCGGACAGAAGAACGCCGGTCTGGCGATGGGGTTGACGCTGCCGCAGACCTACCGGTTCGTGTTGCTGCCGATGGCATTCCGCATCATCATCCCGCCGCTCACCTCCGAGTTCCTCAACATCTTCAAAAATTCCGCGGTGATCTCGACCATCGGCTTCGTCGAGTTGTCGCGCCAGGCGCAGCAGCTGGTGGACTACACCGCCCAGCCCTACGAGGCCTTCATCGTCGTCACCCTGGCTTACCTCATACTGAACGTAGTAATTATGACGTTCATGCGCTGGATCGAACAGCGCACCCGGGTGCCGGGGTTTATCACGACTGGCAAATAAATGTACGAATTCGACTGGAGCTCGATCCCCGGCGCACTGCCCTACCTGTGGACCGGGGCGAAAACCACCCTTGAGATCACCGGCCTTGCAATTGTTGTCGGTATCATCTGGGGCGCCCTGCTCGCCGTAATGCGCGTGTCGGCCAACCGCGTCGTGGCATGGCTCGCGGCCAGCTACGTAAACCTGTTCCGCTCAGTGCCGCTGCTAATGGTGATCCTGTGGTTCTTCCTGATCGTGCCCTCGCTGCTGAAGGCGATTTTTGGCGAGAGCATCGCCGACATCCGCCTTGCCTCGGCCTTCACCGCGTTCGCGCTGTTCGAGGCCGCGTACTACTCCGAGATCATCCGCGCCGGCATCCAGAGCGTGCCGCGCGGCCAGGTGAGCGCCGCATACGCACTCGGCCTCACTTACAGCCAGGCAATGCGCCTCGTGGTGCTGCCGCAGGCGTTCCGCAACATGATTCCGCTCCTGCTCACCCAGGCGATCATACTTTTCCAGGACACCTCGCTTGTGTACGTCATCGGGCTGGCCGACTTTTTCGGCGCCGCCTACAAGGTCGGCGACCGCGACGGTCGCATCGTCGAACTCCTGCTGTTCGCCGGCGCCGTGTATTTCGTGCTGTGTTTCAGCGCCTCGCTCCTAGTCAGGCGATACCAGCACAGGCTAGCCAAATGATCTCTATCAGCAATGTCAGCAAGTGGTACGGCAACTTCCAGGTATTGACCGACTGCACGACCCAAGTGAAGAAAGGCGAGGTCGTGGTGGTCTGCGGCCCTTCCGGCTCCGGCAAGTCGACGCTGATCAAATGCGTGAACGGCCTGGAACCTTTCCAGAAGGGCGACATCACCGTTGATGGCATCTCGGTGGCAGACCCGAAGACGAACCTCTCCAAGCTGCGCGCCCGGTTAGGCATGGTGTTCCAGAATTTCGAGCTATTCCCCCACATGAGCATAACCGACAACTTGACCCTGGCGCAGATCAAGGTGCTGGGGCGAAGCCGGGATGAAGCGACGGCGCGAGGCTTGAAAATGCTGGAGCGGGTCGGCATTACGGCGCACGCCCACAAGTTTCCTGGTCAGCTTTCGGGCGGGCAACAGCAGCGCGTCGCCATTGCCCGCGCGTTGGCGATGGATCCGATCGCCATGCTGTTCGACGAGCCGACCTCTGCGCTCGATCCGGAGATGATCAACGAGGTGCTGGATGTGATGGTCGAGCTGGCCAAGGAAGGCATGACCATGATGTGCGTGACCCACGAAATGGGTTTCGCACGCAAAGTCGCGCACCGGGTGATTTTTATGGACCAGGGCAGGATTATTGAAGACGCCGCTAAGGACGAATTCTTCGGCACGCCGCGCTCGGAGCGGGCGCAGCAATTCTTGTCAAAGATTCTCCATCATTAGATTGGCTAAGGCCGCAACGTATCCCGCAATTTCGGATTTCAGGCGACCGGAACGCCCCAGGTTCCCTCGAAGAACTTTTCCCTAAGAGGCTTGCGGGCTCTCGGCGCGAGTTCTCGTTCCTTGATTTCCCCTTCCAGAATATCGACATCGACTTGATAGCCAACCGCGATCATCGCCATCGGCATATAACCTGCGGGAATCGCAAATTTTTCGCGCAGCTTGTCGGCATCGAAACCGCCCATCTGGTGCGCAGCAAGTCCCAGCGCCACCGCTTGCAGCACTAGGCTCATACTGGAGGCACCGGTGTCATGCTGCGCCCAGCGGTTGGGCTTGCCGTTATGCGCGAATTGGCTGCCGGCGATGGATGCCATGAGCAGCGGCGCATTCTTTACCCAGATTTGATTTCCCCCGGCGAGACATTCAAATGCTTTCTGCCAGCCCGCGGGATCCCGCTTTCGGTCCCACAGCAGATAGCGCCACGGTTCATCGCCGTTACAGGACGGCGCCCAGCGCGCCGCTTCCAACAACGACTTGATCTGCTCGTGGCTCACCGGACGATTATTGTCGAACGCACGCGGGCTCCAGCGCCGCGCCATGAGATCGTGAATGGCGACAGAAGTTTGCGCTTTTTTTTCTACAATCACGATTTCTCCTCCATCTTCTCCCCACACTTGTCCTTCTTACCCAAACTGTATGGTCCGGAACCATAAGCCATGATGTAGAGCATCCCGCCCATGATGGCGAGATTTTTCATGAAATTTATCTGGTTTTGCATTTGCGCCGCGTCCGCTGCCCAGAATGGATGAAAGATGAGCGTCGTCGGAATGATAAACAGGAAAATTGCCAGCGCCGCCCAGCGTGCCTGCCAACCCAGCACCATCATGATGCCGCCGCCCAATTCGATGAGTATGGTGGCAATCAACAGCACCTGCGGTATCGGCAACCCTTGGCCAGCCATGTAGTCCGCAGTAGAGTTGAAATTGGTGATTTTGCCGAAACCGGAAATGATGAATATCAATGCCAGCAAAATACGCCCAATGAGCGGCGCGTACTGTGTCGTCATTTCACATGCCTTGTTCATGATTGCGCTCCTTTCTAGTGTTAGAGGCTCTTAGGCAAGATCAAACAACAATAACTCGGTATCTTCCAAAGCGGAAAGCGTGATTTTGTTTTCATCGGTGATTTTCGCACCATCACTCGTCTCCAGCCGCTCTCCGTTCACCTCCAGCGCTCCGCGTGCAACATGCGCATAAGCGCGCCGTCCGTTTGCCGGCGAGTGACTCAATTCCTTGCCCTTGCTCAAAATCCCGGCGTACATCGAAGCATCCTGGTGTATAGTCACCGAGCCGTCGCGGCCATCGGGAGAAGCCACCAAGCGCAATCTATCCTGCTTTTCCCACGCGTCAAAATATTTTTGCTCATAGCTCGGCTGCAGACCGTTGTGTTTTGGCAAAATCCAGATTTGCAGAAGATGCACGATCTCGTTTTGCGAAGCATTGTATTCACTGTGCGTGACACCTGTTCCTGCGCTCATGCGCTGCACGTCGCCGCGCTTGATAATGGAGCCATTGCCCATGCTGTCCTTATGTGCGAGCTGGCCTTCCAGAATGTAGGTGATGATTTCCATGTCACGGTGCGGGTGCGTGCCGAAGCCTTTCCCCGCCTGGACAAAATCTTCGTTGATGACGCGCAAGCTGCCGAAGCTCATGTTCTCGCGGTCGAAATAATCGGCAAATGAAAAGGTATGGTAAGTCTTGAGCCAGCCGTAATCGAAATAGCCGCGCTCCGTGCTTTTTCGCAAATTCAGCATGATTTGTCCTTGATTTTACAGCCTGTTTCGCTCGCTCGAAGTCGTATTAAGTGATTGATAAACAATTATGTTCCCAACCGCCAACGGTTTCATCCCATTTCGAACCTTCCGTTCCAATTACGTTCAGGAAGCTCCGCGCCGATCAGGTGATGCCGGGTCACGGCATCGGGCTCGCTGTTGCGTGCGATATCGTCCACGGCTATCAGGGGAATATCCAGATTACTCGCAGTGAGTTCGGTGGCGCGACGTTTGTAGTGGACCTGCCCGGCACCTGAAAATCAATGCGCGTCAGCGGGGGAGAAAAAGCGGCGTCTGTGACTGTGTTTCAGGAAAAGCAAATAATCTGGATGATGCGCCACCCAGTATTAACGGCTTATCGGCTGCTCTCGCGTAATTTCCTCATGCACCCTGCGCTTGGCTAATGATGCTCTCAAGCCCTGAGGCATAAAGAACTCCGGGCTGCGAGAACAGAATGACCTGGTCGCGCAGGATCATCAACGTCGGAATAGAACGTATCTGGAAATTCGCCGCGAGCTCCTGTTCCTCGTCGGTATTGATCTTCGCGAACACAATTTCCGGATGCTTATTGGAAGCGGCATCGAAAATCGGCGCGAACGAGCGGCACGGTGCGCACCACGGCGCCCAGAAATCCACGATCACCATCGGGTTGCCGGCGACAGCTAGTTCGAAATTGTCTTTGGTAAGTTCAATGGTGGCCATTTGGGCCTCCATCAAGAAAGTTTCAACGGTCAGCCTTTTTTTCGCTCGGACTGAAAGTGAGGGTCTCCTCGATCAGCGGATGTTCTCCGCTGGAACCGCCTGACTGGATATCGGGGGTCACGCTGCGCAATTGATACACTTCACCCGGAATCTTGTCGGACAGGGTGAACAGATAATATTTTCCTACATGCTTGCCGAAACGCGCTTTCAGCTCGTCGTTCACGTACGGCGTAATCTTGATTTCTTTCCCGTTCACTTCCTTGCCATCGTAAACGATTGTAACCGGGCGCACCTCGGCGTGGTCGGCTAGTGCAATTTGGATGCGGCGCTTGAAATAAGGCAACTTGCCGCCGGTTAGACGCTGCATCTCGCGGATGTCGCGTTCCAAGAAATACAGTAAAACCGGGTTGCTTCTGGCCTCTTCTGTGGGCGGAAAAGTTATTTTATTCGGGCCGGACAAGAACTGGGCCGTAATGTTTTTACCGCCGTCCGGCATAATCTTGTCGACGGAAATGTCCACGTTATCCTGAAAGCTTTGTTCCAGCGTGCCGCCTTTTACAAAGCTGTAGTGCAGTTTTGCCGGCTTGGTGATTTTTTTCAGGTGGTCGGTTTCAAAAATCAGCTTTTCCGCATCCGAATACCTGTCATCAGCGAACACCGCTGCCGCTGAGAATAACAACAGCATCAGCGCGTTTACCGCAAAAAAGTTTCTTAAACGCATAAGCTGAATACTCCGATTAATTCAAGATGAAAATAAAACGCAACACCTGTTGGACTGCTTGCGGATTTAGTGCAAAGTTTGCGCTTTTGACAACTTCTGCGCCAACTCTTCATCCAGACTGCCGAGCACCTTGCATACATCCTCGGCTTCGCTTTGTTTTCCCTGGTCGAGATAAACCAGGCCGAGATTGTACCAGGCTTCGGGATAATCGCGGTCGAGCACAATGGCTTTGCGGTAAGCTGCGATGGCTTGGTCGTTTTGCTGCAAATGCTGGTACGCCTTGCCCAATGTGAGCCAGGAATTGGCATTGCGGCTCTCGGCAGCCGACCACTTTTCAGCGAGTTCCCGCATTTCACTCCAGCTGTTGGTCGCTTCCAATGCGGCAGCTTGCAGGAAATAAGGCTCGCGTTCATACGGTTGTTGCCAGAAAGCAAACCCCTCAGGCAAGGGCGCCACGTTTTGCGGCTTGCTCATCGCCAGGTTGTCCACCACCCAGCTTACCGGCAGTGAAAAATGATAGGTTTGGTCCAGCCTGGAATTAAAGGTCACAACCCCGACCAGCCGCCCTTGTTCATCAAACAGCCCGCCGCCGCTCGCGCCGGATCTGAAAGGCGTGCTGCTTTGAATGACTTGGCCACCGTCATAATCATATAGGGCTTTTACCTGGCCGCTGCTCAGGCGCGGCCCCAGCCCACCGATATAACCGACTGCGTGCACCAGCTGTCCCACTTTCAGCTTGTCATTGCCGAACTGCACCACCGGTACGGTGGCCGCGGGAACATAAAGCAGGCATAAATCGTGTTCCACATCGCTCTGCTGCTTTTCCGCACCCCACCGCCGACCGGATTTAATCACTGCGATGCTGGTGGCATTCCTGGTCACATGACAGTTGGTCACCAGTTTTCCCGGAGCGACCATTACTCCGGAGCCTATTGAAGTACTGCCATCGGGGTTGTGCGCTTCGATTTTCATCACCGTCGAAGCGAGTTTGGCGTAGAGCTCGAAATCCAGGGCGGCATCCCCAGGCAGCGAAAACAACAGCAACGGCGCGGCCAGCGTTAAGGCCGCGATCTTTTTCTCCGCCTCTTCCGGCAGCCGTCTCACTTTTGCTCTTTGCCTAATGGCACGCCGTATTCGACGAGAATCGCGTCGATCTTGTCCTGGTTCTGTTCGATCAGCTTGTTTATTTCCTCTTTCCATTCCTTGTCTGGTTGGCGCATGCCCATGGAGATGGCGAAGTCGAAAACGACGTCCTTGTCCTTTTCATTTTCCGATTGCATGGCAACGAGGGCAAGCTCGGGATGCTGCTTGGCGAAATAACCGGCGATCGGCCCCCAGATGAACAGCACGTCAATGTTACCCGGCAGCAAATCCTCGATAATCACCTTGCCGGTGTAATCCTCGATGGCGCCGGTCTGCAATTGATAAGGCACCATCTGCTCCATAAGATTGTACTTGAGCACCCAATCCGCTGCCGGGCTGCCGCCGAACAGGCCGAACTTGAGCGAACGCAGGTTAGGCTCCTTGAGAATGTCCTGCGGCGCCGTCACATTGTCGAGCCCCTTGCCCTTCACATACACCATCACCCAGGTGGAACGGTAATACGGCTTGGTCGTCGCCGTTTCGTGGTAGTTGGACGGCACGCCCATTACGATATCGCATCTATAGCCGCCACCCTCCAGTCGCGCACGCAGGGTATTGCGCAGAAACCCCATGCGCTGCGGATACCAGGTATATTCAACCGGCAAGCCGAGTTCTTTAGCGAACAGTTCCGCAATCTTGTTTTCAAAGCCTTCGCGTTTGTTGTCGGAAAACGGCAGGTTGTTCGGATCGGCGCAGACGCGGAAGGCTTTCCGCGGCGAGGCAGCAAAGGACGGCGAACTGAAGAGGCAAATCGCGCTCGCCAGAATAAGTGGCAGCGAGAAGCGCATGAACAGGATGCGGGTCATATCTCTCAATACCATAAACGGCCCTCATCCACAAGCTATGTCATTTACTCTCTGCGCCTGGATCTTGAATCAACTGCAGACGCCCCGGCTTGATGGCCTCATCGGAGCGGCCCTTCAGGTAAGCGTACAAGTTGTCAATGTTGTCGAACACGGTTTTCGATTCCTTGAACGGCGCCATTGCCGTTCCCGGCCGGCCTTCCAATACGGTCTTTTTGAACTCGTCCTTGCTTAATTTTTTCAAGCCGTCAATCAGCGATGGGCCCACCAAGCCTTCCTGCTTCGCGCCGTGGCAGCGTTCGCAAGCCATCGCCCGCCACGTTTTCCATCCGGCAAAAGTATTGGCATCCACCTTGTCACCGTCTACCACTTTGTACAGGTCATCCGCAACTGCAAAACCGCTGGCCAGCAATAAACCGGCAAAAAGAATAATTTGAGATTTCATCGGTAGTGCCTTTTTCATTTTCATCAGCCACAAAAAAAACTGGCATCTTAACCTTAGTCAAGATGCCAGTTATTCAGTTCAGCTAAATTGCCAAACGGCTTCTTTCCCTATTAGGGCAAAGAGAACACGGTCAGCACACCACCCAGTTCCGTGTACTTGGAGAGTTCTTTGTAACCACCCACGGCGCCGAGGCCGTCAGTGTCTTTCTCCAAGCCGGCTGCCAGGCCAATGCCAGCCCAGCCGCCAATTCCCGAGAGAATACCGATGTACTGCTTGCCTTTAAATTCCCAGGTATTGACGTTGCCAATGATGCCGGACGGGGTCTTGAACTTGTACAGTTCTTTGTTGATGTTCTTGGCATCCACACACTTCAAATAGCCTTCAAGCGTGCCGTAGCAGGCAATGCCGCCAGCGGTGGTCAGAACGCCGCTCCACACCGAGAATTTCTCCGGTTTGGATTGAACGATCTTGCCCGTGCCAGCATCCCAGGCGATGAAGTTACCCATGCCACCATGGCTGCCGGGTGCAGGGAACATCGACAGGGTCGCGCCCACGTACGGTTGGCCTGCGGTGTACTCAACCTTGAACGGCTCGTAGTTCATGCACACATGGTTGGTGGGCACATAGAACAGGCCGGTTTGCGGGTTGAAGGACGCAGGTTGCTCGTCTTTGCTTCCGAGTGCCGCCGGGCAGATGCCCTTGGTGTCGACATCGGGACCGCCTTGCGCGGTCGAGTACTTGGAGACCACTTGCGGACGGCCGGTCTTCATGTCAACGTGGGTTGACCAGTTGACTTTCGGATCAAACTTCTCGGCCACCAGCAGGGCGCCGGTCACGCGGTCAAGCGTGTAGCCGTAGCCGTTGCGGTCGAAGTGCACCAACGCTTTGGTTGCCTTGCCATGCACCGGGATGTCAGCCAGGATCATCTCGTTGATGCCGTCGAAATCCCACTCATCATACGGAGTCATCTGGTACACCCACTTGGCTGCGCCGGTATCCACGTCACGCGACCAAATGGTCATAGACCACTTGTTGTCGCCGGGACGTTGTGCCGGGTTCCAGGTGCTGGGGTTGCCGGAACCGTAGAACATCTGGTTCAGGGCAGGGTCATAACCATACCAACCCCAAGTGGTGCCGCCGCCGATTTTCCACTGATCGCCTTTCCAGGTCTTCAGCGATGAATCTTTGCCGACAGGCGCCATCTTGCCATTGGTCCAGGTCATGGTCTTGTCGCCATCCATGCACATCTGATCATCCGGGCCAACGCTGTAGCATTTCCACACCTGCTTGCCGCTGTTGATGTCATAAGCGGCGACAAACCCTTGCACACCAAACTCACCACCGCTGATACCCGTCATGACTTTGTCTTTCATCACAAAGGGCGCGTTGGTATTGGTTTGGCCGAGCTTGGGATTGCCATTCTTGACTGACCAGACTACCTTGCCGCTCTTAGCATCCAGCGCTACCAGGGTGGTATCCGCCTGTTGCAGGAAGATCTTGCCTTCGGCATAGGACAGACCGCGGTTCACCGTGTCGCAGCACATTACGGGAATCACGCTCGGGTCTTGTACCGGGGTGTACTTCCACTTGATGGTTTGGTCATCCAGGTTGATTGCGAACACTTTGTTCGGGAACGCCGAATGAATAAACAGCGTATCGCCGATCACCAGCGGCCCGCCTTCATGACCACGCAATACACCGGTGGAGAAGGTCCAAGCCACTTTCAGGTTCTTGACATTATCCTTATTGATTTGAGCCAGAGTGCTGTACCGATGTAGAGCAAAATCGCCACTCGGGTGAGCCCACTGATTGGGATTGCTTATTTGCTTCGCCAAATCGGCATTTGCAAACGCCAAGCCTGGTAGGGCCAGCGCCGCGAATACCAACGGCAAAAGTTTCAGTTTCGCTTTGATCGTCATAACAACTTCCTCCTTAAACTAATAGAGATAAAACAGTATTATTGACCACGGCCCCTAAAAAGGGCGAACACCATTTATTGATTTACCAATATTGTGATTTACCAACTTTCTAGGGAAAGGTAACGCGTTACATTACCTCTGTGCACTATAGCACATAATATGCCCGAATCAAGTTTCGTTTAATTGGGCACATTAAGTACAATTATTCTATTTATATACAATAAGTTATAATAGAGCACAAAAATCTTGCGTGTGTCAGGAATGAACGCATTGAATAGTCCGATTAACAGCTTGTGTCAGAAATGAAAAGTGCCCGATCACGCGCTTAAATCGGCCGCTGCCAGGCACGTTAAAACATGCGCGGTCGGGTCGTAAATCATGTTAAATTACAACGAGGTTACGATGGAAACAGAAAAGCAAACTCGTGTATATTCAGAGCAGGAAATCAAGGTGCGGCTGGAAAAAGAATTGCCGCACTGGTATTACGAGGACGGGTGGATCCGCAGGAAATACCGCACCGGAAGCTGGAAAGGCACGCTGATGGTAGTGAACACGGTGGGGCATCTCGCAGAAGTTGCGTGGCACCACCCCGACCTCACGGTTTCCTATGCGTTTGTCATCGTCAAGCTGATGAACCACGCGGCCAAAGGCATCACTGACAAGGATTTCGAGCTCGCCAAGAAAATCGAAAGCGTGATTCATTGGCAGCCGGCCAAGGAAGGCGGCGCCTTGGAAGGCACGCCGAATGAGGATCAGCGTTTCAAGTACATCAAGTACGACGAGTAGCCGTGCAGTGCGCCTTATCCATCAATTTGCCACCACGCGCTCAACCGCAACAAAGCGACCTGGAATTATGGCCGCTAGCAGGTTGCTGCAAAACGTCACGAGGAAGCCGGGATACGCGACGTGAGGAGCGAGAAAGCAAGACAGTACAGAGGGAGTACGGCGAGCTTTCGAGCGACAAGCAACAGACCGCCCCGCAGTAGTTTTGCATCATCCTGTTAATGTAGCTTGACCGGCGGTTCAGTGCGCTGCGTAATCAACCGTGCCAGGGTGTCGAAAAACACCTTACAAAAGCCATGCAGCTCGTAAAGATGCATTTTGTATAGTGAGAGATACATAAGCCGCGCGAAATAGCCTTCCAGAAAGAGAGTGCCGCCGGTGAGTGCGCCCATCAGACTGCCCACGGTGCTGTATTTCCCCAGCGACACCAGCGAGCCGAAATCGCGGTAGCGGAAATGCGGCAGTGCTTCTCCGCGTATCCTGCGGGGCAGCGCTTTCACCAGAAACGAGGCTTGCTGATGCGCGGCTTGCGCGCGCGGTGGCACACTCGTGTTTTTTTCCGGCCACGGGCACGAGGCGCAATCGCCGAAGGCAAGAATATTTTCGTCGCGCGTGGTTTGCAGCGTGGGCCGCACCATCAATTGATTTATGCGATTGGTTTCCAGACCGTCGAGCTCGCGCAGGAAATCCGGCGCCTTGATACCTGCCGCCCAGACGACGAGTTCCGCCGGAATCATTCTGCCGCTTTGCGTTTGCACGGCGTTGGCCGTGACCTGGGTCACCCGCTCGCCGGCGTAAATCTGCACGCCGAGCGGCTTGAGCTGCTCTTCCGTGGCTTTCGACAAGCGCTCGGGCAGCATCGGTAATATGCGCTCCGCGGCCTCGATGATCGAGAGTTTGATATCTTTCTCCGGGTCTATCTTATCCAGTCCGTAAGCGATGAGTTGGCGCGTGGTGTTGTGCAATTGTGCAGCGAGTTCCACGCCGGTGGCGCCGCCGCCGACGATGGCGACGTTCAGTTGCTCGGGGCGCAAGGGCCCGGCTTGCGCATTGGCGCGGATGCAGGCGTTGATGAGCCGCTGGCGGAAACGCTCCGCCTGCTCCGGCGTATCCAGCGCAATAGCGTATTGCGCTGCTCCCGGCGTGCCGTAGTCGTTGGCGGTGCTGCCCACGGCTATCACCAGCGTGTCATACGGTATTACCCGCCTCGGAATAAGCTCATCACCTTTTTCATCGAAAGTCGGCGCAACGTAAATCTGACGCGCTGCGCGGTCTAGCCCGTCCATGCTGCCAAGACGAAAATGGAAATGATGCCAGTGCGCCTGAGCCAGATACTCGAGTTCATGGGTGTCGAGGTCCATGCTGCCCGCTGCTACTTCGTGCAACAGCGGTTTCCACAAATGGGTGAAGGATTTGTCAATCAAAGTGATGCTGGCGATGCGTTTTTTCCCCAATACATCGCCGAGCCGGGTGGCCAGCTCCAGTCCTCCCGCGCCGCCGCCGACAATCAAGATACGGTGCAAAGATTCTGCGCTCAAGCTAAAACCTTATATGGAAAATGCCGATATCGCCGCAAAATTACCGGTTCCGGCTTTTGTGTAATAGTATCAGATGCGCATTGAAAAACTCACAGTGAAAATCATCCCCAACCAAACTCTCGTGTCCGCAAGCCGCATGGCGACGGTGTTTTGTCTGCTGTTCGCGGCGTGCACGACCCTCGCCGGCGACGACGACGCATTCACGGTGCGCGAAATCGCGCCCGGGGTTTACGTGCACAGCGGCGTGCAGGAGGAAAGCTCGCCGCAAAATCTCGGCGACATCGCCAACATCGGCTTCATCGTCGGAGCCAAATGCGTTGCGGTGATTGACACTGGCGGCAGCATCGTCGTCGGGGAGCGCCTGCGCCAGGCGATTAAAAACATAACCCGTGAGCCGGTTTGTTACGTCATCAACACCCATGTTCATCCCGACCATGTTTTCGGCAACGCCGCCTTCAAGCAAGACCACCCGGTATTCGTCGGCCACGACAAACTGCCGGCTGCGATGGCGGCGCGCGGCGGCAATTACCTGAATGCGCTGAAACGCGATGTGGGGGCCGCAACCCAGGGCAGCGAAATCATTCTTCCCACCCTCACCGTCAAGGACGTTTTGGAGCTTGACCTCGGCGGCCGCCGGCTCACACTCAAAGCCTGGCGCACCGCGCATACCGATAATGACCTCACCGTATTTGACGAAAAAACCCAAACGCTGTGGCTCGCCGATCTGCTTTTCACAGGGCATATCCCGGTGGTGGACGGCAGCCTCAAAGGCTGGCTTGGAGTGCTCAAGGAACTCCCTGGAATCAAAGCGCGCCACATCATTCCCGGTCACGGACAGCCCGATCCGCCCTGGCCGCAGGCGCTGCAAGGGGAATCCGACTATCTGAATATTCTGCTGCGCGAAGTGCGTGAGGCAATCAAGCGCAGGCAAACCCTACAGCAGGCAGTGGATACGGTGGGGCTGTCTCAACGCGACCACTGGCTGCTGTTTGATTCTTTCCACCGGCGCAACGTCACCGCGGCCTATGCCGAACTCGAATGGGAAGATGATGACTAGGGAACCTCTGATTAAGTCCTCCGCAGATTGCGTTGCTGGCAAAATGCGGAGGGATGCGAGGCGCGCAACGAAGGTCGTAGTTGAGTCTACGAAGCCGAGGAGCGCAACGACGCAGGCGCCGCATTTTGCCGAAACCCGGAGGGACGGGGGCTGCCGCGACACGGTCAGCGAAGCTTGGGGTGCGGGAGCGGCAGCATGAGCGCCCCATTGAACGGCGTCTCTTGCGGCTGCTTGCGCCCCTTCCCGCTCCACGCTGCGCGAGTCCGAGTCCGGGGCGCCCGGTCACATGACTTCTTGGTTGTTCGTCGCTGGTTTGGCCTCCACCAAACGGCGCTCCTCACGCCTCGCCCTGCACCCGGATTGCACACCGTCGCAACCGCGTGGGACTTAATCAGAGGTTCCCTAAGCAGATACGCGAGTCTATACTGATAGTATTAGTATTCGCGCACTCGACTGTGGAGCGCAAAATGAAAAGTTTTATTTTATTGATGCGGCTTGCGCTTGCCTTAGGTGCAATGCTGTTCGCCACCCACGCGTTCCCTGCCGACCCCGACCCTGATCCAGCCAAGTCCGAAATCTGGATCAAGGTCAAAAATTTACTGTTTGAAGGCCGGGCGATTGAAATCACCGGCAACGACCTGATCACGCTGGAAGCGCCGGTGCGGGCTGAAGATGCGGCCACCGTGCCGATCGCCATCAAAGCACAAATCCCGCAGAGTCCGCAAAAATACGTGCAAACGATTTATCTCGTTATTGACAAGAACCCTTCGCCTATCGCTGCGGTGTTTCATCTCACTCCTGACAGCGGGCGCGCAGACATTGACACCCGGGTGCGCATTGAAGAGTACAGTTATGTGCGGGCGATTGCCGAGATGAATGACGGCAAGCTTTACATGGCAATGCGCTACGTCAGGGCTTCCGGCGGCTGCTCGGCGCCGGCGGGCAAAGATCAGGAGGCTGCGCTGGCCAGGCTGGGCAAGATGAAATTCCGGCTGGATAACGAAGTCGCGCTCAACCGGCCGAACCTCGCGCAGCTCATGATCAGCCACCCCAATAATTCCGGGCTGCAAATGGACCAGTTGACGCGCCTTTTCATTCCGGCGCGCTTCGTCAAGAAAATAGATGTGACTTACAGTGGCAAGCTTATTCTCACCGCCGAGGTGGATTTCTCCATCAGCGAAAACCCCAACTTCCGCTTTTACTTCACCCCGCGCGAATCCGGGGAACTGAAAGCGGAGGTCATTGATTCCAGCGACCTGCAATTCAATAGCTACATCATGGTGGAACCCGGCGTTACAGCTGCAGGCAGTTGAGCTTACTACTTCCTATTCTGCTTCTTGTCCACCATGCCGCGCACCATGTAGCTAATACCGCGCGACCACGATTGGTCGGTATTGCCGCGGATATCAACTGATTTGTTGAGAATGGTCTGGCCCGAAGCAACCTCCTTGATCTCGATATTGATATTGAGAATCAGGTTGCTCACTTTCTGCACCCAGGCGGTGAGCACCAGGTCGGCGCCAAGTCTTTTGCCGATGTCGAGCTCGCAGCCGTTGCAGGAATGCAGTTCCTGCCCTGCCTTAAGCTCGGCGATGTAATCCGCTGCGGGAGCATTGTCGAGCACGCGATAAAGTTCCGCATCGGTAAACTCTTTTCGTAACTGTTCACTGATGAGCGTCAGCCGTTTTTGCTGGGCGGCAAGCGTTTCGGGATTATTATCCTGAGTATCGTCAATCAGCTCGAAATCCAGAACCGCGAGAGTCGGGAGCGGCCGTTCCGCAGCGCAGGGTGTGCTGAACACGCCGAGCACAACTGCGGCGGCGAGCCCACGCGTCACTGAATGAAGCATCCTTTTTCAGCTTTGGCCTTGAGCGTGTCGTAGCGCTTGGCCATTTCCTTGATCTCCGGAGGATCGCGGAAGACGCCGCCAGCTTCGCCCCGCGTGCTCTGTCCCCGTGAGGCGGTGTAAAATTCCACGTAATCATCGTATTTCAATTCCTTGGCGATGGCGTCAATTGCGCAGGAGCACTTGTAGAGATACTCGTACTTCCCCGGGTGGTCTTGCATGCATTGAAACACAAACTCCACCCGGTCAATGGTCGGGTAGTTATAGGCAAACGCCGTTCCCGGCAGCAACAACAGCACAAGCCAAGCCAAATGCTTATTCATCGGGTCAACTCCTTGTGAGAAGCACAAAAAACTTTGTAAAAGCGCAAGTTACGCGCCATAGCCAGTTTTCGTGTTAAACACTATAATACAGAATACTCGCTGTTTTAAACTAAAACCCCGCTACAAAAAGCTTTCTGCGGTACGTCTGCCAGCAGCGGTGTCAACCTTAAACCTAAAAGCGGAATGCGATAAATGCCCGACCTGATATCCAGTCACGCCAAATTCATTCATTCGGTGCTGAAAGGCGCGGTGAAGCTTGACGACGACAGAATCACCCGTTCCTGGAAGCGTTGCCTGGATGATTATCGCCTCGACCCCGCGAACCCGCAGAATCCGGCGGTGGTGGATCGAAGCGAATTGCTGGAACGCCAGGAACGCATCGCCGATGTGCTGTCCATCGCCAAAATCGAGATGACCAACCTCTACCAGCAGCTTGCGGGTTCGGGCTACGCCATCATGCTTACCGATGTTGACGGCGTGCTGCTCAATTATTTCGGCGATCCCGAGTTCACCCATGCCGCATCAAAAACCGGCTTGATGATGGGCGCGGTGTGGAGCGAGCAATACCAGGGCACCAACGGCATGGGCACCTGCCTTTTAGAAAAAAAACCGCTGATAATCCACCACCGGGAACATTTCCTGGCGCGCAATATCGGGCTTACCTGCTCCGCCGCGCCGATATTCGACCATGAAGGGAAGCTGCTTGCAGTGCTGGACGCGTCGGGGGAATCACGGCTAGCGCAGCAGCACACTCTGGTACTGGTCAACATGTCGGCGCAAATGATAGAAAACCGCGTGTTCCTGTCGCATTTTGGCCGCGAATTAATCGTACGCTTCCACAGCCGTCCCGAATTCGTCGGCACCTTGGGCGAGGGCGCGATCGCTTTCACCGCCGATGGCCGCGTAGTGGCCGCGAACCACAGCGCTCTGTTCCAGCTGGGCTATTCCTCGCCGCGCGATGTATGCGGCAAAGACATCGGCGAGCTCTTTAATATTTCGCTGCAATCGCTGCTTGAACTCTCCGCGCGCAATTCCTTCCGGCCGATGCCGATTTTCGAGGCGCGGCGCGGCAGCCGCTTCTTCGCGGTGGCACAACAGCCCGAAGGCGTGAAACCGGTGGTGCCGGTCATGGCACGCGGGCAACGCAAGACAGTCAACCCGCTTCCCTTGGCCGGGACTTCTCCACTCGATAAACTGGAATTCGGCGATCCGCTAATGCAGCGCAATATCAGCGCGGCCAAGCGCGTGTTGAGCCGTGAAGTGGCGGTGCTGATCTACGGAGAAACCGGCACCGGCAAGGAGGTGTTCGCCAAAGCCATGCATTACTCGAGCAATCGCGCCGATAAGCCGTTTGTCGCCATCAATTGCGCCTCCATCCCCGAAACACTGATCGAGTCCGAATTGTTCGGCTACAAGCCGGGCGCGTTCACCGGGGCCAGCCGCGAAGGCCAGCGAGGCAAGATTTTCCAGGCCAACGGCGGCACGCTGTTCCTCGATGAAATCGGCGACATGCCGATCCAACTGCAGGCGCGGCTGTTGCGCGTGCTCGAGGAACGCGAGGTCCTGCCCCTGGGCAGCGAGATCCCGGTCAAAGTGGATATCAAACTGATTAGCGCCACGCACTGCAATCTCACGGAAAAAATCATCAAGGGAGAGTTCCGCCAGGATCTCTATTACCGACTGAACGGGCTCAGCGTGTCGTTGCCGCCGCTGCGCAACCGTGCCGACAAGAGCATCGTGATCAAGCACATTTTGACGGCGGAAAACAGCGACAACCATAAAGCCGAGATCGATGATCAGGCGCTGGAAGCGCTGGAACGCTATTATTGGCCGGGCAATATCCGCCAGTTGCGTAACGTGCTGCGCACCGTGCTGGCGCTGCGCGAGGGTGATGTCATCACCATCAAGGATCTGCCGCAGGAAATCGGCGGCGGTGCGCCATCGCACGAAAGCAACACCCCCCCGGCAGCGCTCAACCCTCTGGAATCCGCCGAGCGCGACGCGCTGATCCGCGAATTGGAAAACCACCACTGGAACATCACCAATGTAGCGCGGCAGCTCAAAATCAGCCGCAATACGCTGTACCGCAAGATGCAGCGGCTGAACATAAAGGATCCCAACAAGGATTCTTCGCACTAGGGAACCTCTGATTAAGTCCCGCGGGTTACGGTAAAATGCAGCGTCTGCGTTGTTGCGCTCCTCGGCTTCGTAATCCAGGCTACGACCTTCGCCGCGCGCCTTGCATCCCTCCGCATTTTGCCAGCAACGCAATCCGCGGAGGACTTAATCAGAGGTTTCTATGCATGACCACAAGCCCCGCCTCGCCTGGGCGCTAACCGGCTCCGGACATTACCTCAAGGAATCGCTGGAGATCGCGCTCGAGCTTCCGCACGTTGACCTGTATCTGTCCAAGGCGTCCGCCGAAGTCGTGCACATGTACGCCCACAGCTTGAAAGAGCTGCGCGCCCGTTTTCGCGTGTTCCGCGACACCACCGCCAGCGCCGCGCCTGTGGGATTGTTTTATTACGGCCACTACCACACCGTGGTCATCGCCCCCGCCACTTCCAATACTGTTGCCAAATGCGTGTGTGGCATTTCCGACAGCCTGGTCAGCAACATCTTTGCTCAAGCCGGGAAGTGCCGAATACATAGTATCGTCTTCGCCTGCGACACCGAGCCAATGGTTACCACCGAAGCGCCGAAAGAATGGGTAACGCTGTACCCACGCAAAATCGATCTCGACAACACAGAAAAGCTGAAAAGCTTTGAAAACGTCACCGTGGTCTCGCGCATCGAGGAATTGCGCGACGCGGTGAGCGCGCGCATGAAGGTGCTAGGCATTAAGACCTGAGTCGCGGCAATACTCTATGCATGGTTGCAGGAGTATAGTTAAGGAACCTCTGATTAAATCCCACGCGGTTGCGACGGAGGCTTTCCGGGATGGGATGCGCGAAGCGAGGCGCAGCCAAGGGTCACTCCCCTTGGCAAGCCGAGCGACAAAGCAAACCACCCGGAAAGCCACCGTCCCTCCGGGTTGCGGTAAAATGAGGCGTCTGCGTCGTTGCGCTCCTCGGCTTCGTAGTCCAAGCTACGACCTTCGTCGCGCGCCTCGCATCCATCCACATTTTGCCTGCAACGCAATCCGTGGAGGACTTAATCAGAGGTTCCCTGCATGCCCGAACGGATTTTATTTCTCACCGGCAAACTCGCCGAAAAAAGCCTGCACAAGGTGCTGGCGGAGATGCATCCGAGCGAGTTCGGCTACGATGTGCTCAACATCGGCATCAGCGTCGCCGGATTGATGACCGCAGACCTGATTTTGCGGCGCCTGCCGAATTCCGGCAACTCGACCCGCATTACGGTACCGGGCCGCTGCCGCGGCGACCTCGATGCGCTTTCAAAACACTACGGCGTGCCGGTAGTGCGCGGACCGGACGAATTGAAAGACCTGCCGCAGTACTTCGGAAAGAAAGGCGCAAGCGAGGATCTCAGCCGTTATGACGTACGTATTTTCGCTGAAATCGTTGACGCACCGCAGTCAAGCATCGAACAAATCCTGCAACGCGCGGAACGCTACCGCAAGGACGGCGCCGATGTGATTGATCTCGGCTGCCTGCCGGAAACGCCGTTTCCCCACCTTGAAGAAGCAGTCGCTGCGCTGAAAAAAATGGGTTTTGCGATAAGCGTCGATTCGGTCGAGCCGGAGGAATTATTGCGCGGCGGCAAGGCCGGCGCCGATTATCTGTTGAGCCTGAAAGAAGACACGCTGTGGGTCGCCGATGAAGTCGCTTCCATTCCGGTGCTTATTCCGGCACAAACCGGCGATCTCGCTTCGCTGGAACGCGCGATTGAATACATGATGAAACGCAAGCGCCGTTTCATTGCCGATTCGGTACTCGACCCGATTCATTTCGGCTTTGCGGATTCGCTGGTGCGTTATTACGAGCTGCGCCAGCGCCATTCGGAAGTAGAAATCATGATGGGGGTGGGCAATCTTACCGAGTTGACTGATGCCGACACTACAGGCATCAACGCGCTTCTGATGGGCGTTATTTCCGAATTGCGCATTACCAATATTCTCACCACCGAAGTGAGCCCGCACGCACGGCGCGCGGTGCGCGAAGCGGATGTGGCGCGGCGTATCATGTACGCAGCGCGCGAAGCGACCAGCCTGCCGCGCGATTTTTCTTCGGAACTGCTCACCACTCATGCGCGCAAACCCTTTCCCGACACTGCGGAAGAAATCGCCGAGTTAGCCCGCGCCATCAAGGACCCGAGCTACAGGATTCAAGTTAGCGAACAGGGCATCCACATTTATAACCGCGACGGACTGCACGTCGCCACCGATCCGTTTGCGCTGTTTCCCCTGCTCAATCTGGAAAATGATGCCGCGCACGCTTTTTACCTCGGTGTGGAGCTGGCGCGCGCGCAAATCGCCTGGCAACTGGGCAAGCGCTACAATCAGGACGAGGAACTGGACTGGGGCTGCGCGGTGGAGCGTAAACCCGAGGATCTCATGCAGCACCACGCACCTGGAACTACCCTGCATAACCGCAGAAAGAAAACCGGCAACCAATGATTTTCGAGACTATCGTCACCACACAGGCCGGGGACGGCCGAATTCACATCGCCCCGATGGGCATCCGCGAAGACAATGGCCTCGTCGTGCTCGCGCCGTTCCGTCCCTCGAGCACCCTGGATAATGTGCTCGGAAACGGCTATGCAGCGGTCAATTATTGCGACGATGTGCGCATATTCGCCGGCTGTCTCACCGGCCGCCGCGACTGGCCGACCGTACCCGCGGACAAAGTACCCTGCGCGCGGCTTAAGTCAGCGCTTGCGCATTGTGAACTGAAACTTGAACGTATCGAAGAAGACAAATTGCGCCCGCGCCTCTTGTGCCAAGTGGTACATCGTGTGGCCCATTCGCCGTTTTGCGGCTTCAATCGCGCGCAGGCGGCGGTGCTGGAAGCAGCGATTCTGGCTAGCCGCCTGCACCTGCTGCCCTGGGAGAAAATCGAAACCGAAGTGAAATACCTCGCCATCGCCATTGACAAGACCGCGGGGCCCCGCGAACGCGAGGCGTGGGGTTGGCTCATGGAAAAAATCGAAGCCCACCGTGCGGCACTTAAACAAGGCAACGTTGCATGACGCAACTCCTAGCCAGCGTGAAATCGCTGGATGAAGCGCGCATTTGCCTGGAGTGCGGCGCCGATATTATCGACTGCAAAGATCCGGCAAACAGCGCGCTCGGCGCGCTGCCTCCCGATATCGTCCGCGAAGTGGTGCAATGGGTTAATCGCCGTTGCCCGGTGAGCGCTACCGTGGGCGATCTGCCCATGGAACCCACTGCGCTTGTGAAAGCGGTTAAGGAAGTGGCGGCGGGCGTGGATTACGTGAAGGTCGGGTTTTTCCCGGGCGGCGATTCCCGCGCTTGTATTGATGCGCTGTCGCGTTATGCCAGGCAGGCACGCCTCGTTGCGGTGCTGTTCGCGGATTGCAATCCGGATTTCTCCCTCGTCGAAGATTTTGCGCAAGCGGATTTTGCCGGCGTTATGCTGGACACCATTAAGAAATCAGGCGGCGGCTTGCGGTACTGTTGCAGCGAACCGCGCCTCGCCGATTTTATTCGGCTGGCCCGGGTCGAGGGGCTGATGACCGGACTGGCCGGATCGCTGCGGCTCGCCGATGTTCCTGACCTGATCCAGCTTGGTCCCGACTACCTGGGGTTCCGCGGCGCCCTGTGCGCGGGATCGGAAAGAAACCGGACCTTGCAGGCTTCACGGGTCTCCCTCTTGCGCAATGCAATTCCCCGCTTGACAGCCGACACGAGTATGACGCTGGGTTGATGCGTGGAACGCGTCCCCATGAAATCTTTTCTTGTTTCCTTGCTGTTTTCCCTGTCGCTCGCGGCTTGCACGGAAGTGATACGGCCCGACTTCAAACGCCTGTACCAGATGAGCGAAAGGAATACCGACCAGCCGCCGGTGATCGTGGTTCCCGGCCTGTTCGGTTCCAAGCTGCGCGACCGGCGCACGGGAGAAGAAGTCTGGCCAGCCTCGGCGCTCGACATCGTGTTTAGAAATTACGAATCCATCGGCTTTGAAATTGATCCGGACACCCTGCGTCCCGAACCCTCGCCGCTGAGCGCGGTTCCCCGCGCAAATCTTGTCGATCCGGCATTGTGGTAACGCGTTAGCCCCTTGGGCTCGATGAACTCCTTGAGCAGCACCTCGCCGGGGTGGATCGGAGCAAGCCGCCGTCCGTCAATAAACGTAAACGACACCGATGTGGGCGCGCTTGCTGTGCCTGAATTCCAACCCGCCGGGATTGAGCACCTGTGCGACATCGACGCGCAGGCTGAAGCCCCCGAATTTCCCGCTGCCACCCACGCGCAGTCCCAAGCCGACGCTGGAAATGAACTCGCGCTGCACTTCGCCGGGCTGCGGCCGGTTGCGCGACACCTGGCCGAAATTGTAGAAAGCGAGCAGTCGCACGCGCCCACCGTTAATGAGCTTGCCGCCGAAATCCGGGGTATAGGCTTCCACGGTGCCGCGGTAACCCTTGTCATCGGCAAGCTCGCGCTCGTTAAAGCCGCGCACGTTGTCAAACCCGCCCAGGCCGAATTGCTCGCCGGGAATCAGCGCATCTGGGGTGTATTGCCCGTAGAAGCTAGAGAGCAACTGGATGTCGTTGGCGAACGTCTTGAGACCGTTCACGCCGTAGCGGAAGATGTGGTAATCGGCAATTGCGCCGGCGCGCGCGTTCTGGAAGTCGCCGCTGCCGCCGTCGTTGCCGCCGGGAATGTTCTGCGAGTAGCTCGCGTTGAAGTTGAGCTGGCTCGACTTGAACGTCCATTGCCCGTTGTAGCCGATGCTCGCGGGGTGAATGGTGATGTCAGGCACCAGCGTGCCGCCGCCCACGGTGGTGATCGTCACGTTGTTCTTGAACGCCTTATAGTCCAGCCCGTAATACACGTTGTGGTCGTAGATTTCGCGCACCCGCGGTAAATACTGGTTGTAGCGTATGCCATACACGGTGCCGCTACCGCTAACGTTGAACAGGTTTTGAAGCGTGCCGGAATTCACGTCGGAGTATCCCGCGATGAGGTCAAGCGAATCGCCCCAAGCGTAAATTGGGATCCGGTAGCTTGCGCCGGCGATTTTTACCTTGTCCGCCTTTTCTGGAGAGGTCAGATACTGGAAGGTGAAGATGTGGTCCAAGTTGAACAGATTAGAATGCTGGAAGCCGACGCCGACGCGGTAGATGCCGGTATCGCGGGTGCCAGTATTATCGCCGATCGCGAAAACCTTCCACGGCTTCTCGTCGGTGACTTTCACCGTGGCGTCGACTTCGCCCTCGACCTCGGCCGCGCGCAGCAGCACCGTGGTTTGCTTGGATGGGTTTTCGTTCGCGACCCTGAGGCTCGCCGCCACGCCGCGCGCATTCGGAGCCTCTCCCTCCTTCAGGTCGGGCACGCTTCTGCGTATGTTCCGGTCGTCGCGGTGCTCGTTGCCCTGGATGCCGATGGCACGGATGCGTGGCTCAATGACCCTGAACCGCACCACGTCCTGCTTAAGCTCCTGTTCCGGCAGGGTGACCTGCACCGCGCTGTAGCCGAGGTCCCGGTAGGCCTTTTGCAGCGCCTCCAGCGCGCGCCGCACGTCAGAGAAATCCTTTTGCTTGCCGGTAAAGGGGGCAAGGATTTGCTCGATGCGCTCCGGCTTGAGCAGGGTGTTGCCCTGAACAACGAATTGCGTGATGTCAAACTTGAGGACTGGGGGACCCTGGTTCTCCGCGGCACTGGCCATCGCGGCGACAAATCCAAGGCTTGCAAGAATTATTGTTGTGAGACGCCTCATCAATCTTGCCCGAACTGAATGATGTCTTGCGGGATTATAGCCCGTCTGTTCAGGGAATTGTATTCTTTACGGGTGAATTCTGACCTCAACACACGAATTGCCGGCCCGTTTTTGTCCATAATTTCCCTTTCTAAAAACGAAGGCTGCCCTGTTCAAACGTTTTCAAAGCAATGATTTGTGCAAATAATAAATGCTATCATTTGTGACTTTTATCACGCTGGATTACCGGGCCTAAATGGTAAAATCTGCATGGTACAGGTTTTGCTTTTTTATAGGATGCGCCAACACAAAAATGATCGATTTTTTGAAAACTTTATTGACAAGGAAGCAGAGGCGGGCCTTCAAGCGTAAACTGCTCGTGGCCGCGGTCGCGACATGCTTGGCGCTCCGCCCGGCCATGGTATCGGCCAACCCGGTGGGGCCGGCCGTTGTCAACGGCAATGTCACGTTCGCGACCCAGGGCAATCTGTTGTCGGTCACCAACACCCCTGGCGCCATTATCAACTGGCAGCAGTTTTCAATCGGCTCCAATGAGGCGACGCGCTTCATTCAGCAATCGGCCGCGAGCGCAATTCTGAACCGCGTGGTCGGTGTCGACCCTTCGCGGATACTGGGTACGCTGCAATCGAATGGCCGGGTCTTCCTGATCAACCCGAACGGCATCCTGTTTGGCGCTGGCAGCCAAATCAATGTCGCAGGCCTGATTGCGTCCACGCTCAACCTCTCGAACGAGGATTTTCTCGCCGGCCGCATGAACTTCGTTGGTGATCCGGCGCGGGCTGCGGCGGTTGTCAATCAAGGCAGCATTACGGCGAACGCAGGCGGGAGCGTGTATTTGGTCGGGAGCGCTGTCGACAATGAGGGTGTGATCACCGCACCGAACGGTAATGTCGTACTCGCCGCGGGCAAATCGGTGCGCGTGACCGAGGGCGCGACACCCGGCGTGCAGGTGGAGATTACAGCGCCCGCTGACAGCACAATCAACTTAAGCGAGCTTGCTTACGGTAGCGGCGGCATTTATGCAGGCTTAGTCAGAAACTCCGGTGTGATCAGCGCCGATTCGGCAGTGCGCGGTGCTGATGGCAGCATCATACTCAAGGCTTCCAACGGCGTGACGCTGGAATCCGGCAGCCGCGTTTCGTCGAACGGCTTCGACGGAGGCCGTATCGTGGTCGATGCGCAACAAGGCACGGCGGCGGTGTCGGGCAGCGTCGAGGCGGTTGGCAGCACTGGGCACGGCGGCAGCATTGCGATGGTCGGCGAGCAAACCGGACTCTTTGACGGTGCCCACGTCGATGCATCCGGCACCAATGCCGGCGGCACAGTTCTCATCGGCGGAGACCTGCATGGCGGCGCGATTCGCGACGGCGACTTGGCGCTTGCGAATTCGCAGCGCACATATGTCGCAACAAACGCTGATATTCGCGCCGACGCGCTGGAATCCGGCGACGGCGGCAAAGTGATTGTGTGGGCGGATGATGTCACGCGCTACTACGGCAGCATCAGCGTACGTGGTGGCGCACAGAGCGGAAATGGCGGCTTCGTGGAAGTTTCAGGTAAAGGGTATCTGGACTTCAATGGACTTGTAGATACAACGGTGTTGAACGGAAACGTCGGCACATTACTGCTGGACCCTACGGCCATTACCATATCGACTGCCGCTAACACTATTGAATCATCGGGCGCAACCACCTTCCAGGAAGCCACGACTACAACGTCGGTCTTAAACACTACGACTTTACAGACCGCGCTTGTCTCAAATAACGTGGTTGTGACAACCGTTTCTCCAGCGGCCGGAACGGGCAATATAACAGTCGCCAATGCCGTCACATGGGCGTCTGCCAACACACTGACGCTCACAGCAGAAAATAATATTGCAATCAATGCTGCCATCACCACCGGGGCGGCCGGATCGGCGCTGATACTGAATGCCGCTGCCGCGGTCACGCAAGCCGCTGCTGGCATTATTGGCGGTTCCGGCGGCCTGACTCAAAACGGTGCAGGGACTGTTGCACTCAACCGAGCGAACACCTACACCGGCGCTACGACAATTAACGCTGGCACGGTGACGGTCACCAGCGTAAACGGGCTTGGGGACACCTCCGCGGGCACTACCGTCAACGTGGGGGCGACTCTTGCGTATAGCGGCACGACTACATTTGCCGCTGAGCCCTTGACCCTGAATGGTGGCACTCTTTCGCGCGCGGCGGGAAGCCCGACTGTCAACGGGACGATCGATCTCGCGGCGGACAGCACGATCACCGGTGGTGGCGGGACCCTTACGCTAGGCGGAGTGATCAGCGGTGGCGGTGCCCTGACCAAGACAGGAGCAGGCACGGTGACGCTCTCGGGTGCCAACACCTACACAGGGTTGACGACGATCAGTGCGGGCACGCTGGCGCTCGATGCCACGGGCACGATAGCGGCGAGCTCCGGTGTTTCGAACGCGGGCACCTTCACGATCGCCGCGAACAAGACCATTGATTCGATGACCGGCGCGGGCGCAACCACGCTGGGTGCGAACACCCTGACGATCGGCGATGCGAGCAATACCTCGGGCACCTACACGGGTGTGGCGAGCGGTGTGGGTGGCGGCATCACCACGGCGGGCACCGGCACGCTGACCCTGGGTGGCGCGAACGCCTACACGGGTGCGACGACAATCGGTGCGGGCAGCACGCTGGCGCTGAATGCGGCGGGCACGATAGCGGCGAGCTCCGGTGTTTCGAACGCGGGCACCTTCACGATCGCCGCGAACAAGACCATTGATTCGATGACCGGCGCAGGCGCAACCACGCTGGGTGCGAACACCCTGACGATCGGCGATGCGAGCAATACCTCGGGCACCTACACGGGTGTGGCGAGCGGTGTGGGTGGCGGCATCACCAAGGCCGGCACGGGCACGCTGACCTTGACGGGCACCAACACCTACACCGGTGCGACGACGATCAATGCGGGGGTGTTGAGCGCGAGTTCGCTCGCCATCGGCGGTGTCGCCAGCAACATCGGCCAGTCCACCAATGCAGCGGCCAATCTGGTGCTGGGCGGCGGCACACTGCGGTACACCGGCGCGACGGTCTCCACCGACCGCAACTTCATCCTGACGGCAGGTACCACGTCGACTGTCGATGTCACAACCGGCGGTACGACGCTTACGATTTCGGGAGCCAGCACCAACACGACGGGTGCCCTCACGAAGGTCGGTTCTGGCACCCTGAAACTGTCGGGAGCTAACTTATACACTGGTTTGACGACGATCAATGCGGGGACGCTGCAGTACGGGATCGCTAATGCATTGTCTAGCGGTGCGGTCACGGTCAATGACGGCGGGACCTATGATCTGAACGGTTTTTCGGACACCATCGGAGCGCTCACCGTCAATAGTGGCACCACCGGCGGCACGGTCACCACGGGTGCCGGCACGCTGACGTTGGGTGGGAACGTCACCTCAACTGGCGGCGCCGCGAACGCCACGATCAGCGGCAACCTGGGATTGGGGGCCGCCACCCGCACCTTCACGACCACCAACGCGGCTGATGGTCTGACGGTCTCGGCCGTCATCAGCGGCGCCGCCGTTGGTCTCACGAAAGCCGGCGCCGGCACGCTTACCCTCTCGGGCGCCAACACCTACACCGGTGCGACCACGATTGGAGCGGGCACGTTGAATGCGAACGCGAGTGCGGCGATTGGCGATGGCAGCGCCACCAACACGCTGATCTTCACGGGCGGTACGTTGCAGGCGGGCGGCGCGATTACCTCGCCAAGCACGCGCGGCGTGACGCTGACGAGCACCGGCATCATTGACACCAACGGCACCAACGTGAGTATTGCGGGCGTGGCGAGCGGTGCGGGCGGGCTGACGAAGAACGGCAATGGCACGCTGACCTTGACGGGCATCAACACCTACTCAGGCGCGACGACCGTCAGCGCGGGCACCCTGATTGCGGCTGCGGATGGCGCGCTGGGCACGGCCGCGGCGGGCACGACGGTTGCAAGTGGGGCAACGCTGGGATTCTTGGGTGGCATCAACTATGCGACGGCTGAAGCAGTGACGATCAGCGGCACCGGCGACGCCGGTAACAGTCGCGCCGGGGCGATAGACAACATCTCGGGAGCGAACAGCTTTGCGGGAACGATCACAATGGCCTCTGCCAGCACAATTGGATCGTCGGTGAGCACCTTAACGCTAAGCGGCGGCATTACTGGCAGTAGCAACGCACTGACGTTCGGCGGGGCGGGCAATATCACCGAGTCGGGCGTCATCAGCGGGGCCGGCACGACACTGACAAAGAACGGGACAGGCACGCTCACGCTGTCCAACGTCGCCAACACCTACACCGGCCAAACCACGATCAACGTCGGCACAGTCAGCGTAGCGAAACTAGCCGACGGGGGTACCAACAGTTCCTTGGGTGCGACTGCTGCGGCCACGCCGATCCTGCTTGGCAGTGCGACTGCCGCGACACTGTCCTACACCGGCGGTACCGATACCACCGACCGCACTATCACCATCAACGGAGCCGGCGGCGGGACGCTTCAAGCCACAGCCGCCGGCACGCTCACGCTCACCGGCGCGCTGAACAACAGTGGCAACCTAGTGACCTTCGATACCAACACCGGCAACATCACCGCCTCCGGTGTAATCAGCGGCTCGGGCGATTTGACCAAGAACGGCACCGGCACGCTGACGCTGAGCAATGCGGCCAACACATTTACCGGGGCGGTGACCCTTAATAATGGAACGACGAGCGTCACGACGCTGGCCGATTCGGGAACAAACAGTTCGCTCGGTGCTGGCACGACCATTACGCTGGGAAGCGCGACAGCGGCGACCCTTTCGTACACCGGTAACACGGTTACCACCAATCGGCCGATCACGCTTGGCGGCGCGGGCGGCGGGACGTTTCAGATGACGGCAGCGGGGCAGACGCTCACGCTTTCCGGAACGGTGACTGCGACTGCAGGAACGTTGACGCTCGACACAAGCACGAGCAACGCAAACCTCACCAATACCTCAAACGACTTTAGTACCGTTCGGATCGCGAGCGGCGGCGCAATATCGCTTGTCGATGCGAACGCCATGACGCTTCTGGGCCCATCAAGCATGGGCACACTTACCGCACGCACACTCACGGGCGATCTTACGCTTGGCGGAAACATCACGGCAAGCGGCGGCGGCGACTCAATTGTGCTCGCCAGTGCCGCAAACTTCATCAATACGGCTGGCGCAACACCGATCGACCCGGGTGCCGGGGGAAGATATCTGATCTACTCGGCTGATCCGACGGCCAATACATTCGGCGGCTTCGCTTCGCCTGGCAATCTGTTCGGCCGTACCTACACGTCAAATCCGCCGATAACCGTCAGCGCCGGCTTCGGCAATCGATTCGTCTACAGCATTACACCGACACTCAACGTCACCGCCGACGCCGGACAGAGCAAGGTCTACGGCAACGCCGACCCTGGAGCTTACACCTTCGGCGTTACAGGACTGGTGGCAGGGGATACGACAGGCAGCGCCCTTACCGGCGCGCTGACGCGCACCGCCGGTGAGACGGTATTGGGCGGGCCGTACGCGATCGCGCAGGGCACGCTTGTGGACCAGCTTGGTTATATAGTCAGCTACACGAGCAACAACTTCGCTATCGGCCAGCGTTCGGTCACCGTCACCGCCGACGCCGGACAGAGCAAGGTCTACGGCAACGCCGACCCGGCCAGCTTCACCTACGCCAACACGAGCCTCGGCACCGGCACGGCGCTGGTCGGCAGCCTGGCGCGCAACGCC
>JBGQCF010000011.1:0-57423 GCA_041495205.1 Gammaproteobacteria bacterium
ACTTCGCCGGGGATTTGCGCGCGCCCGGCGCGCCCTGCGACCTGCATGAGCTGCGCAAACAGCCGCTCCGAGGCGCGGAAGTCGGTGCTGTACAAAGAACTATCCGGGTTCAAAATCCCAACCAGGGAAAGCTTGGGGAAATCGTGACCTTTGGCCAGGATTTGCGTGCCGACCAGAATGTCCACCTCGTGGTCGCGAATGCGTTTCAGCATATCGCCCCAAGCGAGCTTGCGGCGCGTGCTGTCGCGGTCTATGCGCAGGATGCGGGCGTTTGGCAACAAAGCTGACAAAGCGCTTTCCACCCGCTGCGTGCCCTGTCCCAGCGGAATCAGGTCAACGTTGCCACAACTCGGGCAGGCAGCGGGCACGCGTTCCTCGTGCCCGCAATGGTGGCAGCGCAGCTTTTTTTCGCGCAAGTGCAGCACCAGGCGGCTCGAGCAGCGCGCGCAGCCGGAAATCCACGCGCACGCACTGCACATGAGTACTGGAGCGTAGCCCCTGCGGTTGATGAATATCAGGCTTTGTTCGCCCCGCTGCAGCCTTTCCTTGAGCGCTGCGATCAATGGCTCGGACAGGCCTTCGTTGAGCTTCAGGCGGCGTATGTCTATGCAGCGTAATTCGGGCGGCAGCGCCTGATCCACGGCGCGCTGCGTGAGTTTCGCCAAGCGGTAGCGGCCGGAAAGCGCGTGCTGGTAGCTTTCCAGCGCCGGCGTCGCCGAGCCGAGGATGACCGGTACATCCGCCTGCTGGGCGCGGAAGATGGCGACATCGCGCGCGGAATAGCGCAAACCGTCCTGCTGCTTAAATGAAGCGTCGTGCTCTTCGTCAACGATAATGAGTCCGAGCTTGGGAATGGGCGTGAACACTGCAAGGCGCGTACCCAAAATCACCTGCGCCTCGCCGGATTGGGCAGCGAGCCAGTTCTCCAGCCGCTCGCTGTCGTTCAAGCCGCTGTGCAGCGAAACGACCCGGGATTGCGGAAAACGCTGCTTGAGCCAGCCTTCGAGCTGTGGCGAAAGATTGATTTCAGGCACCAGCAGCAGCGCCTGCTTTTTTTCCGCCAGCGCCCGTGCAATCCGATTGAAATAGATTTCGGTCTTGCCGCTGCCGGTGACGCCAAACAGCAGTGAGCAGTTGAATCCGGCGAGTTGAATCGAATCAACCACTGCGGATTGTTCCGCCGTGAGTTGGGGTGCGTCGGCGGGTCGGCCGGGAGGGCGGGAGGAAGCTGCTGCGACTTCGCATGCCCAGCCCAGGGTAATGAATTCATTGAGCGCCTTGGCTGCGCCGGGCGAAATTTGGCGCAGTTCTTCTTTCTTTAATGCCCCGCTTTCAAGCCGCTCGAATAATTTGCGTTTCACCGCTGCTTTTGCCGGCAAAGCAGAAGGGTCGAGCTTCCGCCCCGCCTCGGTTAAGCAAAAGACACCGGAGGTTTTGCGCGTAATCGGCCGACTGCGTCGCAGCCTGGCGGGCAGCGCGTTCATGACGACCTGCCCTAGAGGATGGTGGTAGTAATCGCTGCAAAACCTGAACAGGCTCAGCGTTTGCGGGGAGAGCGCAGGAATATCCTGAAACAGGAAAGAGATGGGTTTGATGCGCTGCGGGGAGATGCTGGGTTGATTCGCGATTTCCATCACCACGCCAACCATTTGCTTTTTGCCGAATGGCACCAACACGCGCATGCCGATATGCTCGCGAGTTAAACCAGGCGCGGCATAATCGAATAGGCGTGCAACCGGTACATCGAGTGCGACGCGTGCGATAGTCATGCAGATTTAAAAATATGAAGCGCGGGGTTAGCTGGAATTTCTAGAACGAATTCTACCTAGTCGGGGTAACTCATTTACGCAAAATAATTATTTTTTATGCACAAATTCAGTGGACAACTTTGTGAATAAAAATTTGAATCGGCAGTTAACCCCGCTTCAGACAAGGGTTTTGTTATTTTGCTCAAAATTTAGGCTTAATAAAACGATTAACAATCAGCAGGTTGCTGATATATCGAAAAAGCCTTGTGGGGCAAGGGATTGTGCCAAGACAAGGCTATGCCCATGTGCATAAGTTGGACTCGCAAAAGCGCCGCCAAATTTCCTGAAAATCATTTTTAGCCTTTGTTTCAGTGGCGGTTTCTGCTCAAGTCGTGCACCGCATCCACCATCGCTGCAACATGTTCAGGAGGGGTAAGCTGAGATACTCCATGTCCCAGATTGAAAACGTGGCCGGGACCTGCACCATAAGCGGTGAGAATTTTTTGCACTTCGCCGCGAATAATTTCCGGGGACGAAAATAACACGGCCGGATCCAGATTGCCCTGCAATGCGACTTTGTGGCCCACGCGCTTGCGAGCGAGACCGATATCGGTGCGCCAATCCAAACCGATGGCATCGCAACCGGTGGCGGCAATGCTCTCCAGGAAATCTCCTCCGCCCTTGGTGAAAACAATGTTGGGTACCCGGGAGCCCGCGTGTTCGCGCCTCAAATTGCCCAATATTTCCTCGATATAGCGCAACGAGAACTCGTGGTATGCGGCGCTCGAAAGAATGCCGCCCCAGGTGTCGAAAATCATCGCGACATGCGCACCGGATTCGATTTGCGCGTTGAGGTAAGCGGTCACTGCGCGGGCATTGGTTGCCAGTAGCTTGTGCAATAGATCGGGGCGGCGGTAGAGCATCGTTTTGACTTGAATGAAGTCGGCGCTAGCCGCGCCTTCAATCATATAGCAGGCGAGAGTAAACGGACTGCCCGCAAAGCCGATGAGCGGCAGCGTATGATCCAGCGCCTTGCTGATTTGGCTCACTGCATCCATGACGTAGCGCAGATGCGAGGCGGGGTCCGGCACCTGCAGTTTTTCTATATCCCGCTCATCGCGCAGCGGCTTGGCGAATTTCGGTCCTTGATTTTCTTCAAAATAAAGTCCAAGCCCCATGGCATCAGGGATGGTGAGAATGTCGGAAAACAGGATGGCGGCATCCAATTTGAAGCGCGCAAGAGGTTGCAACGTGACTTCGGTGGCCAAGTCGGGATTCCTGCACAAGGCCAGAAAATCCCCTGCGCGTGCACGGGTTTGATTGTATTCGGGTAGATAGCGGCCGGCCTGGCGCATCAGCCACACCGGCGTGTAGGGGGTGGGTTGGCGCAGCAATGCGCGCAGCAAGGTGTCGTTTTTAAGATTTGGCATGCTGATATTTAACCGCAGAGGACACGGAGAGCGCGGAGGAAAAGCAAAATCAAATAGACAAGATTTACAGGGTTACGAAGGATTAACAAGATTAAATCCTGTGAATTAAGTTTTTACTCTGCGTCCTCAGCGTCCTCCGCGGTGAATGTTTATTAACGCGGCAGGTCGGAGTTGCCCATCAAAAATTCGTCTACCGCCCGCGCTGCCTGGCGGCCTTCGCGTATCACCCATACCACCAGCGATTGCCCGCGGCGCATGTCGCCTGCAGCAAACACCTTGGGAATCGAAGTCTGGTAACGGTCGGTATCGGCTTTGACATTCCCGCGCGCATCAAACTCCACGCTTAGTTCCTTGAGCATGCCCTCGTGCACGGGATGAATATATCCCATTGCGAGCAACACGAGGTCGGCCTTGATTTCGAATTCAGTGCCGCTTATTTCCTGCATCCTGCCGTCTTTCCACTCCAGCCGCACGGCGTGCAAGGTCGTGACATGACCGCCCTTGCCGGAGAAGCGCTGGGTGGCAATGCTGAAGTCGCGATAGCAGCCTTCTTCGTGGGATGAAGAGGTGCGTAGCTTCATCGGCCAGTAAGGCCAGGTCAAAGGTTTGTTTTCCTCCAGCGGAGGCTGGGGCAGGAGCTCGAAATTGGTCACCGTGATCGCTTCTTGTCGGATGGACGTGCCGATGCAGTCGGAACCGGTATCGCCTCCGCCGATCACCACCACATGCTTGCCTTTGGCGGTAAGCTGGTTGGCAATCTTGTCCCCGGCGTTCACCTTGTTCTGCTGCGGCAGGAATTCCATTGCAAAGTGGATGCCGCGCAATTCCCGTCCCGGCACCGGCAGCTCGCGCGGATGTTCCGAGCCACCCGTCAGCACTACTGCGTCAAATTCGTCGAGCAACTTCTTTGCCGGCACATTCACGCCGATATGCTGGCTCACCCGGAACTCCACGCCTTCAGCGCTCATTTGCTCCATGCGCCGGTCAATATGGTGTTTTTCCATCTTGAAGTCGGGGATGCCGTAGCGCAAAAGCCCGCCGATGCGGTCGTTCTTCTCGAACAGCACGACGTCATGGCCGGCGCGCGCCAGTTGCTGGGAACAGGCCATTCCGGCGGGCCCGGAGCCGACCACCGCTACCCGCTTGCCGGTTTTGCGCGCGGGAATCTGCGGCACCACCCATCCCATTTCCCAGCCCTTGTCGATGATGGCGTGCTCAATGGATTTGATGGTGACCGGATCGTCATTGATATTGAGCGTGCACGCCGCCTCGCAGGGAGCGGGGCAAATGCGCCCGGTGAACTCGGGGAAGTTATTGGTCGAATGCAAAACATCCAGCGCTTCGCGCCAGTTCTGGTGGTAAACCAGATCGTTCCAGTCAGGAATAATATTGTTGATGGGACAGCCGGTCTGACAGAAAGGTATGCCGCAGTCCATGCAGCGTGCGCCCTGCTTTGCCATCTCGGCATCCGGCAGATGCAGGTAGAACTCGCGGAAGCTGCGTACCCGTTCCTCCACCGGGAGGGCGGGCAGATCGTGCCGCGCGATCTCCATGAATCCGGTGGTTTTACCCATGCTGCGCGATTCCAGCCTTGGGTTGCGCTCCTTCCTGAGCTGCGGCCATTTCCTTCAGGGCGCGCCGGTACTCGGTCGGCATCACCTTGACGAACTTGGGCAGGTATTTTTCCCAGTGGTCGAGGATCTTCTTCGCCCGCTGGCTGCCGGTGTAGTGCAAATGCTTCTGAATCAGAACGCGAAGCAGCCGCTCGTCCGACTGCCCCAGTTGTTTGACATTGACGCGGCCATGGCTCTCCAGGTCGCCGCCGCCGAGTTCTTCCATGGCCTGCGCTTCCTCGGGCACGGCTTCCAGTTCAACCATCGCCAAATTACAGCGGCGCCCGAAGTCGCCCTCTTCATCGAGCACATAGGCCACCCCGCCGCTCATGCCTGCTGCGAAGTTGCGGCCGGTATAACCCAGTACCACGATAGTGCCGCCCGTCATGTATTCGCAGCCGTGGTCGCCCACACCTTCCACCACGGCAATGGCGCCTGAGTTGCGCACCGCGAAACGCTCGCCGGCAACACCGCGGAAATAGCATTCTCCGGATATCGCGCCGTACAGGACCACGTTGCCGACGATGATGTTATTCTCCGGCACAATAGGGCAGTCGGCGGGAGGATAAATCACCAGGCGTCCGCCCGACAGTCCTTTGCCTACGTAGTCATTACCCTCGCCTTCGAGTTCCAGCGTCACGCCATGGGCGAGGAATGCGCCGAAGCTCTGGCCGGCAGTGCCTTTAAGCTTGATGTAAATCGTGTCGTCCGGCAGGCCTTCATAACCATAGCGTTTGGCTAGCTCACCGGAAAGCATTGCACCGACCACGCGGTTGGTGTTGCGAATAGGGCTCTCAATGGCCACCGGTCGCCGGTGCTCGAGGGCAGGCTTGGCTTCGGCGATGAGTTTGTGGTCGAGCGCTTTTTCCAAGCCGTGATTTTGTTTTTCGCAATGGTATCTCGCCACGTCCGCCGGTACGTCGGGTCGGTAGAAGATTTTCGAGAAATCCAGCCCCTTGGCTTTCCACTGGTCCACGGCTTTCTTTACCTCCAGCATGTCGGAGCGGCCGATCATCTCGTTGAAGGTGCGGAAACCCATCTTTGCCATGTACTCGCGCACTTCCTCCGCGACGAAGAAGAAATAATTCACCACGTGTTCCGGCTGGCCGGTGAATTTCTTGCGCAGTTCCGGATCCTGAGTGGCAACGCCCACCGGGCAGGTGTTGAGGTGGCATTTGCGCATCATGATGCAGCCTTCCACCACCAAGGGCGCGGTGGAAAAGCCGAACTCATCCGCCCCGAGCAATGCGCCGACCACGACGTCGCGGCCGGTCTTCATCTGGCCGTCTGCCTGCACCGTGATGCGACCGCGCAGGCGGTTGAGCACCAGCGTTTGCTGCGTTTCGGCCAGCCCCAGTTCCCAAGGCGTGCCGGCGTGCTTGATTGAACTCCAGGGAGAAGCGCCGGTCCCGCCGTCGTGGCCGGCAATCGTCACGTAGTCGGATTTGGCCTTGGCTACACCTGCGGCAACTGTTCCGACGCCGACTTCGGAGACCAGCTTCACGCTGATGCTGGCGTTCGGATTGGCGTTCTTGAGGTCGTGAATGAGCTGCGCCAGGTCCTCGATGGAATAAATGTCATGGTGCGGCGGCGGTGAAATCAATGCGACACCCGGCACGGTGTGGCGCACCTTGGCGATGTAGGCGCTCACCTTGTGGCCGGGCAATTGCCCGCCTTCGCCGGGTTTGGCGCCTTGCGCGATTTTGATCTGCAATTGGTCGGCGTTCACCAAGTACTCGGTGGTCACGCCGAAGCGGCCGGAAGCGACCTGTTTGATCGCCGAGCGCAGCGAATCGCCGGTTTTAACAGGAATATCCACCAGCACACCTGGCATATAGTCGGCGAGCATGCCGCCTTTGGTAATGGGCCTGTAGCGCAGCGGGTCCTCGCCGCCTTCACCGGTGTTGGACTTGCCCTTGATGCGGTTCATGGCGATGGCCAGCGTGGTATGCGCTTCCTGCGAAATCGAGCCCAGCGACATGGCGCCGGTGGAGAAACGCTTGACGATTTCCTTGGCCGGCTCGACTTCATCCAGCGCAATCGGATGGGCTGATTCCTTGATTTCGAACAACCCCCGCAAAGTCATCAGGCGCTCACTTTGCTCGTTGATGAGCGCCGCATATTCCTTATAAGTCTTGGAATTATTGGCGCGGGCCGCATGCTGGAGTTTCGTTATCGATTCCGGTGTCCACGAGTGTTCTTCGCCGCGCACCCGGTAGGCGTATTCGCCGCCCGGATCGAGCGCGTTGCGGAACAGGGGATGATCGCTGAATGCGAGCTTGTGCATGCGCACAGTTTCTTCCGCCACTTCGAGAATTCCGATGCCCTCTACCTGGCTTGCGGTGCCGGTGAAATACTTCTGCACGAAGGCGCTGTTCAGCCCTACCGCCTCGAAAATCTGCGCGCCGCAGTAGGACTGGTAGGTGGAAATGCCCATTTTGGACATTACCTTGAGCAAGCCCTTGTCAATTGCCTTGGTGTAGCGCTTGGCCGCTTCCTTGTAGTTTAAATCCTTGGTAGCAAAATCACCGAGGTGCACGAGCGTCTCGAAGGCGAGATAGGGATGAATCGCCTCCGCTCCATAACCCGCAAGCAGGGCGTAGTGATGCACTTCGCGCGCCGAGCCGGTCTCGATCACCAAGCCGGTGCTGGTGCGCAGCCCCTTTCTAACCAGATGGTGATGCACCGCCGAGGTGGCAAGCAGCGCAGGAATGGCGATAGACTCCGCTGCGATGTCGCGGTCGCTCAGCACCAGGATGTTGCAGCCTTCGCGCACGGCTTTCTGCGCTTTATCACACAGGGAATCGAGCGCTTTCTCCATCCCCGCCGCGCCTTGAGCGAGTGGATAGCAAATGGAAAGGGCGCAAGAGCGGAACGCGCCTTTGGTGTATTCGGCAATGCGCAAGATTTTGCCCATATCCTCGCTGGCGAGCACCGGCTGTTTGGCTTCCAGCCGCTTCGGCGGCGTGGCGACGTCTATTCCCAGAAGATTAGGGCGCGGACCGATGAAGGATACCAGCGACATTACCGATTCTTCGCGGATAGAGTCTATCGGCGGGTTGGTCACCTGTGCGAACATTTGCTTGAAATAGTGGTAGAGCGGCTTGGGCCGGTTGGAGAGCACCGCCAGCGGCGAGTCATTGCCCATGGAGCCTACCGCTTCCTCGCCCACCGCCGCCATGGGCGCGAGAATGAACTTCAGATCTTCCTGGGTGTAGCCAAATGCCTGCTGGCGGTCCAGCACAGAGGCCTTCGGTTCGAGTTTGTATTCCTGTCCGGGCAGTTCTTCCAGCGCCACTTTGGATTGATTGATCCACGCGCCGTAGGGTTTGGCAGCGGATAATTGTTCCTTGAGCTCGGCGTCATCAATGATGCGCCCCGCCTCGAGATCGATCAGGAACATCTTGCCTGGCTGCAGTCGCCATTTCTTGACGATTTTGTTCTGCGGGATGTCGAGCACGCCCATTTCCGAAGCCATAACCACGATGTCATCGTCGGTAATCAGGTAGCGCGCAGGGCGCAACCCGTTGCGGTCGAGTGTGGCGCCGATCTGGCGGCCGTCGGTGAACGCCACCGCTGCCGGGCCGTCCCACGGCTCCATCAGCGCCGCGTGATATTCGTAAAATGCACGACGGCTTTCGTCCATCAAGGGATTGCCCGCCCAAGCTTCAGGGATCAACAGCATCATGGCGTGCGCAAGCGAATAGCCGCCGGCGACCAAAAGTTCCAGGGCGTTGTCGAAACACGCGGTATCCGATTGCCCTTCGATAATCAGCGGCCACAGTTTTTCGAGATCTTTGCCGAGCAGGGGGGATTGCATTGCCTGGCGCCGCGCCGCCATCCAGTTGATGTTTCCGCGCAGAGTGTTGATTTCGCCATTGTGGGCGATTATGCGGAACGGGTGCGCCAGCTCCCAGGTGGGAAACGTATTGGTGGAGAAGCGCTGGTGCACCAGGGCGAGCGCAGAAACCATGCGCTCGTCCTGAAGGTCCCGGTAATAAGTGCCCACCTGGTGCGCAAGCAGCATGCCCTTGTAGACCAGCGTGCGGCTCGAAAGCGAGGGGATGTAGAACATTTTTCCATCGGTGAGGCCGAGCGCCCGCACGGCGTGCTCGACGCGCTTGTGAATCACGAACAGCTTGCGCTCGAAGCTGTCCTGGTCGGAGCAAGTAGCGCCGCGACTTACGAAAACCTGCCGCACCAGCGGCTCCTGGCGCTTGGCGTCTTCACTGATGCCTTGGTTATTGGTGGGCACATCGCGCCAGCCGAGGACTCCCTGGCCTTCCTCGGCAATCATTTGCTCAACTAGGTGCTCGCTGGCCATACGGCTTTCAGACGCGCGCGGCAGGAAAACCATCCCTACGCCATAGCCGCCCAACCTGGGCAGCGAGAATCCCTGCTTTTTGCACTCCGATCGTAGAAAAGCGTCGGGGATCTGAATCAGAATCCCGGCGCCGTCGCCCAGCAACGGGTCCCATCCAGTCGCGCCGCGGTGAGTGAGGTTGTTGAGGATCTGCAAGCCTTGTTCGATGATGGAATGGCTTTTGCTGCCCTTGATGTGAGCAATAAAACCCACCCCGCAGGCATCGTGCTCGCGGGCGGGATCATACAAACCCTGTTTTACAGGCGGATGTCTCACTTTTTACTCTCGTGAATATGCAATCAGGACGACCAGCGGGGCTAAGTCTTCGAGCAAGTATCCTGTGCTCTTGTGAAACCGAAAAATCAGAGCGAAAGCATTTAAGTCTACAACTTTCAATAGCCTGCTTCAACTTGAATGCGGCAGGGCCGGGCCGGGAATGGCGGGATGGGGGAACACTGCCCGGAAAAACCTGGACAAGTACGGCTTACGACCATAATTCTTCCATGGCGAACAGGCGCCGGTGCTCGCGTATGGCATAGCGGTCGGTCATGCCTGCGATGTAATCGGAAATCGCTCTTGGCTTGTCGCGGCCGGCTTTTTCCTGGAATTGCGGGGGCAGCAACCTGGTGTCCTCCATGAACGCGTGAAACAGGTCGAAAACGATGCGTTTTGCCTTCCCGCTCATGCGCGCGACGCGGTAGTGCTGGTAGAGGTGCCGGCGCAAAAACTGCTTCAATTGCTGCTGCTCTTCGCGGATTTTCGGGCTGAAAGCAATCAGCGGCCCGGCCACACGCACCTCATTGAGATTTTTCGGCGAGACGCGCCGGATATTTTTCAGGCTTTGGCGCGTGATGTCGGAGATCAGGGTATTGATCATGCGCCTCACCGTTTCATGTATCAAACGCCGCTCCACCACCGAGGGATACTGCTTTTTCACCGCTTGCAAATGGCGCCTGAAAATTCTGACCTCAAGAAGTTGTTGCAGGCTGATCAGTCCCGAACGCAGTCCGTCATCGACGTCATGGTTGTTGTAGGCGATCTCATCTGCCAGATTGCATAACTGTGCTTCCAGAGAGGGTTGCTGCTTGCGCAGGAAACGTTTGCCCAGCTCGCCCAAAGCCTTGGCGTTTTTGCGCGAGCAGTGCTTGAGAATCCCTTCGCGCGTCTCATAGCACAGGTTCAAGCCATCGAATGCCGCGTAGCGCTCTTCGAGCACATCCACTACGCGCAGCGATTGCAAGTTGTGCTCGAAGCCGCCGTAGTCTTTCATGCAGGAATTTAGAGTGTCTTGGCCGGCATGGCCAAAAGGGGTGTGTCCTAGGTCATGCGCCAATGCGATTGCTTCCACGAGGTCTTCATTGAGCCGCAGACTCCGGGCGGTGGAGCGCGCGATTTGCGCTACTTCAAGGCTGTGGGTGAGCCGCGTGCGGAACAGGTCGCCTTCATGGTTGACGAACACCTGGGTTTTGTATTCGAGGCGGCGAAATGCCGTGGAATGGATGATGCGGTCGCGGTCGCGTTGGAATTCGCTGCGCCCCTGTGGCGCCGCTTCCTGATAACGCCTGCCGCGGGAAGCTTCAGGGCGGACGGCGTAGACCGCCAACTCAGGCATTTGCGGCGATTCCGCTGAGGGTAGCCGTGACAAGTTCCTCGGGAACATCCGCGGTGATGAATGCTTCACCTATTTTTTTCAGCAGTATAAAGCGGATTCTCCCGCTCTCCACTTTTTTGTCCAGACCCATCAGTTGCAGATAGCGTTTTGCCCCAAGGTCGGGTGCGGATACGGGAAGTTTTGCCCTGCGGTAAAGGCTTGTGATGCGTTCAACCTCGGTTTCGCCGATCAAGCCCATGCGCAGTGACAAGCGCGCTGCAAGCAAGGTGCCTGCAGCGATTGCCTCGCCGTGTAGCCAAACCCCATAGCCTTCGCCGGTTTCAATCGCATGCCCGAATGTGTGGCCGAGGTTCAATAACGCGCGCATCCCGCTCTCGCGTTCGTCCGCGGCCACCACTGCCGCCTTGTTTTCGCAAGAGCGCTTAATGGCGTAGGCCAGGGCTTCGCTGTCATGCTTGAGCAGCTTTTCCATGTTGCGTTCCAGCCAATCAAAGAATGCCCCGTCCCTGATCAGCCCATATTTGATGACTTCCGCAAGCCCGGCGCAGAACTCGCGCTCAGGCAGGGTGTTCAGAGTGGCGGTGTCCGCCAGCACCAGTTTAGGCTGGTAGAAAGCGCCGATCAGGTTCTTCCCTTGCGGGTGATTAATGGCGGTTTTCCCCCCTATGGAAGAATCCACTTGCGCGAGCAAAGTGGTCGGAATCTGTATGAAAGGGACTCCGCGCATATAAACTGCAGCGGCAAACCCGGCCAAATCGCCTATGACTCCCCCACCCAGCGCAATCACGGCGGTTTTCCGTTCACAGTGGTGCAACAGCAGCGTGTCGAATATCAGGTTCAGCGTTTCCCAGTTTTTATATTTTTCGCCATCGGGCAGCACTACAGGAATTACCTCCACTCCGTGCTTGCCAAGTACCGCGGTCAATGGGTCGAGGTAAAGACCCGCCACCGTGGTGTTGGTTATAACTGCGGTTTTTTTTTGCGCCAAACCGGGCAGGAGCAGTTCGGGATGAGTTAAAAGCCCATCACCGATGTAAATTGGATAACTGCGCTCACCCAGGGCTACATTTAAAGTTTGCATAGATATAATTCAGGGCGTGGCTTTGTGCACGCAAAATTAAAGTTGCGCCAGTTTCTTCTCGATCTGCTGCGCCAGGGCGCGCACGCTTTGACTGCCGGTGTCTATAATGAGGTGCGCCACGTCGCGGTAGAGAGGGTCGCGCTCTGCGAACAATTCGTTGAGCTTGGCGAGGGGATCTGCGGTTTGCAATAGCGGACGGTTCTTATCGTAGCGTGTGCGTTGCCACAGGTCGGCCGCGACAGCGTGCAAATAAACTACCGTGCCATTTTGGGAGAGGATTTCACGATTTGCCTTGCTTAATACCACGCCGCCGCCGGTAGCCAGCACTATATTATTCTGCTTTGCCAGCTCTTGCAAAATGGCATGCTCGCGGGCGCGAAACCCTGCCTCGCCTTCAATTTCGAAAATTACCGGGATATTGACGCCGGTGCGGCGCTCGATTTCGTGATCGGTGTCAAAAAATGACTTGTCGAAGCGCTTGGCGAGCAGCTTTCCCACCGTGGTTTTCCCGGCGCCCATCAGGCCCACCAGGAAAATGTTCTTGGGAATCGCACCGCGTGTAGCGTTTTTTTTTGAGTGACCTAGGTCCCCGCTTTCCATGATAGGGATTGTAGCGGAATTCTCATGCGCGACGTAGTGCGGCCGGTGGTGCAGGAAGCTTGCAGCACAGGCGGACGGGTTTTACGGCCCGCCTTTGAAAATGGCCTAACGTATGGTCAGGTTGTCCTTGAGGATTCGGGGTGTGATGAATATCAGCAGCTCGGATTTATTATCCCGGACGGAAGTACTTTTGAAGAGCACACCCAAATATGGAATATCTCCCAACAGAGGCACCTTGTTTATCGTGGTTTGCTGATCCTGCACGTAAATCCCGCCTATCACCACCGTGCCGCCATTTTCCACCAGCACCTGGGTTTGAATGGCTTTGGTGTTGATGGCCGGGCCCGCCGTGGTGTCGGTCCCGCGTGCGTCATTATTGATTTGCAGATTCATGATCACGTTGTCGTCAGGCGTGATCTGCGGCTTCACTCTCAGGCTCAAATTGGCCTTTTTAAATGATACGCTGGTAGCGCCGCTGCTGGTGGCCTGCTGATACGGGATTTCGGTTCCCTGCTCGATGACGGCCTCCACTTGGTCCGCGGTGACCACTTTCGGGTTGGAAATGATTTTTCCTCTGGCGTCGGCTTCAAGCGCGCTCAACTCGAGGTTAAGAAAACGGGTGGCGTTGCTGTTGAAAAGAACCAGGGAGAGCGCCCCTGCGGCTGCCCCGCTGATGCCGCCTGCCGGCAGGTTGACGCTAAGTGAGCCGGGAATCGGGGTTGCAGTTGCGTTGGGTTGCCCTATATTGGCGCCGGTGGTGGCCAAGTCGCCCCCTACTGTGGTCTGCATGCCGCCGCCCCCCCCGACGCCGGTAGTGGCTTGATAACCGAACTTCACTCCGAGATTTTTGCTGAAGTCGTCGTTGGCTTGGACGATGCGCGCCTCAATGATGACCTGCCGTACCGGCACGTCTATTTTCTTGATCAGGCTGCGCACCTCGTCGAGCTTGGCCGAGGTATCCTGCACAAAAAGCATGTTGGTGCGCGAATCCACCACCACACTGCCCCGTTTAGACAGAATTTTTTGCTGGGGGTCGGTCAACAGCTTCTGCACCGCATCCGCTTTCTGGTAATTCACTTGAAAACTTTCAGTGTGGGTCGGTTCAAGGTCCGAAATTTGCTGCAGTGATTCAAGCTGGATCTTCTCCTTGGTGGCCAGTTCATCGCGAGGAGCAATCCACACCACGTTGCCGTTCTTGCGCAAATCCAGCCCCTTGCTTTGCAGAATGATTTCCAGAGCCTGGTCCCACGGCACGTCTTTCAGGCGCAATGTCAAGTTTCCGGTAACGGAATCGCTAGTGATAATGTTAAGCCCGGTAAAATCAGCGATAACTTGAAGCACTGCGCGCACTTCGACATTCTGGAAGTTCAACGACAGCTTCTCGCCGCTGTAACCAGGCTTGCCTCCCTGCACCAGTCTGCCGGCCTCTTCTATGACCTGCTTCACTTCCAGGGTGAAGCGGTTGTCGGTCTGGTACGCGGATTGCTGCCACAGCCCTTTCGGTTCCACTACAATGCGTACGTTTTCGCCGTCGGTGAAAGCATCTACGGTTTGTACCGGGGTCGCAAAGTCGGCGACGTCAAGGCGGCGCTCCAGGTTGGTCGGCAGCGAGGTATTGATAAGATCAATTACGATATTTTTCCCTTGTTGCCGCAAGTCTATGCCGGTAGAAGTATCCGAGAGATCAATTATCACGCGACCCTCGCCGTTTGCCCCACGGCGGAAGTCGATATCTCGCGCGGTGTGCTTCTTATCACTGGGTCTGGCTTCAGCAAATCGCGAAGCGACTGGAGCGACTGTTGCACCGGTTTCACTGGTTTGGAGGGTTACAACCAGGTATTTTCCGTCTATTTTCGTGTCGTAAGCGAAGGGTCTGGCCAAGTTCATGACCAGCCTGGTGCGCCCGCCTGCCTGTACGATGTTGATGCTGCGCAAACCGGATTTGTCGATTTCCTGGGTGTTTTTACCGAGCGCGTTGGCGGTGTTGGGAAAGTCAAAAGCGATTCTGGGGGGATTATTGATACTAAACCCTGCTGGAGGATTGGCGAGCGCCTGCTTTAAAGTGATCTTGACCACCACGCTGCCGCCTTGCAACGCGGCAACATCGATCGCGTCGATGCTGTTTTGCGCCGGGTCTTCGCTGCCCGCGCCGGGCGCAGGATCAGCGGCATAGCCCGCACAATACAGCATGGCGCCCAAAGCAAGGCCTAACCATCGGTTGGGTAGAACAATTGACTTCATCATTTTTTCCGCTCCTGTTCGTCCAGCAACTGCAAGCTGCTCTCTCGCTCAGTCCAGTCGCCAGTGCTGTCCTGAATCAGTTCCCTGAGTTTCATGGAGGCTTCAGTCACGTCTGTGATAAGTCCGAAATTTTGACCCATATAGTTGCCGGTTTTGACCCGGTAAAGGTTATTGTCGGGTGTTTTGATCAGTGCCCAGATGTTTTTAGCTTGCTGCAAGGTTCCGACCATTCTCACGTTTTCCAGGGGATAGGCTTCAAGCGCTTCCTTGCGGCGGTTTAAATCCGGCTGCAATTTGCTGGCCCCGGCGGCTTTAGGTCCCTCGATTTTTCGCGGCTTAAAAGGGTCAGGAAGATCGAATGCATTGTAGGCGAAAGGCTCGTACGGCTTGACTTCGGGCAAGGGTTCGACCCGGCCTTTCAATCCCTTCTCTGATTCTTTGATGAAATCCTTAATATCCTGGAACTCCTCACTGCACGCTGCCAGCAGGAAACCGGTCGATAAGATAAAAACAATGAGCTTCATTTTTTCTTAGGCTTGGCCGACTGTTTCTGTTTGGCGATCTCTTCTTCGTCGAGATAGCGGTAGGTTTTCGCAACCGCGTCCATCGCCAATGTGTTGTCTTTGCTTGGATTGATATTGATGTCGTTCAAAGTCACGATGCGCGGCAGTTTGGCAATATCGCTGGCAAACGCGCCGAGCTCGTGATAATTGCCGGTAATGCGTATGTTGATCGGCAATTCGGCGTAAAACTCTGACACCGTTTCGTGGGCGGCAGGCCTGAACAATTCAAACTGGAGACCACGGCCAAGACCGGCTTGATTAATATCGGTCAACAGCGCGTCCATTTCCGATTTGTTGGGCAACTGCTTGAGCAAAGTGCCAAACGACTGCACGATTTCATCGAGCTGTTTTCTGTAGACGTCAACATTGACTGCCTGCTTCTTTTTCTCTAGGAAAACCTGGCGCAGTTGCTCTTCTTTTTGCTGGCTCTTCTCGAGTTCATCGAGCTGACCTTGCCAGTCGAACCAATAGCCGGCGAAGACGATACCTACCAGCCCGATAAGCAATAACCCGAACTTAGGTAAAAAAGGCCAGTTGCCTATGTTATTAGGATCAAGCGATCTTAAGTCGTTCAAGGTCATGCTGGCTTATCCTCCCGGTTTGGGTCCTGGTTTGGGCGTGGCTTTGGCTTCCTGTTTTGCACGCGCGATCTGGAAGTTCAGGTTGAATTCGCTAAGCCTGATATTGCCTTGGGTTACTGCTTTGATTTCCACCAGATTCGGAGACTCGATCCACGGCGATGACTCGAGGTTGCGCAACAAAGTGGAAACCCGGGCATTGGTTTGGGCAAAACCGGTGAGGTCGACCTTGCTCCCGGTTTCCTTGACGCCTTTCAAATACACTCCGTCGGGCAGTTGCCGCACCAGCTGATCGAGCAAATGGACGGTTTCCGAGCGGTTGATTTGCAGTGCTTCGACAACTTTCTTACGCGAAAGCAGCACCTGGATTTGTTCTTTGAGCTTTTTGATTTCATCAATCTGTTTATCCAAAATTACGATTTCCTTTTCCAGGTATTGGTTGCGCTCCCCCTGGTAGGAGATACGGGCGCTGATGATACCATGCACGAAAAACAGGATAACCAGCCCAAAACCGCCAACCAAGCCGGCTAGAACGTAAAAGTGGCGCTGCCTGGCGACGCGCCTATGTTCGCGGTGTGGCAGCAGGTTGATGCGGATCATAGGTCAAACCTGCGCATGGCAAGACCGCAGGCGATCATTAAGGCGGGCGCATCCGTGCTCAACTCCCGCGGTCTCACCTTGCTGGAAAGCGCCATATTGGCAAAAGGGTTGGCAATCATGGTGTTGACTTGGGTACGGCTCGCCACCACGTCGTCTAGCCCCGGGATCATCGCACAGCCCCCGGCAAGAAGAATGTGATGGGCCTGCCCGAACTGGGTGGAGGTGAAGAAGAATTGCAGGGCGCGAGCGACTTCCAGCGCCAGCGTATCCATGAAAGGCTGCAACACGTCGGTTTGATAATTATCGGGCAGCGATCCATCGCGTTTGGCATTTTCCGCCTCTTCAGCGGAAAGGTTGAAGCGGCGCTGGATTTCCTGTGTCAATTGATTGCCGCCGAATGGCTGCTCACGGGTATACACCGACTGATTGTTATGCAGCACGTTGATATTCATCATCGCAGTGCCTATGTCGACAATCGCCACCACTTGATCTCGGCCGCTGTTTGGCAACTGCGGTTCTATTAATTCAAAAGCGGTCTGCGTGGCGAACGAATCCACATCCATGACAATTGCCTTGAGACCGGCAGCCTCTGCGGCGGCTACGCGGTCTTCAACTTTTTCCTTGCGTGACGCCGCAATGAGGACCTCGACTTCCTCGGGACTGTTAGGTGCCGGCCCTAATACCTGAAAATCGAGGTTAACTTCATCAATGGCAAAAGGAATGTACTGGTTGGCTTCGGCAGCCACTTGCTGTTCGAGATCTTCTTCACGCTGTCCGCCGGGAAGAACGATTTTTTTGGTAATAACCGCCGCCGCCGGCAATGCCAAGGCCACGTTTTTTATGCGCGTGCCCATGTTTCTCCAGCCGCGCTTGATGCTTTCGCTTACCGCTTCCAGATTGGAGATGTTGCCATCCACCACTGAATCCTTGGGCAACGGCTCGATGGTGTAGCGCTCGACACGATAGCCGCTTTTGCCTGCTTCGGAGATCTCAACCATCTTTACTGCGGACGAACTGATATCCACCCCGAGCAAGGGCGGCATCCGCGCTTCAAAGAAATCAAATTTCCCTTTGGCCATACACTGGTTAGAGACAATACATATAATTTACATTAAATGCTAGCAACAAGCCTAAAGCATGTAAAGCATTTTTTTGCAAATTTCTTTTGCGGCCTACTACGCCTATAATTCCCAAAATTTCAAAAAACTTACCTTTTTAGAAGAAAACCTTATTATGTTTGCACGCTGGCTGGGCTACCTGTTGTTGGCGGTACTTGGCTTGGGGCTGCTCGGGGCGTTGCTCATCGCCTTTGCAGCGATTATCACCTATCCCAGCCTGCCTTCGTTAGAAATGCTGACGGATTACCAGCCAAAGATCCCGCTGCGGGTATACACCGCCGATGGCTATCTGATCGGTGAATTTGGCGAAGAGCGGCGCAATTTGGTGAAAATCGATAGCGTGCCGAAGCTAATGCTGCAGGCGATACTGGCTGCCGAAGACGAGCGCTTTTATCAGCACGGTGGAGTGGATTACCCAGGCGTGTTGCGCGCCGCCTATTCCAATTTTTCTTCGGGAGCCGCCCGTCAGGGGGCGAGCACCATCACCATGCAGGTGGCGCGTAATTTTTTCCTGTCCAAGGAAAAAACCCTGGCACGCAAATTCAGTGAGGCATTGCTTGCGTTTAAAATTGAACACAATTTAAGCAAAGACCAGATTCTCGAGCTGTACATCAACCAGATCTATCTTGGACAGCGCGCCTACGGCTTCGCCGCCGCCGCACAAATCTATTTTGGCAAGCCCTTGGACAAATTGAGCCTTGGGGAAATGGCCTTGCTTGCCGGTTTGCCGAAAGCACCCTCGCGTGATAACCCGATAGTCAATCCGAAACGCGCCAAGCAGCGCCAGCAATACGTGCTGCGGCGCATGCAGGAGCTCAAGGTGATTAGTGAGGGGGAATACGGAATTGCCGATAAGCAGCTGATAGTGGTGAAGCAAGAGCAGCAGGACTTCGCCGCGAAAGGCGAGTTTGTTGCAGAAATGGTCCGCCAAGCCATGTACGAGCGCTATCAGGATGATGCCTATTCAAAAGGCTTCAGCGTTTATACCACGTTGCTTAAGTCCCATCAGGATGCCGCTTACGCTGCCCTGCGCAAAGGCGTAATCGAATATGACCGGCGCCACGGCTATCGCGGCCCGGAAGGGTATATTGAATTGCCACAGAATGCGGCTGAGGCGGAAGAAATCATTGAAGACGCGCTTTCAGAGGTGAGCGAAAGCGACGATCTTATTCCTGCCGTGGTTTTGGAAGCGAGTCAGAAAACGGTGAAGGCTTACCGCAAGGGCGGGGAAATAGTGGAAATCAGCGGCGAGAGGCTCAAGTTTGTGCAAAAAAATATCGGCGAAAAAATCAAGCCGAACCAGCGCATCCGCAGGGGAACGCTGATACGCGTGCAAAAAGACGAAAGAAACCAGTGGCAGATCGCGCAGCTGCCGGCTGTGGAAGCGGCACTGGTGTCATTGAATCCGAACGATGGGGCAATCCGTGCGCTGGTTGGCGGATTTGACTTTAACCGCAATAAATTTAATCATGTCACTCAGGCTTTTCGCCAGCCCGGCTCGAGTTTCAAGCCGTTTATTTACTCCGCCGCGCTGGAAAAAGGCTTTACTCCGGCTACCGTGATCAATGACGCTCCGCTGGTGGTAGACCCCGCTCAAACGGGCAACCAGGAATGGGAACCGAGAAACTACGAAGGCGGCTACTCCGGGCCAATCCGGCTGCGCATCGCTTTAGCCAAATCCAAAAACCTGGTTTCGGTGCGTATTTTGCAAGCCATTACCCCGCAGTATGCTCAGGACTACATCACCCGTTTCGGGTTTGATCCGTCGCGGCATCCTCCATATTTGACGATGGCGCTCGGCGCGGGCACTGCTACTCCTTGGCAGATGGCTGCGGGTTATGCGGTGTTCGCCAACGGTGGATATCGAATCTCGCCCTATTTTATCGAGCGCATTCAGGACGAGCGCGGCAATTTGCTGGCACAGGCGAAACCGGAACGCGCGGGCGAAGGAGCGCAACGGGTGATCGATGCGCGCAACGCTTTCATCATGACTACCCTGATGCAGGACGTGATCAGCCAAGGTACGGGGATCCGGGCATTGGAACTTAAACGCCAGGATTTGGCCGGCAAAACCGGCACTACCAATGACACCGTGGATGCTTGGTTTGCCGGTTTTCAACCCACATTAGTAGCGGTGGATTGGATTGGCTTTGATCAGCCCCATAGTCTCGGGGAGCATGAAATCGGCTCGGTGGCCGCGCTACCGATCTGGATAGCCTATCTGGGCAAGGTGCTGAAAGGCGTGCCGGAAGCGAGCTATGCTGCACCGGAAGGCGTGATTACCGCAAAAATAAACCCCGACACGGGGTTGCGTGACCCGGAAAACAAGAATGGGATTATAGAATATTTTTATCAGGAGAATCTGCCGCCGGAACAGGAATACGGTTTCGCCGGATCTCCTCTTAATTCGGGCCGGCCAGCGGAAGAAATCAAGAACCAGTTGTTCTAGACGGGGGCATAATGCCGAAAGATCCAGGGCCAAAGCGGCAACACCTGCGCGAGCGCATCGCTCACCAAGCGGCGCGCCTGATGGCCGAGGACGGCATTGCTGACTTTGCCTTGGCAAAACGCAAGGCGGCGCGTCGATCCGGAGCTTCCGATCTGCGCGAGCTGCCTACCAACGAGGAAGTGGAGCAGGCACTGCGGATGTATCAGGCCCTGTATCAAGGTGAAGAACAACACGCAGTTCTCAAGCATTTGCGCGAGCAAGCGCTGATGATGATGCAGCTGCTGAAAAGTTTTAATCCGCATCTTACCGGTTCGGTTCTCTCAGGCACCGCGGGCAGGCATTCCGACGTCAGCCTGCAGCTCTTTGTGGACAGCATCAAGGATGTAGAGCTGTTTTTGTTGAACCGTGAGATTCCTTACCGAAGAGCGGAAAAACGACTATATGTCGGCGATGCATGGCGTGTGATCCCGGTCTTTACCATAAACAGCGATGATGCTGAGGTTAAGATCGCGGTTTTCTCCACTAATGACCAGCGCCATGCGCTTAAGACTTCAGTTGACGGGAAGCCCATCGCACGAGCCAGGACCGAGATCGTGGAAAACCTGTTGCAGCGGGTTTGAGCGGCGTGTTTAGCGGCGCTCTTCGGCAAGCCAGGCGGCGGCATCCAGCGCAAAATAAGTCAAAATGGCATCGGCGCCGGCGCGCTTGAAGGCGAGCAGTGTTTCCAGCACACATTCCTTTTCGTTCAGCCAGCCATTTTTGGCCGCAGCTTTGAGCATCGCGTATTCACCGCTCACCTGATAGACGAAAGTCGGCGCTTTGAATTGCTCTTTCACGCGGCGCAAGACATCCAGGTACGGCATCCCCGGCTTGACCATCACTATGTCTGCGCCTTCCTGCAAATCTAGAGCGACTTCCCACAGCGCCTCGTCGCTGTTGGCGGGGTCCATTTGATAAGTGCATTTGTTGCCGGCGCCGAGGTTGGCGGCCGAGCCTACCGCCTCGCGGAACGGGCCGTAAAAATTTGACGCGTATTTGGCTGAGTAAGCAAGAATACGCGTATGAATAAAACCTTTTGTCTCAAGTGCCTTGCGAATTGCGCCAATGCGACCGTCCATCATGTCCGAGGGCGCAACGATGTCCGAGCCCGCCTGCGCATGGGTGAGCGCCTGTTTGACGAGCGCCTCCACAGTTTTGTCGTTTATCACATAACCCGAGGCGTCAATCAGCCCATCCTGGCCGTGACTGGTGTAGGGATCAAGCGCGATGTCGGTGATAATGCCCAGTTGCGGAAAACGTTTTTTCAGCGCGTTTGCCACTCTGGGTATAAGGCCTTCGGCGTTGAACGCTTCTTTTGCATCCGGAGTCTTCAGTTTCTGCGCGATCACCGGGAACAGGGCGACTGCGGGGATACCCAGCTTTACGCATTGTTCCGCCTGATGCAGTAATTTATCTAAAGTCTGCCGCACGATTCCCGGCATAGACGCTATTCGCTCCAGGCGGTTTTTGCCTTCGAGTACGAATACCGGATAGATCAAGTCGTCGGCCGATAGCCGGTTTTCACGCACCAGCCGGCGCGAAAAATCATCACGGCGCAGCCGCCGCATTCTTTTGTTTGAATACTGTCCCAGCGTCTGCATTGGTGTATTAAATATAAGTAAATAATTATACTGACACAATATTCCGTTTGACGGAAAGCGCGCACAGCGGCCGTAATCCATGCAGCGCCCATTTAGTTGTCATAAAAATCAAGCTTTTCAGGCTATAGTCTATTGATAATAAAGACGATAATTTTTTATGGGTAGGGGAACTTATGCCTTCGCCAAATAATCATAACTGGTAGACGATGCTTTATCGTCTCCCGCTTTTCCTCCCTGAGCGGGTGCCTTAATCCTATTTAAGGCGTTTTGCCCCCGGTTTGCTCCCCTTTAACCGGGGGTTTTTTATTCTTGGAGCCGCAGACAGGCCTCGGCCAAACCATGCTGCGATTGCGGCTTCAGCTTCATCAAGCCCGGTCTTGGAGACGCTCGAAAAGAGCTGCACCGTGCATTTGGGATAAAACTTGGCCAGGACTTCAGCAACGTTTTTTAGTGCATTATTTGCCTGTTGTCTGTTTAATTTATCGGCCTTGCTGAGCAGGACATGCACCGGCTTTCCGGTAGGCAGGAACCAGTCCAGCATTTGTATATCCAGCACCGTGAGAGGGTTGCGCGCATCCATGATCAGTACCAAGCCGCACAGGGTTTTTCTAGTCTGCAAGTACTCGCTTATGAGTGATTTCCAGAGCTGCCGCACCGTTACGGGCACTCTGGCGTAGCCGTAACCTGGGAGGTCCACAAGGTAACGTGCATCCCCCAAGCTAAAGAAGTTGATTTGCTGAGTGCGCCCAGGCGATTTGGCGACGAAAGCAAGTCGTTTGCGCTTGGCGAGCGCATTTATGGCGCTGGATTTTCCGGAGTTGGAGCGGCCAGCGAATGCGATTTCTGCACCTAGCGGTGGTGGCAGGTCGCGCAAATCGGCGACTGAAGCAAAGAAGACGATATGTTGAAACAGAGACATGAATTAAGTCGGCGCGATGAGTTTGATAAGTGGCATGATTGAGGATAGCTGATATAAAATGACACATTTATACGCAAAGCGATTCTGAAGGAGCCGATTCTAAAATGAGGCGAATCGTGGTGCTGCTCACAACAGCGGGGATGCTGCATCCGGCAGTCGCTGCAAACCCAGTACAAGGTGATCCGGCAAAGGCGCAACAAATCGTAACGCAGATCTGCGCGGCATGTCACGGTACGGACGGCAACAGCCCGCTACCGGCAAACCCTAATCTCGCCGGGCAGTATTCAGACTATCTTACCAACCAGTTGCTGAGTTTTAAATCAGGAGGGCGCAAAAACGCTGTCATGGGCGCAATTGTTGCTAATCTTACTCCAGATGACATGAAAAATCTCGGAGCCTACTTTGGCGATAAGAAACCAAAACTCGGCAGCGCCAAAGATGGAGAGTTGGTAGCGCTCGGACAGAAAATCTACCGTGGCGGCAATGCCGCGACCGCGGTTCCGGCATGTGCCAGTTGCCATACGCCTGACGGCGCCGGTATTCCTTCCCAGTTTCCGCGTCTTGCAGGACAGCACGCGGAATACATCCTGGCCCAGTTGAAAGCCTTCCGCAGCGGGGAGCGCGCCGACGACAACAGCAAGATGATGCGCGCTATCGCGGTGAAATTAAGCGACCAGGAAATACGCGCGGTGGCGGAGTACATTTCCGGTCTGCATTAAAATTTTTCACTGCCGAGCGGAGCTAAAAGAGGTGACCCGGACCACCCGGTCGGCATAATCCTGTGATCAAACCGGTTTCCTCTCTCGGTAAAGCGTGGTATGAGCTCCTAAGCTCGATGCGTTTTGCCATCAGCCTGCTTGCCATATGGCCACCATGTTGTGCGCGATGTGGGCGGCGGAAGGCTGGGGCGGCCACTGGTCGTGGGATCCAAAAGAAACCTGGGCGCTGATCGTATGGCTGAATTACGCGGCGTGGTTGCACGTCCGTCTGGTCAAGGGCCTGCGCGGGCCATTCTTGGCCTGGTAGGCTGGGCTTGTTTGTGACTTTATTCGCTTTTTTCGGCGTCAACATGTTTCTCACCGGCTTACATTTCTACGGTACGCTCTAGCTCAACGCGTTTTTCCCGCCATCGCCTCGGTGATTTTCTTGGCGGATAGACACTGCGCTTTCATCGCGATATCCCACAGCGCAACTCTCTCCTGCATCAACTCGCCCGCGACGTTCGCCGCGTCGGGTGGTGTTAATTGCAGATGCGCGTCGGCTTCGCCGACGCCTGCCGCCACCACCCGCATTCCCGATTTGCTCGCGATGTGCATCATGGGCTGGTTCTCGGTCAAGCAGTGCATGAACAGGATTTTGATGTAGTGGTTCCTGGCGTGCGCTTCGGCGCGCTCAAACAGCGCCGTGCCTATGCCTTGGCCCCGATGTCCGGGCAGCACACTGATGCCCAGCTCGGCGGCATCGTGCTCCGGATCAAGCGCCAAATGCGCGACGCCGGTGAGCTGCAGATTTTCATCAAACACACCCAACACCGCGTCGCGGTCGAAATCAATCTTGTGGACATAGGCGTTGATGCCCGCCGCGCTCATGCCGCTGCCAAAACGCAGACGCACATCTTCGGGCGGAAGAGCGAGGAAGTGCCGGCGTAATGCCTCGCGGCTGATTACCGACAACTGTTTGATGAGCACTGTCATAAACCTGAAAACACTTGTTCAGCAGCTATAAGCGTTGCAGCAATTTCCTTTTCGCCGTGAGCTGCAGATACAAAGCCCGCTTCAAATGCAGAAGGCGCGAAATAAACGCCTTTCTGCAGCATCGCATGGAAAAAGCGGTTGAATAAAGTTTGGTCGCATTGCATGACTTCAGCGTAACCTTGCGGCGGCGTTTGGCGGAAATAAATGCCGAACATTCCGCCCACGGCTTGTGCCGAAAATGCGACCCCATGTTTCCGGGCGGCCGTGCTCAAGCCTTCAGTCAGTTTCTGGGTAGCTGCGGCGAGCCTTTCATAAAAATCCGGTGCCTGAACCAGGCGCAGCGTTTCTAAGCCCGCCGCGACCGCCACAGGATTGCCTGAGAGTGTGCCCGCCTGATAGACCGGGCCTGTGGGGGCAACGCACTGCATGATGTCGCGCCTGCCGCCGAATGCGCCAAGCGGCATTCCGCCGCCCATCACCTTGCCCAGCGTAGTGAGATCGGGGGTGATGCCGTAAAGCCCTTGCGCTCCGTGGAGGGCGACGCGGAAACCGGTCATCACTTCATCGAAAATCAGCACCGCACCGTGCTTCGTGCACAGGTTTCTCAGCAACTGCAGGAATCCCGTTTTGGGTTTGATCAGGTTCATGTTGCCGGCAACCGGCTCTACGATTACCGCGGCGATTTCGTTGCCCATTTTATTGAAAGTCTGCGCCAGGGCTTCGCTGTCATTAAAGTCAAGCACCAGGGTCAGCTCAGCGGTTTCCGCAGGAACACCGGCGGAATCGGGCTGGCCGAAAGTGAGCGCCCCCGAGCCGGCCTTAACCAGCAATGAGTCAGCATGGCCGTGATAGCAACCTGCAAACTTGAGGATGCGGCTCCTGCCGGTAAAGCCGCGCGCAAGGCGAATCGCGCTCATCGTCGCCTCGGTGCCGGAACTCACCAGCCGTACTTGTTGCAGTGACGGCAGCAGCTTGCACAGAAGCCGTGCCATTTCCAGTTCACTTTCCGTAGGCGCGCCAAAACTCAGGCCACTGGCTGCCGCCCGCTGCACAGCGGCGACGACATCAGGGTGTGCGTGGCCGAGAATCAGCGGCCCCCATGAGCCGACATAATCTGTATAAGCTTTGCCATCTGCATCCCAAACCGTGGCGCCTTGGCCTCGAGTGATAAAAAGCGGTGTGCCTCCGACGGATTTGAATGCGCGTACCGGCGAATTTACCCCGCCTGGGATGAGTTTTTGCGATTGCTCGAATAATTCCTGGTTACGCGATGCCATGATGACAATCCGCAAACAAGGCGGCAAAGTTTTTCGCCGTTGCTCTGATGTCTTCGGCGTTGAACAGCGCGGAAATAACCGCGACCGCGTCCGCCCCCGCGGCGACCAGCAAGCCGGCGTTATGCAGATCGATTCCTCCGACCGCCACTATGGGCACGCGCAGCTGCTCTTTCGCTTCGTGCAACAATTTCAACGGTGCTCTGACTGCATGGGGTTTGACAGTGGAGGCAAAGAAACTGCCAAGAGCCACATAATCTGCTCCCCCCGTTTCGGCTTCGAGCGCACATTGCAGATTGTCGTAGCACGAGACACCGATGATTTTTTCTGCACCGAGCTTGTTTTTTGCGTGTGAGATCAGGCAGTCCTGGGCTCCAAGATGGACGCCGTCTGCGTCGATTTCAAGCGCCACATCCACGCTGTCGTTAATAATCAGTGGCACAGCGAACTCGCGGCACAGGCGCATCAGCGCTGTTGCTTGTTGCAACCCGAGTGATTTATCGGCACTCTTGTTGCGGTACTGCAGCCAGCGTGTGCCGCCTTCGAGCGCCAGCCGCACTTGCTGAATTAACTTTTGGGTATCGGCCAGGTCGGGAGTGATAGCGTAAAGACCACTAATCCTGCCGTTCATCTTCTTCTTCGCGTGCCCAGAACAGGCGGTCGGGAATGTACTGCCCCATCCCCGGGCGGAAAGCCGATTTCAGCGCGTGCCAGGTGTATTCCTGGGCGTCTCTTACGGCTTCGGAGATGCTCAAGCCGTTGGCGATGGTTGCAGTGACTGCGGCAGCCAGCGTGCAGCCCGAGCCGTGATAACTGCCCGGCAAGCGTTCCCATGAGTCATTGCGCAAGATGCCATCCTGTGTATACAAGGTGTTGATGACCTGTGGGGTGTTTTCATGCGTGCCGGTAATAAGCACGTATTCGCAGCCCATATCCAGGAGCCGTTGCGCGCACTCGCTCAAACCCGGATCATCGTTATCGTTGCTTTCATCCAGCGCCAAACGTCTTGCTTCCACGCTGTTGGGCGTGATTAAAGTCGTTTGCGGAATCAAGAGCTCACGCATTGCCGCAATCATTTCATCGGTGACCAACTCGTCGCCGCGTCCGGAGGCCAGCACCGGATCGAGCACCAAAGGTATGTCCGGGTAGTCCGATACCACTTCGGCAATCGCAGCGATGATCTCCACACTGCCAAGCAGGCCGATTTTGAAAGCGGACACCGCCATGTCCTCGAGCACACAACGTGCCTGATCGGCCACCCATTCCGGATCGAGTGCGAGCAAATCTTCCACGCCCGCGCTGTCCTGGATGGTGACCGCAGTTACTACCGAAAGCGGATGGCAACCCATGCTGGAGAGCGTCATGATATCGGCTTGCAGGCCGGCGCCGCCGGAAGGGTCGGTGGCGGCGAAGCAAAGAACAATCGGAGGGGACTGAGACATGGGGAGTTTCGTTATAAAATGGCATTTTAACTTAAACCCTGAGCTCCATGAAAACTTATATGTGCCTGATTTGCGGTTTCATCTACGACGAAGTCGCAGGCTTGCCGGAAGAAGGTATCGCGCCGGGAACTAAATGGGAAGACCTACCGCCGAATTGGACCTGCCCCGAATGCGGGGCGCGCAAGGAAGATTTTGAGATGATCGAGATATAGAACTCTTGAAGGAGAAACCATGCGGATTATGCACACCATGTTGCGCGTCGGTAATCTCGAACGCTCAATCGTGTTTTACACCCAAGTGCTGGGTATGAAGGTGCTGCGCAGACAGGATTATCCCGAGGGCAAATTTACCCTGGCTTTTGTCGGTTATGGCGACGAAGCTTCTCACGCTGTGCTTGAACTTACGCATAATTGGGAGACTGCTTCCTACGATCTGGGCAACGGCTATGGCCATGTGGCGATCGAAGTTCCGGATGCATACAAGGCGTGCGAAGAAGTGAAGAAGCGTGGCGGCAAGGTGACACGCGAAGCTGGGCCGATGAAGCACGGCACCACGGTAATCGCCTTTGTTGAAGACCCGGATGGCTACAAGATCGAGTTCATCCAGAAAAAATCTGGCGCGTAGTTCTTGCGCCGCAGGTTTTCACTCAAATGGTTTTGGAGGGCTCTTCAGCAATCATGAGGCAATTGCGACCCGCCTGCTTGGCGCGATAGAGTGCGGCGTCCGCCGCCTGAATCAATTCCTCGGGAGTGCGCCCGTGCAGGGGAAATAGCGCGAGTCCCAGCGAAATGCTGACCACGCCCAGGGTTTGCCCGCTTAAGGCTACGTGCATGCCGCGTGCAGCTTCGCGCAGCAATTCCCCGCGCTGGCGCGCGATGCTTAAAGAGGCTTCAGGCAAAACCAGAATAAATTCCTCCCCGCCATAACGGCAGGCAATATCGCTGCCGCGAATCTGGCGTTCAATTAATTGCGCCAGGCTGCGCAGCACCGCGTCTCCTGCTTCGTGCCCGTACGTGTCGTTGAAACGCTTGAAGTGGTCCACATCGAGGATGATAACCGCAAGCATGGTTTTTTTGCGTTCGGTACGAGCGAGCTCGCGCTGCATTACTTCCTGCAAATAGCGCCGGTTATGCAGGCCGGTCAGCGGGTCGTGTATAGACTGCCGGCGCAAGGTTTCGCGCAGCCGCAGGTTAGTCACGGCTAGTGCCACCTGGTCGGCAAAAGTCGCTGCCAATTGTTGTATCACATCCAGGCGCTGCGCCGCTTCGCTGCGAATTGAATCGGTGTCCAGTTGCAAATGCAAGAGACCCACTGTTTCCGAGTGCACCACCATGGGCACGCACAGATAAGGCAACAGTGGAGCGCCGGCTGCTTTCACGTGATCGCACTGCAGGCCGATGCGCGGATCGTCCACCAAGTGCAGCCGGCCGCGTCGCAGTGCCCAGCATTCTTCCGGAGCGAACAGCGGCCCGCCGATCTCGGGCTCGCCCCAGGTTGCCGTGGCTTCCAGATATTCGCGCGAATCGTGCATCACGAAGAATACACCGGCCTCGCCGGGAAACAGGCGCTTGCCGAACTGGGCGATGGCATTATAAGCCTCCTTGACGTTCATGCAGGACTGCAGCACCCCGCTCATCTGGCCCAATATCACTTTTTCGTGCTCGCGCTGCTGAAGCAGTCGCGTGCCGTTTTCCAGTCTGTCGCCGAGTTCCTTCAAGGCTTTCCGGTCTTGCGCGCCTGCGCTCAGATCATGGTAGGCTGTATAGAAAATCGACATCAGCAATAGCAGATTAAGCAGCGCTGCAACCGCAAACGCGATGAAAGTATTGCGCAAGCCCGCGCGAGCGGCTTCATTGCGATTCTCCAGCAGATCTTTTTCCTGCTGTCCTATCTCGGCAATGGCGCGGCGGATAGTGTCCATGGAGGCTTTGTCCTTATCCGTGAGCACCACTTTCAATGCGGCTTCAAACCCGGCCTTTCTGCGCAGGGTGATGGTTTCATTGAGTTCGCCGATCTTGGCGTTAACCAGGGTATTGAGCGAATCCAGCTGTTGAGCGGAAATAGCCGGATGGCCCGGGCCCAGTTGCTTGAGCTTATTGGCTATGCTGACGATAGCCACGTTGTAAGGTTCGAGATAGCGTTCCTCGCCAGTGATGAGATAGCCGCGCTCGCCGGTTTCGGCATCGGTGAAAAGCTGCAGCACTTCGTCAGTGAGTTTCTGGGTCTTGAGCAGCTCCGTTGCCTCGTCGTGGGCGGCGACCAGCTTGGTGGTGTTCTGATAGGCGACAACAGAGACGGCGATATTGGCGGTGATCAGCAGCAATGCCAAGCCGAATCCGAACAGGCTGGTTTTGGATAAGAACCACTTCATGCGGTCGTTAAAACGTGCGGCTGCAAAGCGCTTTACCCCCCAACTTTTTCGCCGAGATAGTTGGCGATGCGCGCAAAATCACCAGGAGTCAGATTCTGCGCGCGCCGGCCGGGGTCAATGCTCAGCGCAGCGAAGTCTTCGCGCGTGAGATAGCTGCCCAAGGTGTTACGCAAAGTCTTTCTGCGCTGGGCGAAGGCGCTGCTCACGATCCGCGCAAAAAGCGAATCATCCCTTGCCTGCAATTCGCTCGACACACGCGGAAGCATGCGGATCACCGCGGATTCGACACGGGGTGCCGGCCGGAACGCCTGGCTTGGCACGGCCAGCAGTTTTTCCATGGCATAGCGGTATTGTAGCATCACCGACAGCCTGCCATAGGCGGCGCCGGACGGTGCGGCCACCATGCGTTCCACCACTTCTTTTTGCAGCATTACATGCAGATCGCGGATGCGGCTGGCGAAGCGGGTCAAATGAAATAACAGCGGCGAAGAAATATTGTAAGGCAGGTTGCCGACGACACGCAGGTTTTCGCCTAGAGTGGAAAAATCAAAACGCAGGGCGTCAGCGACGTGCACCGTGAGTCGGGAAGCGGGAAATTCGCCAATCAAGCGCGCCGCGATGTCACGGTCAATTTCCACGACATGAAGATGTTTAAGCTGTTCCAGCAGCGGGCGGGTCAGCGCTCCCATGCCAGGCCCGATTTCCACCATGCAATCCGCGCTCCGTGGGGCAATCGCTGCAATGATGGCGTCTATGATTTCCCGGTCAACCAGAAAATTCTGGCCGAAACGTTTTCTGGCAATGTGTTGCATTGTTGAAGGATCGGATAAGGGCTTCCGGCGCGTGCCGGTTCATTTTTTAATATGGGCTCGCAGGGTTTGGCTTGCGCTTCGCGTCCCCTGGCGCTTGGCGTTATTTGAGAGCTGCGATGCGAGTTTTATCGCCGCCAACAGGCTTCCGCTGTCGATTCTGCCGGTCCCCGCCAGATCGAGCGCCGTGCCGTGGTCGACCGAAGTGCGGATGATGGGCAAACCCAGTGTGACATTTACTCCGGAGCCAAAACTAGCGTACTTCAGCACCGGAAGGCCCTGATCGTGGTACATCGCCAGCACGCAATCGCAGCGTTTAAGGCGCTCATGAGTGAACAATGTGTCCGCGGGAAGCGGTCCCTGCACATCAAAACCCTCGTGGTAAAGCTTCTTGACTACCGGGCCGATGATTTGCGTTTCCTCATTCCCCAGATAGCCGGATTCGCCGGCGTGGGGATTCAAGCCCGCCACCAATATGCGCGGCGCGGCAATGGCAAATCGCAACACCAAGTCATGATGCAGAATGCGCAGGCAACGTTCCAGGCCGTCTCGGCTGAGCGCAGCCGGCACATCTTTCAAAGCGAGATGGGTAGTCGCAAGCGCGACTCGTAAGCCCCCTCCGGTGAGCAGCATCACTACCTGCCGGGTTGCGGTCTGTTGCGCCAGATATTCGGTATGCCCGGTGAAAGGGATGCCGGCATCGTTGATTACGCCTTTGTGCACCGGCGCCGTCACCATGGCATCGAAGCGCTTTTCCAGGCAGCCCCGCACCGCTTGTTGCAGCGTGCGCAGCACGTAGCCGCTATTGGCGGGGTCCGGTTTTCCGGGAACCGCGGGTTTGGCAAGCGGCTCATGCAGCACCAACAAGCTGCCTGAAGCATGGGCTTTAATGCGGCCTGGCGTGAAATCAACCAGCCTGATTTTCTTCCTCAGCATCGCGGCGCGCTCGGCAAGCAGGGTCTTGTCGGCAATCACTACGATGCGCGCCGGGAGCTTGTGCCGCGCCAACAGCACGCACAGATCCGGCCCGATGCCTGCGGGTTCCCCGGCGGTCACGGCAATGACAGGAAAGCGTGAGGTGTGAGGCGTAAGGCGTGAGGCGTGAGGAACAAGATTTAGCTGTTTTGGGGATGATTCCTCGCTCTTCACTCCCAACTCCTTACTTGTCTTCCAAGCGGTATTCCACGTATGCGCTGTCGCGCAACTGGCGCAGCCATTCTTCGTGCGCTTCATCGGACTTGCGCGCACGCAAGGCCTGGCGCGCAAGCAGGCGTTGCCGGTCACGGCTGATATCCTGATTGCGGCGTTCCAACACCTGGATCAGGTGCCAGCCGAAAGGCGATCGCACCGGATCGCTGATTTGCCCGATCTTGAGCGCATTCATCGCGCGTTCGAACTCGGGCAGCGTATCGCCCGGAGCAAGCCAACCCAGGTCGCCGCCCTGCGCAGCACTGCCGTCTTCAGAGTGAAGCCGTGCGAGTTCACTGAAGTCAGCCCCATATTCGAGCCGCTCCTTGAGATTGAGCAGGCGGGTGCGCGCCTCGTTTTCGCCCGACATTTCGCTGGTTTTAATGAGGATATGCCGGGCATGGGTCTGTAGCACTTCAGTAGCCGAATCCTTGCCGCGCTTGTCCAGCAGTTTGATGATGTGAAAGCCGTTGGCGCTGCGCAGCACGGCGCTTACCTCTCCCGCGTGCATCGGGCGCAACGCCTCCAGAAAAATAGTCGGCAGCCGGCCTGCCGGGCGCCAGCCCAGGACGCCGCCTTGCAGGGCATCGGCCGCATCGGAATAGCCCACGGCAATTTGCGCGAAATCGGCGCCGCTTTTGATCTGCGCCAGGGCCTGTTCGGCGCGCGCGCGCTTGGCCTGGATTTGTTCCGGGCTCGCCTGTTCCGGTACCAGCACCAGGACATGCGCAAGATTGTATTCGTCCTCCTTGCCGGCCAGGGCTTCCTGGGATTTCAGATAATTGGTTATTTCGCTTTCGGTGACCACGATCTTGTTGTCCACCTCGCGTTCCTTGAGGCGGGCCATGATAATCTCGGCCCGTATTTCCTCGCGGAAGTGGTTGAAATCGATTCCCTCATGTTCCAGCGTCTCGCGCATTGCCTGCAGGGTAATTTTGTTGCTCTCGGCAATCCGCTCCAGGGTTTTTCCCAGCTGTGTATCGTCTACACGAACACCGGTTTCCTTGGCATACTGCAACTGTATCCGGTCGTTGATCAAGCGTTCCAGCAGCTGTTTTTCCAGAACATCCTGCGGCGGGAGCGGGGTGCCCTGTTTGTTGAGCTGGTTGACCACCGTCTTGATGTGGTCGTTAAGCTCGTACCGGGTGATCACGTCATCGTTTACTACCGCGATGATGCGGTCCAGCGGCACGACCTTCCTGGTTACTGCATCGGCTTGCGCGGCGTTGACAGGGGTAATCAAGCATGCGCTCACAAGCGCGGTCCAGCACGTGCGACGCAGAAAAATGTTGAGCATGTTCGTTACCACTGTACTTCGGACATTGTTATTCGGACTCGCTATGGTTCGTTGGCGTTGAATGACTGGTTGGTCTTGGTGTAGCCGGGGATGTCCTGTCTTAAAACCGTGAGAGGATTTGAGCCGAGCCTCGACAGACCGTTCAATTCAAGCTGGAGAAACACACCGGTGGTCGCCGTTTGCGTGGCGGTGGTGAGGCGATGCGCTACCAGGCGCAACGTCCAGCAGCAGCTATTATATTCAAATCCGAGCAGTCCCTCCAAAGTCGTTCTGTCGCGAAGCGAATAATTGAAGCGCCCCACTCCATACCATCCGCCCTTGATTGGCCACTGCATGCTGATGTCCGTCTGCTCGATGGAATCGCGGATGAAACGGTAACTCAGGTTCAACACTTTCCCCGGCTCAGGCTGGTAGCGCGTGCCAACGCTGAATTTTTGGCCGGTGCTGGAGGACGGGTGATACTGCAGGCTGGCTTCCGCCAGCAACTTGGGGGTTATCCTGCTGCTAAGAGAGGCAAGAATATCCGAATTGGTGTCGCCGCTGGGCGTGGTGCTGGCGCCGGCGGTCAGCGAATTCGGCACCGTGCTGTCCAGAGAAACCCGCTGCTGGCTGAATAGCAGGCGCTGGGCGAGGTTGAAACGCAGCCGCTCATCGCCGTTGTCGGAGAGCAGTCGCGACGTAATGCCCACCGTCAACTCATTCGCATTGTTGATGCGGTCGCCGCCGCTGAATTCGTTTTCGGAGAAAATTTGCGCGTAGTTGACGTCTGCAAGTCCGCTGTCGAAGACGGGAATCTGGCTCTGGTTGCGGAACGGGATGTTGAGATAGTACAACTTGGGTTCCAGGGTTTGCGTGAAGTTTTGGCCGAAAATGGAAGTGGCGCGATCGAAAATCAGCCCGGTCTCAACGCTGGAAATCGGCAATATCCGGTCAGCGTCCGGCGCAGTGGTGGTGTTCTGGTTGAACGAATAGTGAGTGAAGTGGGCGCCGATCTTCGGCGTGAAGTAGGCGTAAGAAGTCTGCAACGGATAGCTGATGCTGGGATACGCTATGAAACGCTGCCCCTCGACCAGCGAAGGATGGTTGAAATTGGTATATTGGCTGGTCAGCGACAGGTCAAGACCGCCGACATTCTGACGTCCGGCGTTGAATATGAGTTGCGGCAGGAGCCGGTAGGGCGGTGTAATCGGCGCCAGCGGATCCTGCAACGTCTGAAAACTTAGCGCATGCATCGTCACATTCCACCACGGCTGGCCATAGCTCAGGACCGCTTCACGCGGCAGGGTGGTCTGCGAGGTGAAGGCGATGCGCGTGGAGAGATCCCTGAAGTAGCTGTCGTCGGACACCCTCTGGAAATTCAACGAGCCGCTCAGGCCGTACCCGAAGTTTTGCGTATGCTGGAACAGCAGCGCATAGCGGGTGTCGTCGGCTTTGAGCTGGTCGTCGGGAAGCAAATCCACACGCGCCAGGCTGGAGTAAGTCGGCTCGAGATAACGGAATTCCGAATTGAACTGCGTCCCGCGCTTTGACATCACGCGCGGCGATAAAGTCGCGTCATAATTTGGCGCGATATTCCAGTAATAAGGGAGCGTGAATTCGAAACCGTTATTGCTGGTATTGCCTACGGTGGGCGGGAGAAATCCCGATTTGCGTATGTTGGCTATGGGGAAATTGATCCAGGGGGTGTAAAGGATCGGCACGCCCTTGAACATGATGCTCGCATCCCTTGCCGTGCCGATATTGCTCCCCTGATCGATTTTCAGATCGCGAGCGCGCAAGTACCAGTCGTCGTTGCCCACCGGGCAGGTGGTGTAATTCGCTTGCTCCAAGCGGAAGTGTTGTGGACCTTCAAAAAACAATTTTTCGCCGTTGCCGCGCCCGTGGATCTGCGGTAATTGGAATTGCGGGGTATCGAAGAAACCCGTTTCGCGCTCGACATTCAGTTTGAGCTTCGGGCCTTGCGCCGAGGTGCCGCGCTGCTCGAGACGCACATTCCCTTCGGCCTCGATCTCGTCTTCGGGCAGAAAATAGGTCAACCGGTCGGCGAATATGGCTTGCCCGCGCTTGCGCAAAACCGCCGAGCCTTCCGCCGTAATTTTCTCTTCATCCTGCCCCTCGATGCTCTCGGCTTCTATGAAAATCGGCAGGGCTTCCTGCTGTCCGGATGACGGACTTAAGCTCAACACCGATTTCAGTTTGAGAGCATCTTCACCTGCAAGCGAGGCATGGGAAAAAAGATAAAGCAGAGAAAAAGCGATGGGCTTGAGGCGGAATTTGCGCATGATGCATTGATGGACCGGGGTGTGCCGTTATTTTAAGTGTTAAAATCGCACAAATTCACCATTATGGCAATTCAGGGGCGCTATTGAAACGTCTTGCTTTGCTGAAGAACTGGATTGGCTCGCAGTTTCCCGGCAGTTCCTTCACGCTGGAAGCGGCGTCTGAAGACGCCAGTTTCCGCCGCTATTTCCGGGTGAAGTTTGCAGATCATTCGCTGATTGCCATGGATGCTCCGCCGTCGCATGAGGACTGTCGGCCGTTCATCAAAGTGTCGGAATTGTTTTATGCGGCGGGGGTGCACGTGCCCCGGGTACTGGCCAGGAATTTAGAGCAAGGTTTCTTATTGCTCGATGACCTCGGCACCACCACTTATTTGCAGGTATTGAAGGACGATAACGCCAACCGTTTGTACCTGGATGCGATTGAGTCGTTGATCAGGATCCAATTGGCAAGCCGCGCGTCCGTTTTACCGGATTACGATGAAATTCTACTGCAGCGCGAAATGCTCCTTTTTCCCGATTGGTACGTGGCCAAGCACTTGCGGCTCGCTTTGAGCCCGGTCCAGACGGATGTGTTGAACTCCATGTTCAAGCGGATATTGCGGAACAATCTGGCGCAGCCGCGTGTCTATGTGCACCGCGACTATCACTCGCGCAATCTGATGTTAAGCGACCCCAATCCCGGCATCCTGGATTTTCAGGACGCGGTATACGGCCCGATTACCTACGATGTGGTTTCGCTGTTCAAGGACGCTTATATCTGTTGGGATGACGAGCGCGTTCTCGACTGGGTAGTGCGTTACTGGGAGCGCGCCAAAAAAGCCGGCCTGCCGGCGCAAGCCGATTTTGCGCAGTTCTACCGCGATTTCGAGTGGATGGGAGTGCAAAGGCATCTGAAGGTGCTGGGCATCTTCGCCCGCCTGTATTACCGAGACGGCAAAGATGCTTACCTCAAGGATTTGCCGCTGGTGATGCAATACTTACGCAAAGCCTGCGAGCGCTACTCCGATCTTTCGCCGTTGCTGAAGCTGCTGGATGAGTTGGAGGTGCGGGCAGTGCAGGTGGGTTACAGCTTTTGAGATCGCGAAAGTGAAAGCGATGATTCTTGCCGCCGGCCGCGGCGAGCGCATGCGCCCATTCAGCAACGTCGCGCCCAAAGCTTTGCTGCCCGCCGGCGGCAAGCCGCTCATCGTGTGGATTCTGGAAAATCTTGCGGCGGCTGGGTTCAATGAAATCGTCATTAACCACGCGCATCTGGGAAGCTTAATCGAATCTGCACTGGGAGATGGCGCGCGCTTCGGGGTGAGCATTGCTTATTCTCCTGAAATACAAGCGCTGGAGACCGCGGGGGGGATCGCCAACGCGCTGCCTTTGCTGGGAGACGAGCCGTTCCTGGTGGTCAACGCGGATATTTATTGCGAGCTTGATTTTAAATCGCTGCTGACCAAGGTGCGCAGCCTGGCTGGAATCGAAAATCTGGCTCACCTGGTGCTGGTGGATAACCCCGAGCATCACCCTCAAGGCGATTTTGGTCTTACGCATGACAAAGTGATACTGACAGGTCAACAAAAGCTTACTTACAGCGGCATCGGGCTTTATCATCCCGCATTTTTTGTTAATGTCGTACGCGGCGCCAAAGCCAAGCTTGCGCCTCTGTTGCACGCCCAAATTGAGGCCGGCAAAGTCAGCGGGGAGCGTTACCGCGGCCTGTGGCTGGATATCGGCACTCCGGAGCGCCTTCACGAACTCGAGGCTCTGCTGCAGGCCAAGCGCACGCGGTAAGCGGGTGTTCGGATTATAATCTGTCAGCACCAACACATTTCCCGCTAATGAACGATTACTCGATTTACGCGAAGCGCCGCGCCAAGCTGATTGAGCAAATGGAAAATGGGGTGGCAGTCATCCCCACCGCGGTCGAGCGCGTGCGCAACCGCGATGCGCATTATCCCTACCGCTTCGACAGCTATTTTTATTACTTGAGCGGTTTTACCGAGCCTGGAGCGGCGCTGGTGCTGTTGGGGGGCAAGAAGCCCAGATCCATCCTGTTTTGCCGCGATAAGGATCCTAAGCGTGAAGTCTGGGACGGCTACCGTTACGACCCCGAGGAGGCGCGCGAGCGCTTCGGCTTTGACGAGAGCCATTCGCTTACCAAGCTCGATGAACTTTTGCCCAAACTGCTCGCGGACCAGCCGGTGCTGCACTATGCGATAGGGACGGACGAAAAATGGGACGCGCGCATCGTCGGTTGGCTGAACAGTGTGCGCAGCCAGACGCGCAGCGGCGTCACCGCGCCTGCCGAAATCAAGGACGTGCGGCGGATTCTGGATGAAATGCGCATCATCAAGGGCAATCACGAACTTGCGCTGATGCGCCGCGCCGCGCAGATTTCCACCGGCGCGCACTGCCGGGCGATGCGCGCAACCCGCCCGGGCAAAAAGGAATTTGAGATCGAAGCGGAGTTGATACACGAGTTTCGCCGCCATGGCGCGCAAGCGCCGGCCTATACGCCTATCGTCGCCGGCGGAGCCAATGCCTGCGTGTTGCATTATGTGGAAAACAGCGCGACGCTCAAGGATGGCGATTTATTGCTGATAGACGCCGGCTGCGAGCTCGACGGTTATGCTTCAGACATCACCCGCACTTTTCCGGTAAACGGCCGGTTCAGGGGCCCGCAAAAAGATATTTATCAGATGGTGCTTGCAGCACAGGCTGCAGCCATAGCTGCAGTGAAACCCGGCAATGGCTGGGACCAGCCCCACGGCGCGGCGCTTAAGGTACTGGCACAGGGGATGATTGATTTGGGCCTGTGCAAAGGCAGCTTGGACAAAGTGCTGGAGGCGGAAGATTACAAGCGCTTTTACATGCACCGCACCGGTCACTGGCTAGGACTGGACGTGCACGACGCGGGGGACTACAAACGCGACGGGAAATGGCGCAGACTCAAACCGGGAATGGTGTTGACGGTTGAGCCGGGATGCTACGTGCGCCCGGCAAAAGACATAGCGCGGAAATTCTGGAACATCGGCGTGCGCATTGAAGACGATGTGCTGGTCACCACCAAGGGCCGGGAGGTGCTGACCAGCGCCGCACCCAAGAAAATCGAAGACATCGAAAAGCTGATGCAAACTGATGCTGCCTGAGTCTGCCGATATCCTGATCGTCGGCGGCGGCCCCGCCGGCGCCGCTTTGGCGCTCGCCTTGCGCTGCAGCGGCTACCGCGTGGTGCTGCTCGAAGCAAAAGACTCCTTGGCGAATGATCCGCGGCCGCTGGCGCTCTCCTACGGCAGCCGCTTGATACTCGAGCGCCTGGGTGTGTGGGCCTCGGTCGCGAGCCCAACGCCGATATTAAGCATCCATGTCTCGCAGCGCGGTGGTTTTGGACGCAGTGTGCTGAGCGCAAAGGAAGCCGGCGTTCCCGCGCTGGGCTATGTGGTTTCTCACAGCGAATTGCAGTCGGCTTTGCAGCGTGTCTTGACGGGTTGTTTCAACGGCGCGACGGTTCTGCGCATAGAAGCTGGCGAGGAATCGGCGCGTGCCGAATGCAATTACAGCGGCAATACGCAACAAATCAACGCCAAGCTTCTGGTGCTGGCGGACGGCGGACGCGGTCTTGAGGGCATCGAAGGTGTGACGCAGCGGGAGAAAGATTACCGTCAATGCGCCGTGGTCACGCAGATTAATGCGCAGGCTCCGCATTGCAACATCGCTTACGAGCGGTTTACTCCTCAAGGCCCGCTGGCTCTGCTGCCTTTCGGCGAAAAACTGGCGCTGGTCTGGACCACTGCTCCTCAAGTTGCCGAGATGCTGTGCGGACTGAGCGACACGCTGTTTTTGCAGCGCCTGCATCAGCACTTTGGCGACCGGCTTGGCGAATTTACGGAAGCCGGGAAACGCGCGAGTTTCCCGCTCAAACTCAAGTACGCAATTACTCCCACCATGCAACGGATAGTGATTCTGGGCAATGCTGCGCAGACCCTGCACCCGGTGGCAGGCCAGGGATTCAACCTGGGATTGCGCGACGCCTGGGAACTGAGCGAGCTTATCGTGCACAGTGCAGCGCAACAACTTGGAACATCGGCGATGCTGCAGGCTTACCGCGCGCGGCGGCGGCTTGACCGTTACGGCGGGATTTTCTTTACCGATACGCTGTTAAGTCTATTTACCAACGATAGCGCACCATTGCGCGCGGCGCGCGGTTTCGCCCTTGCGGCGCTGGATGCTTTACCGGCGGCAAAACGTTTCCTGATGAAGCGCATGATTTTTGGCGCGCGAGGCTGATTGAAGCATTTGTTTTGATGTTTGCCTGCAGTAATACTCTTTGCTTCTTGTACTTTGTAGTGAGTTCTGCAAGAAATTTCTAATCCGCTTTTCTACGGCAGGCAATTGCGATTACAATTACACCCCTGCCTCAAAAAATAAATGTCATGCGAATCGGCTCCCACCAACTGAAGAATAATCTCATTGTCGCTCCGATGGCGGGCGTCACCGACCGTCCCTTCCGGCAGCTTTGCAAGAAGATGGGCGCCGGAATGGCGGTAACCGAGATGGTTTCCAGCAATTCCCTGCTATGGGGTTCGCAAAAGACCTTGCGCCGCGCCAACCACCAAGGCGAAGTTGAGCCGATATCGGTGCAGATTGCCGGAGCTGACCCGAAAATGCTCGCGGAAGCAGCCAAATACAACGTAGACCAGGGGGCGCAGATTATTGACATTAACATGGGCTGCCCGGCGAAAAAGATCTGCAATGTCATGGCCGGCTCGGCGTTGCTTCAGGACGAGTCCCTGGTCGGAAAAATCCTCGATGCAACGGTATCCGCGGTGAACGTGCCGGTGACGTTGAAAATCCGCACCGGCTGGGACCGGCAGAACAGGAATGCCTTGCGCGTTGCGCGGATTGCCGAAAACGCCGGCATCCAGGCACTGGCAGTCCACGGCCGAACCCGCGCCTGTGGTTTTTCAGGCAACGCCGAATACGAAACCATCGCCGCGGTGAAAGCGCAAGTGAAGATTCCGGTCATCGCCAATGGCGACATCGCCACCCCGGAAAAAGTCAGAGAAGTGCTGGATTACACCAAGGCCGATGCGGTGATGATCGGTCGCGCTGCGCAAGGCAGGCCGTGGATTTTCCGCGAAATCAGCCATTATCTGGAGACCGGCGGGCATCTTCCGCCGCCCGAAGTCGAGGAAATACGCCGCGTTCTGAACGCGCATCTTGATGATCTCTACCAGTTTTATGGCGAATACTCGGGCGTGCGCATCGCACGCAAGCACATTTCCTGGTACACCAAGGGATTGGCCGGCTCAGCCGTGTTCCGCCATGCTATGAACCAATTAGAAAACAGCGCCGACCAGCTTGCCGCGGTAAACCGCTTTTTCGACCCATTGGCGGGCCGCAGTCAGCGTCTCATCTACCAGGAGCAAGAGGAATTTGCAGCATGATGGACGAAAACGATATTGCCCGCTGTGTGCGCAAAGCCATGGATAGCTATTTCAAGGACCTGGATGGCGAGAAGCCTTGTGCCATTTACGACATGGTTATCCGCTTCATAGAGAAACCTCTTTTGGAGTCGGTGTTGCATCGTGCCAAGGGAAACCAGACCCACGCCGCGCAAATGCTGGGATTGAACCGCAATACCTTGCGTAAAAAAATACAGGAACACCGCATCAAGGGTTAAGAAACCTTTGATTAAGTCCGTCGCGTGCGCGATGTCATGCATCGCTTTTGCGAGCCTGACCTGTCAATCCTCAATCCTGAAACTGCAAAATGACCGTCATCAAACGAGCCCTCATCAGTGTTTCCGACAAAACTGGCATCGTTGAATTTGCCAAAGGCTTGCAGCAGTTCGGCGTCACCATACTTTCAACCGGCGGTACCGCCAAATTGCTTGCCCAGTCCGGCGTGAAGGTCACCGAAGTGGGCGATTACACTGGTTTTCCTGAAATGCTGGATGGCCGAGTGAAAACCCTGCATCCGAAAATCCACGCCGGGATCCTCGCACGACGCGATATTCCACAACATCTTCAGGCGCTAAGCAAATCCGGCATTCCGGTGATTGACATGGTAGTGGTGAACCTCTACCCCTTCCGCGAAACCATCGCCAAGCCCGGCTGCACCCTGGATGAAGCGGTGGAAAACATAGATATCGGCGGGCCGACCCTGCTGCGCGCTGCAGCCAAGAATTTTCGGCACGTGGCGGTGTTGACCGATCCCGAGGATTACCGCGAGCTGATAAATGAAATGCAATCGGCGAATGGAGCGATCGGCCTTGAAACCCGCTACAGTCTTGCACAGAAAGCCTTTTCGCATACCGCGGCCTATGATGGCGCGATCAGCAATTACCTCACCGCGACTGCGCTTAACGGCGAGCGCATCGCCTTCCCGCAGCGTCTCAATCTCAACTACCGCAAAGTCCAGGATTTGCGCTACGGCGAAAATCCGCACCAGAACGCGGCGTTTTACCGCGAGCTTTCCCCGGTTCCGGGAAGCTTGAGCAACTGTACCCAGCTGCAAGGCAAGGAACTCTCTTACAACAATATCGCCGATTCCGACGCGGCGTGGGAATGCGTGAAAACCTTCGAGCAATGCGCGTGCGTCATCATCAAGCACGCCAATCCCTGCGGAGTCGCCGCGGCCAAGGACGCGCTGCAAGCGTATAAGCGGGCGTTCGCCACCGATCCCACTTCGGCCTTCGGCGGTGTCATCGCCTTCAACCGCGAGCTCGATGCGCAAGCGGCGGAAGCGGTGATCCAGCAGTTCGTGGAGGTGTTGATTGCTCCGGCCATCTCGCCGGATGCCTTGAAGATACTCTCGCAAAAAGCCAACATCCGCGTTCTCCAGGCCGTGCTTCAAACAGGCGGAAACGAGCAGGACTATAAGCGCATCGGCGGCGGGCTGCTGGTGCAAACGCCCGACAATCTGAACATCGCCGCTTCGCAACTCAAGGTGATGACGAAAAAACAACCCACACCGCAGCAAATCAGCGATTTGCTGTTTGCCTGGCGTGTCGCTAAATTCGTCAAATCCAACGCCATCGTGTTTGCTGACCACGGGCAAACGCTGGGTGTGGGTGCAGGGCAGATGAGCCGGGTGGACAGCGCGCGCATTGCTTCGATCAAGGCCCAGAATGCGGGCTTGAGCTTGCAAGGTTCAGTAGTAGCGTCGGACGCGTTTTTCCCGTTTCGCGACGGCGTGGACGTGGTGGCGAAGGCAGGGGCCGTGTCCGTCATTCAGCCCGGCGGCAGCATGCGTGACGAAGAAGTGATTTCCGCGGCGGAGGAACTTGGCATCAGTATGGTGTTTACCGGCGTACGCCATTTCAGGCACTGACGGCCCGTGATAAGCGTCGCGATGCGTTGTTGCTCATCGGTTTTCTTCGCTTACATACTTCTTGTGTATGCGGCGCTCGAAAACCTCTTCGCGCCTAGCCTCGCTTGCTTCTCACGTGCCGAAAAGGCTGCACGCGACTTTCCTGAATTTACATAAATTATTCTGCAAAATGAAACTTCTTGTGATCGGCGGCGGAGGCAGGGAGCATGCGCTCGCCTGGAAGCTTGCGCAGTCGCCGCGCATCCAGAAAGTCTTCGTCGCCCCTGGCAATGGCGGCACCGCGCTTGAGCCTGATTTGCAAAACGTGTCTATAGAAGCAATTCCCGATCTTGTCGCTTTCGCCGAAAAGGAGCAGGTTCATCTCACCATGGTCGGCCCTGAAGCGCCGCTGGCGGCGGGTATCGTGGATGTATTCCGCGCCGGCAATCTAAGAATTTTCGGGCCCACGCAAAAAGCCGCGCGGCTTGAAAGCTCCAAGGATTTCGCCAAGGCTTTCATGCAGCGGCATGGCATACCTACCGCCAAGTACGCTGTGTTTACCCGTGCTGGCGAAGCGCATGCGCATATTGACAAGCACGGCGCGCCCATCGTGATCAAGGCGGACGGTTTGGCCGCAGGCAAAGGCGTGGTGGTGGCTATGAATCTTGAAGACGCACATGCGGCGGTGAACATGCTGCTGGTCGCGAACAAACTGGGCGAGGCCGGCGTGCGCGTAGTGATCGAGGACTACCTGGAGGGCGAAGAAGCGAGCTTCATTGTCATGTCCGATGGCGAGCACATTCTGCCGCTCGCCACCTGCCAGGACCACAAGCGGCTGCTCGACGGCGACCAAGGTCCCAACACCGGCGGCATGGGTGCGTATTCGCCGGCACCGGTGGTGACGCCTGCGCTGCATAACCGGGTGATGCGCGAAATCATCCAGCCCGCCATAAAAGGCATGGCGCAGGACGGCATTGCTTACACTGGCTTTCTTTATGCTGGGTTGATGATTGACAGCAAGGGCAATCCCAGGATACTGGAATTCAACTGCCGCATGGGCGATCCCGAAGCCCAGCCTATCATGCTGCGGTTAAAGAGCGATTTTCTCGGCATCGTCGAGCATGCGCTAAACGGCACGCTGGATCAGGTGAAAGCCGAGTGGGACCGCAGGATGGCGCTGGGTGTGGTGCTCGCGGCGGAAAATTATCCCGATACGCCGAAGAAAGGCGATGTGATTACCGGTTTACCCAAAGCGGGTGAAGATTTCAAAATATTTCACGCAGGGACCCAACTGAATGGCAAGAGCGTGATGACCAGCGGAGGCAGGGTGCTGTGCGTTACTGCATTGGGCGACAACGTCAAAATGGCGCAGCGCCGCGCGTACGAAATCGCCGAGGGCATCCGCTTTGACGGCATGCAAATGCGCCGCGATATCGGCTACCGTGCCATCAATTTAAAAAAACACTGATTCACTACTTGTCTTTGTGCCTCTGTGGTTAAATTCAATCCATGAATTCGGATGCTGTCAAGAAATATCTCACGGATTTGCAGTCGCGCATCATTGCGGACTTCGAGCAAATTGACGGCAAGCCGTTTCGCGCTGTTTTTTGGGACCGTCCCGAAGGCGGTGGTGGAATGAGTTGCGTCATTGAGGAAGGCCGGGTGTTCGAGCGCGGCGGGGTGAATTTCTCAGACGTGCATGGCGAGAGGCTTCCACCGTCAGCAAGCGCCTCACGCCCGGAGTTGGCAGGCCGCCTATTTGAGGCGATGGGTGTGTCGGTCGTTATGCACCCGCGCAATCCTTATGTCCCAACCGTGCATTTGAACGTGCGCATGTTAGTCGCCAGCAAGCCGGACGCCGAGCCGGTGTTCTGGTTTGGCGGCGGGATGGATTTAACCCCGTATTACGGTTTTAAGGAGGATTGCGTGCATTTCCATCAAGCCTGCAAGGATGCGCTCGCGCCTTTCGGCGCCGAGTATTACCCGCGATTCAAGAAATGGTGCGACGAGTATTTTTTCATCAAGCACCGCAAAGAGCCGCGCGGCATCGGCGGTATTTTCTTCGACGACTTCAGCGAGCCGGGTTTTGAAAAAAGCTTTGAGCTCATGCAAAGCGTGGGGGACCACTTTTTGCAGGCCTACGTGCCGATTCTCCAGCGCCGAATGAACATGCCCTATGGAGAACGCGAACGCGATTTCCAGGCCTACCGACGCGGGCGCTACGTGGAATTCAATCTGGTATATGACCGCGGCACGCTGTTCGGCCTGCAAACCGGGGGGCGGGCTGAATCAATCCTGATATCACTTCCGCCCGCTGTTAAGTGGCGTTACGACTGGAAGCCCGAGCCGGACAGCCCGGAAGCAAAGTTCTACAAAGAGTTTTTGGTTGCGCAGAACTGGGTTAGTTAAGCTATTAAAAGATGGGTTCAGAATCTAATTATTTTTTGGCAACCCGGGCGTATTTCTAATGCCCTTCAAACTCGCACAGTGTAACCACGTCGTGGCCCAGCTTCTCCAAACGCTTGCGGCCGCCGAGGTCGGGTAAATCAATCACAAACGCGCAACCGACAATCTGTCCACTGGTTTTGCCGATCAGCTTGGCTGCGGCTTCCGCCGTGCCGCCGGTCGCGATCAAGTCGTCTACCAGTAGCACCTTCTCGCCTGTTTGAATCGCGTCGGTGTGGATTTCCAGCCGGTCGGTGCCGTATTCCAGTTCGTAATCATGCCCGAAGTTTTCACCGGGGAGCTTGCCTTTTTTTCTGATGGGAATGAAGCCGGCTTTGAGGTGGTAGGCGAGCGCCGCGCCGATAATGAAGCCGCGCGATTCAATTCCTGCAACTTTATCTATTTTTATGCCGCGGTATTTGCCGACTAATTGGTCTATGGTGCTGCGAAACCCTTCGGTATGCTTGAGCAGCGTCGTGATATCCCGAAACATAACCCCGGGCTTGGGGAAATCGGGAATGGTGCGAATGAGCGATTTGATGTTCAACTTTTCGGCCATTTGCTTCTCCACTTGGTTTGCAAACTTATTTTATTGCCGGGGGCAGCCCGGCGGCTGGTAACTTTCTTTTGCGCGGCCAAAAGAAAGTCACCAAAGAAAACGCCACCCTGTTCACCGCCCCTTCAACAAACTCAGAGGTGCCCTGTGCTGCTCACCAAGGCGCGCGGCTGCGCAACTCGCGCTTCGCGCTCAGACAGTGCTCGCCGACATTCCCGCGCCTTGGCTGCGCTGCTCGGCGGTTCACAAGGGGATTAAACCAAAACAAAAGTACGAGCCGTCGCTAGTCTTACTCTCCAAGATAAGCTTCGCGTACCTGCGGATTGTTCAGCAATTCGCGCGCAGGACCGCTTAAGGTAATCAGCCCCCCGTCCATGACATAAGCCCTGTGGCTTGCTTCCAGCGCAAGCTTGGCGTTTTGCTCGACCAATAAAATCGTCACGCCTTCCCTGGCGATGCTCAAAATCGTCTCGAAAATCTTGCTTACCATGAGCGGGGCCAACCCCATGCTTGGTTCATCGAGCAGCAGCAATTTCGGGCGGCTCATCAGCGCACGACCGATCGCCAGCATCTGCTGCTCGCCGCCGGAAAGCGTTCCCGCGGTTTGCTTGCGTCGCTCCTTGAGGCGCGGAAACAATCCGTAAATGTGCTCCAATTCGGTATTGTCAGAGGCACGGCAGTATGCGCCCATTTCCAGGTTCTCTTCGACCGTGAGCCTGCCGAAAATGCCGCGTCCTTCGGGAATGAGCGCCATGCCCCGGCGCACCAGTTGATAAGAAGGCAGGCGCTTGATTGAATTACCCTGGTAGCGCACTTCGCCTCCAACGTGAAGCAGCAGCCCGCAAATCGCTTTCAGCGTGGTGGTCTTGCCCGCGCCGTTGGAACCAATCAGCGCAACCAGCTCACCTTCGCCGATTTCGAGGTCTATGCCTTTCACCGCGTTGATGCCGCCGTATGACACCTTGAGGTTATGTACTTCCAGGAGATTCATGCGAGCACGCCCCCCAAATAAGCTTCAATTACCGCCGGATCGCGCTGCACCCGCTGCGGAGCGCCTTCAGCTATTTTCCTGCCGTAATCCAAAACCGCCACACGGTCGCACAGGCCCATCACCAGCTTTACATCGTGCTCTATCAACAAAATCGTCACGCCATCGCCGCGGATGGTTTCCAGCAGTTTTTTCAGTCCCGCGGTTTCGGTGGCGTTCATTCCGGCGGCGGGTTCATCGAGCGCGAGTAGTTTAGGATCGGTAGCAAGCGCGCGGGCGATTTCCAATCGCCGCTGATCGCCGTAACTCAAATGGCTCGACAGATTGTTTGCGTATTCCGCAATGCCAACATATTGCAGAAGCGCAAACGCCCGCGAACGAATTCCATCTTCCTCTTCCCGCGTACGCGAACCGCGCAGCACCGCTCCAATCACTCCTGCGCGGGTGCGCACATGTCGCCCGACCATGACATTTTCCAGCGCGCTCATGTTGCTAAACAAGCGGATATTCTGGAAAGTGCGCGCAATTCCCCGCTCGGCAACAGCGTGAGGTTTGGTGGCGAGGAGTTTTTCACCGTTGAAGAAGAATTCGCCACTGTCGGGGGAATAAAGGCCGGTAAGCACGTTGAATAGAGTGGTTTTGCCGGCGCCGTTGGGGCCGATCAGCCCGTAAATTTCGCCATCTTGTATCGACAGGCTGACTTCATCGAGCGCAAACAGTCCGCCGAAGTGTTTGCTGACGCTGCGTGCTTCCAGCAGTATCATGCGGGTGTCTCGCTTTCGACGACCGCTTCGTCTTCAGCTTCGAATTCCCGCTTGCGGATGGTGGAAGGCAACAAGCCAGCGGGGCGGAACAGCATGACCAAAATCAACGCCAGTCCGAATATCAGCATGCGCAAATCAGCAGGATCGACGAGGATGCGTCCGAACAGCGCCTGCTCGGCTGGCCCGATGTAGCGCAGCGCCTCGGGCAGCACCACCAGCAACACCACGCCCAGAACCACGCCGGCGATATTGCCCATGCCGCCCAGCACCACCATGCACAGAATCATGATGGATTCGATGAGGGTGAAGCTTTCCGGGCTTATGAAGCCCTGAAATGCGGCAAACAACCCGCCGCTTACGCCGCCGAAGCTCGCGCCCATGGCGAAAGCAAGCAGCTTGATATTGCGCGTATTAATGCCCATCGCTTTCGCCGCCACTTCATCTTCGCGCACCGCCACCCAAGCGCGGCCGATGCGCGAATCCTGCATGCGCATGGAAATGAAAATAACCAGTATGGTCAGAGCGAGGAATAAATAATAGTAGTTATGCACCGGAGAAAAATGGATGCCGAAGACCTGGTATGTCTGGTTGAGCGAAAACCCTCCGAAACTCACCGGATCGATCTTGTTCACGCCCTGCGGGCCGTTGGTGATATTGACAGGCGCGTTGAGGTTATTGAGAAAGATGCGGATGATTTCGCCGAAGCCCAGCGTGACGATGGCGAGGTAATCGCCGCGCAGCCGAAGCGTGGGCGCTCCAAGCAACACGCCGAAAATACAGGTCACACCAGCGCCCAAGGGCAATAACGCCCAAAAGGGCAGATGAATGCCGAAATGAGGCGAGGCGAGCAGCGCATAAAGATAAGCGCCCACCGCGAAGAACGCGACATAGCCCAAATCCAATAAACCGGCGAAACCCACCACGATGTTCAAGCCCAGCGCCAGCATGATGTAGAGCAATACGAAATCGAGGATGCGCACCCAAGTGCGGCTGAGGAGAGTATCGGTGAGGAAGGGCAGCACCGCGAGCAATACCGCGAGCAGGATGAACGCAGCCCAGGCGGCGCGCGGATCGCGTTTCAGTTTTTCCCAGCGGCTCATGCCCGTTCCGCGATGCGCTCGCCAAGCAAGCCCGAGGGACGGAACACCAATACCAGAATCAGCACAAAAAACGCGAACACGTCCTGGTAGTTGCTGCCCAGAAATCCGCCGGTGAGAGGCCCGATGTAACCTGCGCCCAGGCTTTCGATGATGCCGAGCAAAAGCCCGCCCAGCATGGCTCCGCCAAAATTGCCGATGCCGCCCAGCACCGCCGCGGTAAACGCCTTCAACCCAAGCGAAAAACCCATGTAATAGTGCGCCAGGCCGTAATAACCGCTCACCATCACGCCCGCTACTGCAGCCAGCGCCGAGCCCACTACAAATGTAATCGAGATGATGGTGTTGATATTGACCCCCATCAATCCCGCGACTTCGGCGTTTTGCGCGGTGGCGCGCATCGCGCGGCCCAGGCGCGTGCGGTGAACCAGAAACAGCAGCCCGACCATTATTAAAGCGGCGAGCAGCACGATGAAAATCTGCAAATCGGAAATGACGGCGCCGGCGATGAAGTGAGGTTTGGAGGGAAGCAGCGGCGGAAAGGGAATGTATTGGCGCCCCCAGATAATCATCGCGCTGTTTTGCAGCACGATGGAAACGCCGATCGCGGTAATCAAGGGCGCAAGCCGCGGCGCGTGGCGCAGCGGCCGGTAAGCGAAGCGCTCGATGCCGTAGCCCAATGCCATGCAGGTCGGCATGGCGACCAATAAGCCCAGCAATACGATAACCGGGCCGGGAAGAGCGCTGCCGGTTAAAGCGTTAATCACGGCGAGCGCCACCATCGCGCCAATCATCACCACTTCGCCGTGAGCAAAGTTGATGAGGCCGAGGATGCCGTAGACCATGGTGTAGCCCAGCGCCACCAAGGCATAGACACTGCCCAGCACGACGCCGTTGATGATTTGCTGGAGAAAAATGTCCACGAGGAGCGGCTCCACCCAATAGCAACACGGCACCCGAAGGTGCCGTGCCGTGTCGGAAAAATCCGTAGCGGGCTAGTACCCCGCGGAAAACGGGGACTTGCCGTCTGCTGCCGGCGGCACGTCCGCTGCCGGCGGCGCTTCTTGTCCCAGCGTTTGCAGCGGCACCCAGTTTCCACCTTTGACTTGGTATAAGGTAACTGCACCGCCTTTGACGTCGCCCTTGGCGTCAAAGGCTATGGGCCCGGTCACGCCATTGCGCTGGATGGTCGCGAGCGCCGGAAGATATTTAGCCGGATCCACCGAATCGGCTTTTTTCATCGCTTCGATCAAGGTCATCGCCGCATCGTAGGCGTAAGGCGCGTAAATCTGGATTTTGCCGTATTTCGATTCAAATTTTTTCAGGAACTCCCTCCCACCGGGCATTTTCTCCAGCGGCAGGCCGGGCGAGGAAGCAGTCACACCTTCGGCGTCCGCGCCGGCAATCTTGATGAATTCCCTGCTTTGCGCGCCGTCGCCGCCGAGGAATTTGGCATTCAGTCCCAGCGATCTCATCTGCTTCACCATCGGCCCCCCCTGAGCGTCCATGCCGCCGTAGAAAACGAGGTCCGGTTGCCTGCCCTTGATGGAAGTGAGGATGGCGAGGAAATCGGTCGCCCGGTCGGTGGTGTATTCGCGGGCGAGAATTTCACCGCCGCCAGCCTTTGCCGCTTTCTCGAACTGGTCGGCCAGGCCCTGGCCGTAAGCGGTGCGGTCGTCAATGATGGCGATTTTTTTCGCAGCCATTTGCTTTACCGCGAATTCCCCGAGCACTTTGCCTTGCTGTTCATCATTGGTCATGACGCGGAAGGCATTCTTGAAGCCTTGCTGCGTATAAGGAATGGCGGTGGCGGAAGGGGAAATCTGCACCACGCCGGCGTCGTGGTAAATTTTGGAAGCGGGGATGGTGGCGCCGGAGTTAAGGTGGCCGATGACCGCGTTGACTTTCTGATCCACCAGTTTCTGCGCGACGATGGTGGCAGTCTTGGGATCGGCCTGGTCGTCTTCGCTGATGAGCTCAAACTTCACTTTCTTTCCGCCGATGGTCACACCTGTGGCGTTTACTTCATCGATCGCCAGGCGCGCGCCGTTGTCGTTGTCTTTGCCGAGGTGTGCTTGGGGGCCGGTGAGCGGTGCTACGGAGCCAATTTTGACGACGAGCTCCGATGAAGGTGTTTGCTCCTTGCTGCAACCCGGCAGGCCGAGAGTCGCTGCCGCAATGGCAAATGCGAAACCATGACTGAATTTCATGTTTACTCCGGGCATGTAATTGCAAACGATTATCCGCAGTCGCTTAAACCTTGTCAATTTGCGGCAATGGCTCGTGACGAAAACAAAAAAGCCGGCTGTGCGCCGGCTTTTTTCGGTGACCCGCAAGGGAAGCCTATAGAGACAGAACCCACTGCACGATGCTCTTGATGTCCTCGTCTTTCACCTGGGGGGAATTGGGAGGCATCGGAATCTGCCCCCACACGCCGGAGCCGCCTTTTTTGACTTTTTCAATGAGCTTGGCTTCCATGCTTTTGTCGCCCTTGTATTTGGCGGCGACCTCCTTATAAGCGGGTCCCACCAGTTTATTGTCCACCGTGTGGCAGACGAAGCAGCCGTCTTTCTTTGCCAGCGCCTCCGCCGCCGAGGCGTCGGCGAGAACATTGACGCTCGCGCTGGCCAGCGCGACGCCGGACAGCAGTCCCATTATTAAGTGCGGTTTCATCTCTAAGGCTCCTGAAAGAAAAAATGGAATAACGCAATTTTAAACAGCTGCGCCCGTCTTGCATGCCTGTTTTAGTTGCTGGAGGTTATCAATGGGCGGCAAACATTTAACGCCCTGGCACACCCAGGCGTTGACCGGCCCGGCCGCTTTCCGGTCGAGGCTTTGCGGCAACCCCGCCAAGTTTTCCGGCAAAGCCAGCACCAGGGCGTGGGGAAGGTAATCCCGCTGCAATTCACGTTGCCATTCCGTCAAGTGGTTATTTTCACCGCGCAGGATAACAATTTGCGGGGGTGTGAGAAATTCCTCCAGCGCGATAACTATGGTGGTGTAACCGCTTGGGCGGCCGCTCACCTCCGGGTAAAAAAGTTTTAATGCGCGCTCCGCGGCTTCAAGGTAGCGCGGCTCACCCAGCAAATGGCCGAGGCGTTGCAGCGCGAAAATCGCGATGCCGTTGCCCGAAGGCGTCGCATTGTCGTGCCCCGCTTTCGGCCGATGAATCAGTTTTTCATGGTCGTGGCTGGTGAAGAAAAAACCGCCCGGCTCGCGGTCCTCGAATTGCTCAAGCATGACTGAAGCCAGGTCATTCGCGAAATCGAGGTCGGCTTTGCGGAATTGCGCCTGCATCAGCTCCAGCAGCGCATCCAGCATGAACGCGTAATCGTCGAGGTAGGCGTTGAGATGCGCTCTCCCGTCTTTGTAAGTGGCGAGGAGCCGCCGGTCGCGCCATAAGGTTTTGCGGACGAAATCGCAGGCGCGCTGCGCCGAAGCGAGCCAGTCCTCATGCCCAAAAACCCGCGCGGCGTGAGCCATGCCTTTAATCATCAACCCGTTCCAGCTGGTGAGGATTTTTTCATCGCGCCCGGGATGTACGCGCTTTTCGCGTGCCGCAAAAAGCTTTTGCCTGGCACTGTCAAGCCGATGTTGGGCTTCTTCGATTGAAATGGAGAGCGTCTTGGCAACCTCGTCCAGGCTTTTATAAACGTTGAGGTGCCAGAACTCACCTTCAAAATTCGGCGCGCGGTCTAACCCGTAATGCGGAGCAGCAACAGCGTATTCTTCGGCATTAAGCAAAGATGCGATCTCTTCCCGCGTCCAAACGTAGAACTTGCCTTCCTTGTGCTCGGAGTCTGCATCCAGGGTGGAGTAATAGCCGCCCTCGGGCGATTGCATTTCGCGCATCACCCAGGCGGCGGTTTCTTCCGCCACCGTCTTGAATAACGGATTGCGGTTCGCCAGCCAGGCATCGGCATAAAGCCGCAGCAGCGGGCCGTTGTCGTAAAGCATTTTCTCGAAATGTGGAATCGCCCAGTATTGATCCACGCTGTAGCGGCAGAAGCCGCCGCCCAACTGGTCATAAATCCCGCCCTTGGCCATTTTCTCCAGCGTAAAGCAGGCGAGGTGCAATGCAGCGCCGTCGCCGCTCGTGGAGCGCCGCAGGCAGAACTCGATTTCGGCGGGGTGAGGGAACTTCGGCGCATCGCCGAAACCGCCGTGCACTTCGTCGAAGCTGTTTTGCAGTTGCGCAAGCAGGCGCTGCAAGGGCTCCGCACCCGGTTCCTGTGTCTGTTGCGATTTTCCAGGCAGCGTGCGTTCTAAGGCGGCGAGCAGCGATTCGTTCTGCTTGCCGATTTCGTCGCGATGTTCGCGGTAAAACTGCGCGATGCGCTCGAGCAGGCCACCAAAACCCGGCAGGCCGTAGCGCGGCTCCTTGGGAAAATAAGTGCCGCCGAAAAACGGTTTCTGCTCGGGGGTCAAAAACATCGTGAGCGGCCAGCCCCCGCTGCGCTGGGTGAGCATGTATTGCGCCGTCTGGTAAATCTGATCCAGATCCGGGCGCTCCTCGCGGTCCACCTTGATGTTGATGAAGTGCCGGTTCATGATGGCGGCCACTTCCTCGTCCTCGAACGATTCGTGCGCCATGACATGGCACCAGTGGCAGGCGGAATAGCCGACGGAAAGCAGAATCGGCTTGTCCTGCTCGCGGGAAAGTCTCAGTGCTTCTTCGCCCCACGGATGCCAGTTCACCGGATTGGCGGCGTGCTGGCGAAGATATGGACTGGTCTCGTTGGCGAGACGGTTAGGCATGATTCAGGAGCAAATATCGGCAACGGTTTTAAGCGCGCTAGATTTTTTCCACACGTACTCGATCTCCGGCCTTGACCGTCTTGAGTTTCTTCGCGTCGACGTCAATCTTGCCGAGAATGTTGACGCGGGCCACCAGCCGGCATTCATCGCCTTCGGAAACCGGCGTCGGACCGAAAGGCAAAGCCAATGACTGGCCTTCGACCCAGAAACACACCGTGCCGGGTTCAACGACTTGTCTTGCGTCTTTTTCAAGCGCGGACTTTACTGGAACGGAAAAATACACCTCGTCACCCCAAGTCTGGGCACGGGACTCGCACGGAAGCGCTGCGAGCAGGTTTTTCACGGTCGGCGTATCCCGAAGCGTGGCAGCAAGTTCGTCCTGAGGCCAGGAAATGCGGATGCGCGCAGTCAATCGGTTACGGCGCCTTGGCTTGCGGAAGACACGAGCTTCGCGTACTTCGCGAGCACGCCGCGGGTGTAGCGCGGTTTCGGCGGCTGCCAGGCGGCGCGGCGCTTGGCAAGCTCGGCCTCCGGCACGTTGAGCTGCAGCAGCAACTTGTGTGCGTCTATCGTAATCGAGTCGCCTTCCTTGATGAGCGCAATCGCCCCGCCGACAAAGGCTTCGGGCGCGACATGGCCCACCACCATGCCCCAGGTGCCGCCGGAGAACCGGCCGTCGGTAATCAGTCCGACCTTATCGCCCAGGCCTTTGCCGATGATCGCCGAGGTCGGGGCGAGCATTTCACGCATTCCAGGGCCGCCTTTGGGACCCTCGTAGCGGATCACGAGCACGTCGCCCGGCTTGATTTTGTCGCCGAGTATGGCCTGCAGCGCTGCTTCTTCCGATTCAAACACGCGCGCCGGGCCGGTAATCACCGGATTTTTCAGCCCGGTGATTTTGGCGACGCAGCCTTCGGTCGCCAGATTACCTTTGAGAATGGCGAGATGACCGTACGGATAGAGCGGATTATCCCACCGCCGTATCACGTCCTGGTTTTGCGGCGGCTGGTCGGGCACGTTGTGAAGATTCTCCGCGACCGTTTTGCCGGTGATGGTCAGGCAATCGCCGTGAATCAAACCCTGGTTGAGCAGCATTTTCATCACCTGCGGGACGCCGCCGGCTTTGTGCAGATCGGTGGCCACATATTTGCCAGAGGGCTTCATGTCGCACAGCACCGGCGTGCGGGCGCGCACGCGCTCGAAGTCGTCAAGCGTCCATTCGACCTGCGCGGCGTGGGCGATGGCGAGCCAATGCAGAACGGCATTGGTCGAGCCGCCGGTCGCCATGACCACCGCAATCGCGTTCTCGATGGATTTGCGGGTGATGATTTGCCGCGGCAGGATCTGCTTTTTAATCGCCTCGACCAGTGTGCGTGCTGATTGCGCCGCGCTCTCCGCTTTTTCAGCGTCTTCCGCCGCCATGGTGGATGAGTAAGGCAAGCTCATGCCGGACGCTTCGATGCTGGTGGACATGGTGTTGGCGGTAAACATGCCGCCGCAGGAGCCCACGCCCGGGCAGGAGCGGTGCTCGATTTCCCTGAAGTCCTCGCGGCTCAAGCGGCCGGCGGTGAATTCGCCCACCGCCTCGAAGGCGGAAACGATGGTCAGGTCTTTGCCCTTGTAGTGGCCGGGCTTGATGGTGCCGCCGTAGACGAAAATCGAAGGGATGTTCATGCGCGCCATCGCCATCAAAGCCCCCGGCATGTTTTTGTCGCAGCCGCCGACGGCCAGCACGCCATCCATCCATTCCGCCTGCACCGCGGTCTCAATCGAGTCGGCAATCACCTCGCGCGAGACCAGTGAATATTTCATGCCTTCGGTTCCCATGGAAATGCCGTCGGACACGGTGATGGTGCCGAATATCTGCGGATTGGCGCCGGCCGTCTTGAGCTCCGCTTCGGCGCGGGTGGCCAGAACGTTCAAGCCGGCGTTGCAGGGTGTGATGGTGCTGTAGGCGTTGGCAACGCCGACCATGGGCTTGCCGAAATCCTCGTCACGATAGCCCATCGCGTAATACATCGAGCGGTTCGGCGCGCGCGCGTCGCCCTCGGTAACGTTTTTGCTGCGCTGGTTGTAAGGCATAGGAGTCTCTCGAAAAGCGGTCGGGAAGGAGGTGTATTTACGTATAATCCCGATTTTAGCGGAAATGCCTGGAAGAACCTAAAAATGCTCGTACACCCGCAATTTGATCCGGTCGCGCTCCATCTCGGCCCGTTGGCGATCCGCTGGTATGGGCTGATGTACGTGGTGGGTTTTGCGCTGGGACTGATATTGGGCCGCCGCCGCATCAAGACCCAACCGCACTGCGGATGGACTCTATCCGAGTTCGACGACGCGATGTTTTACATCGTGCTCGGCGTGATACTCGGCGGCAGGCTGGGTTACGTATTCTTTTACAAACTCGCCGATTACCTGCACGAGCCCATTAAGATTTTTTACGTGTGGGAAGGCGGCATGTCGTTTCACGGCGGCTTTCTCGGAGTGATTTTCGTTCTCTGGCTGTTTTCCCGAAAATACCACAAACACTGGTTTGCGATGACCGATTTCATCGCGCCGCTGGTACCGCTTGGGCTAGGCGCGGGACGCATCGGCAATTTTCTCAACGGCGAATTGTGGGGACGTCCCGCTGACTTTCCTTGGGCAATGATTTTTCCGCAAGCGGACAACATTCCGCGCCATCCCTCACAGCTCTACGAATTCGCCTTGGAAGGTGTAGTGCTGTTCGTTATTCTCTGGTTGTATTCCGCGAAGCCGCGGCCGCTGGGCGCGGTGTCGGGGATGTTTTTGATTGGCTACGGTCTGTTCCGTTTTGTCGTGGAGTTCACCCGCGAGCCGGATTATTTTTTGGGCCTGCTTGCTCTTAACTTGAGCATGGGGCAGTGGCTTTCGCTGCCGATGATAGCGGGCGGAATTTGGATGCTGTGGTGGAGTTATCGCAAACGCACCTGAAACCCGCGTGTGACGTGGGAGTCAAGGGTTCGGGAAGGAAGTGCAACCGGGCGCGGTTCTGCCCTTAGAATTTACGCTTTTCTCATTTAAGTAGTATGATAGCTTCCCTACGAAAAGTGGGGTCGTAGCTCAGCTGGGAGAGCGTCGCGTTCGCAATGCGAAGGTCGGGAGTTCGATCCTCCTCGACTCCACCAATCTCCATTCAACCTTAATCCAAATCTCCTTTAAGCCGTTCCTGTTTTGGCCCGCCCAATTCGTACCTCAGGCCGATGAAGATCGCCAGCGGTGCTCCAGGTGAAAGAAACAATTCCTTCGGATAGTTAGCGGGGCTTACGGTCGGATCAAAGGTATTTCCGGGCCCGACAAACGCGTTGGCCCCAAGCTGCCCGAAAGTGAAATATTTTCTGTCAAACAAGTTATTGACCTTGGCGAACAACTTCCAGCGCTTGGAAATTTTGTAGCCGGCATCCAGGTTCACTACGGCGTAGCCGGGCACTTGGCCGTTTATATCCTGGTTGTTCTCGTCGCCCCGCGCAAACTGGCTGGAAGCCACGAGGAGGTTTGCGCCGACGGAAAAAGCTTCATTGAACTCATACTCACCCCTGAACTTGAAATTATGGCGCGGGAAACCCGTGATCCGGTTGCCTGGTGAGACGAAAATAGAACCCGTGCCATCGGCGCTGGAATTATTGGGGCTAATAGAGACAAATGGCGATTCGAACGTCGCATTGATCAGCGCATAGTTCGCGTGGAAGCTGAACTTGTCAAACTTTCCATGCAGGCCGAGTTCTATTCCCTGGCGGCGGGTTTCGCCGACGTTTTGGAAAAAGCCCGCACTGGTTGCAAACCCGCCGCTGCTTAGAAACTGAATATCGTCCTGCGACTTGGTTCGAAACAAGGCGGCGCTCCAGGCCACGCGCTGCCACTGGCCGCGCAGGCCCGCTTCCCAGGTTTTAGACACGACCTGTTTGAGTGGCGGGTCGGATAAAAACGCATTGGGTAACTGGCAGGGGGCGCCTGGATTGGCACAAGTCAGCTCCACAGGCGTGGGCGCGCGTGTGCCCTCGTTATAGCCCCCAAAAAGCGTAAGCGTCTTGACCGGGTTGTAAGCCAGGCCGGCCGCCGGATTGAAGCGGGTAAATTGATTGTTCCCGTTCAAGGCGGTGCCCAGCTGGTCTTGCAGCTTAACTTGCGCAATGTTGTATCTGCCGGACGCGGTAAAGTGCAGTTTCTCGGTCAAGGAAAAAGTGTCGGTCGCATACAATCCATAATACGTGTTGAAACCCTTGACGTCGGTTCTGACTGCAAACGGGCTGGTTCCGATGGTGCCGCGGTCAGCGGTCAGGTCGGCTTCCTGGCTCATTTGGGTGAACTCGGTACTCCCATGGTCGATGCTGGCACCCGCGGTAAACTGGTTCTTGCGATTTAGCAGACCGCCGAGAAGCGTTAGCTGTACCGCACCGCCATAGCCTATTTGGTCGTTATCGCTAAAAACATTGGACGCCGGCATATTGCCCGGCGCAACCGGCAGCGTATTATCAAAGTCGTCACTGACGTTGCTGTTGAAGCTTAAGGTTTTGCTTTCCCGGTAATAAACATTTGACGCAATCAGCACCGTATCGCTGAAGAAATGACTCCCTTTCAGATTTAAA
>JBGQCF010000012.1:0-55945 GCA_041495205.1 Gammaproteobacteria bacterium
CGCTCCTCGGCTTCGTAGTCCTGGCTACGACCTTCGTCGCGCGCCTTGCATCCATCCGCATTTTGCCAGCAACGCAATTCGCGGAGGATTTAATCAGAGGTTCCTGAGAATTACTGTAAGCTTTTTGTTCCCCTAATCGGGCAAGACGATGAAATTCCTTAAAGCAGTGCGCCTCGATGCCTCCGATAGCCATCTGTATACGACCGAAGGCGCTGCGGAAGATGGAGAATGGCTGGTCAGCGGCGGCTACGCAGTATGCAATCTTGACTCTGGCCAACATTTCCGCCCACATTGCCGCTGCGATACCTCGTTCATCGGCCTTACCAATCTCGGGCGCTGCACCATCGCTGAAGTGGTGGAAATCGACGAGACTACTTACCGCCGGCATATGGAAACCCTGACCCGGCATTTTTTAAATCAGCTTGGCGCACCCTCTGAAGAGGCTGCGCGCGCGCTGGCGGAAGAGGAGGTAGCTTACACCGCCGACTTGTGCGAAAGCTTTAATCCTGAGGTATGGATCACCGTAAAGCGCACGCCCAAACCGGGCGGAGAAGGCTTTGACGAACATTACTCAGTGTTCAAAAGACTCATGATAGGAGCGCATAAACTGTGAAGCCGGAAGACATCAGAGAAGATTCGCGCATCGCGCGCAGGATGTTGGACATCCAGCCTTTTCATGTAATGGCGCTCCTGGCGCGGGCGCGTGAGTTGGAGGCACAGGGGCGCTCTATCATTCACATGGAAATCGGCGAGCCGGATTTCCCCAGCCCGCAGCCGGTCATCGCCGCGGGAATACGCGCACTGCAACAGGGCAATATCCATTACACGCCGGCACTGGGGCTCCCGCAGCTGCGCGAAGCCATCGCGGCTTTTTACCTGAAGCGTTACGGTCTCAGGATTTCACCCGCGCGCATCATCGTCACCCCCGGTGCGTCCGGCGCCCTGCTATTAGCGCTGGGCATCCTGATTAATCCCGGCGAGAAAGTGCTGATGAGCGATCCGGGCTATCCGTGCAACCGCCATTTTGTGCGCCTCATTGAAAGCCTCCCCATAGGCATAGGAACGGACTCTGCCACCGGTTACCAGCTCACTTCTGAACTCATTGCCAAACATTGGGATGCCAAGACAGCGGCAGTGATGATCGCCTCGCCTGCCAATCCGACCGGGACGCTGGTAGGCCAGGAAAATCTGCGAGCCATTGTAGAAAAAGTACATGCTTTGGGCGGCAAACTAATCGCTGATGAAATCTATCATGGGCTGGTGTACCAAGGGGAAGCCGCAACAGCATTGTCCGTTTCAGACGAGGTTTTTGTAATCAACAGCTTTTCCAAATATTTTGGCATGACCGGCTGGCGCCTCGGCTGGCTGGTGGCGCCGGAAACCTATGTGCGCGAGGCTGACAAGCTTGCCCAGAACATTTTTCTCGCCGCTTCCACTCCCGCGCAATACGCCGCGCTTGCCGCTTTCCAGCCGGAAACCATTGCCATCCTGGAACAACGGCGCGTTGAATTCCAACGACGCCGGGATTACCTGCTGCCTGCGGTGCGCAATCTCGGGTTTGATGTGCCGATCAACCCACAGGGCGCTTTCTATCTCTATGCCGATTGCAGCCGTTTTACCAAAAACAGTGAGGCTTTTTCCAGGGAAGTGCTGGAACACGCCGGGGTTGCCATCACACCGGGGGTGGATTTTGGCAACCATGAAGCTAAGCGTCATGTGCGCTTTGCCTATACCACTTCTCTGGAAAATCTGAAGGAAGGCGTGCGCCGCCTGGAAGCTTTCCTGCGCAAAAGCTGATACGCAGCCTTATTTCCAGTGGGGCGGCGGCCAAAGCGTCAGGTATTTCATGCAGGCCGGGGGGAAAAGATGAGTGCAAAACAGCTGCTGATTTGGTTGCTCGCCAGCGCATACGGCATCGCCCTTGCCGCACCAATGTATGTCTATACCCGCGAGCAGACTCTGGACGAGGACTTACGTGGACCACGTGTGGAATGGATTGGCGAAATCATCGCCACGATTCGCGACGGCGAGTATACGTGTTTCATATTAGAGCGCATTTCCTACGACATACCGGCATACCCTGGTACGGCGCAAAGCCGCTTTATCGCGTGCAACCCAGGTTCTTTTGAAGTAGGTACTTACGCTCCCGGCCGCGAGCTGAGCGTAACCGGCAATCTCGGTCCGGCTGTACCCCGCAAAATCGGCGACCGCATCTATGATTACCCTCTGGTAGCGGGCGCATTTGTACAGCTCTTGCCCTACCAGAGCTATTTCCCGGACCCCGACCCGTTCTACGGTCCGATCTATTATCCCGTTCCGTATTTGTATTATTGGCACCGCTGGTAAACCAAGCCGCCTAATCAAACAAGCTGGCGGACCTCTTGCACTCAGAGCAGCGTTTCGGGCGGCGAGTAACGCGATGCAAAACCTGCCATATGAATCGCCTCGCGCAGGATATTAACTAAATTTGGTTGTGGTAATTTTTCAGGATTTGCTGGAGCCGCTGCTTTTCACTGATCACTTTCGCAGCATACTGATTGCCGTTGTCCTGCGACCCATTATACATTTGCAGGCCGGTGGTGAGGTCGCCGCTGCGCACGATGTATTCTCGCAATATCCTGGCACCGAGCAGAATATTAATTTCGGGCTCGAACACCGCTTTTTCCCCGCCTGAGGCAATTATTTTTTCCATGTGGTACCTGGGGATCACCTGCATCAGGCCTTTTGCTCCGGCAACGCTTTCCGCTATGGGGTTAAATCGCGATTCAACCGCCATTACAGCGATGATCAGCAATGGATCGAGACTGGTCTGCTCGCCTGCCGCGTAAGCGGCGCTAACTAGGTCCAAGGTGGCATCCAATGACACACGGTATCGTTTCGAGACAAATTCCGCGAGCGCCAGCAACTTGCCATCTGCCGGCACCCTCGCCTCCAGCACATCTTGTTCCGGCCGTGTCTCCGGCTCTTTTGGGATCGGTGAGAGCGCATAGTTTGTAGTATTGAGCGCACTGCTCTCGATTTGAGGCAAGTCCCTGGAGTGTAGACTCACCGCGAGCGAGAGTAGGCTCATTAGGAAGGCCAATAAAATGACCATACTCCGGCCCGTCTCAAGGAATGGAGCAGACTTGGTGACTTCAAATTGAGTCGACTTTGCCATGATTGCAAATACCTCCTCATTTGCTAACCGCGTTACCTTGCAAAACGCAACATAAACATGAAATAACTGTTGATACTGTTGTCCGCCCTCTGCCCGTTGCCGGCCAGAGCGGTCAAAAAACACTTTGGCTGGTTGAAAGATTACCAACCACTAATGCTGCAGCGCAATATAAATATATTACCTTGTTTTCATTGTTTTTGTCCATTTTTATTATATTTGATTGAAAATTTGATGCTGCGCCGCGATAAGAATTCCCGCCTTTGAACTTAGATGACGCTCTTTGCAGGGGCTGTGTTTTAGTGCGTTCCAACAAAAAAGGCAGGTTGCGATGCCAATCCCTGCCTTTCAACGTTGCTATTCCATGCGTTATTACTAAATGTTTTACTTTAAATTCAATCGAATATCTTTCTTCCGATTCTGTCCTCGCCCCGGCGGTTTTTTTGAGGCACAAAAGACCTCTCATCCTGATACTGGGATGAGACGGCAGAAAAATTTGCTTCGTCCTGTCGCCCGTACGAAAAATTAGTGGTAACATGCCACTCTCCGCTTGATAGACCGACTCGCCCAAATAGACCCAGCGGTGCGACTGCGGGTTACGCCCCTAAGGGTAACGCTCCGCAGTCGCTGCTGAATCAGCTACAACGGCCTTGAGCCAGTCGGAGCAAAGGGCCAAGCCGATGGTGCAGGTCTTGACATCGGCCGTGGTGCCAGCGCTGGAACGGGGCTTATTACCGGCGTTGCCATAGGCTTCGCCGCCGGTTTTCTGGCCCTCGCTTTTTTTCTGGCGGACTTTTTGGCCGCTTTCTTCTTCGCCGACTTCTTTGCTGACTTCTTTTTGGCCGCTTTTTTCCTGGTAGACTTCCTTACCGCGGCCCTCTTTTTTTTGGTCGTCTTCCTTTTTGCCGATTTCCTTACTTTTTTCTTTTTCGACGCTTTTTTCTTCTTGGCTGATTTCTTCTTGCCTTTACGTTTCGCTGCCATTTCAACCTCCTATATGAAAGTTAAGCAGAGTGCTTCTCACGCTGCCACGTACTACCACTACCACTTATCCCGGGATCCGACGGCAGTCGCTTAATAGACCGCCATGCCGAGATTCTGCAGCAGTTCTTCTCTTCTAATGCGTCCCTTCCGCGACTTCAATCCCAGTTCAACGCTCCACCCGTTTGGTACTCGATCACGCGGGTTTCAAAAAAGTTTTTCTCCTTCTTTAAATCAATCAACTCGCTCATCCAGGGGAAAGGATTGGTCGCGCCAGGGAACATCGTATCCAGACCGATCTGCTGGCAGCGGCGGTTGGCAATGAAACGCAAGTATTCCTTGAACATCGACGCATTGAGGCCCAGCACCCCGCGCGGCATGGTATCTTCAGCATAGCGGTACTCCAGTTCCACGCCTTTCTGGATCAAACCTTTTATCTCCTCGCGGAATTCCAGCGTCCACAAATGCGGGTTTTCCATCTTGATCTGGTTAATGACGTCAATACCGAAGTTGCAGTGCATGGATTCATCGCGCAGAATGTACTGATACTGTTCGGCCGAGCCGGTCATTTTGTTTTGCCGCCCCAGCGCCAGGATTTGCACAAAGCCCACATAGAAGAACATCCCTTCCATGATGCAGGCGAATACGATCAGGCTCTTCAGCAGCTTCTGGTCATTTTCCATCGTGCCGGTCTTGAACTGCGGATTGGTCAGTGTGTCAATGAACGGCAACAGGAATTCGTCCTTGTCGCGGATGCTCGTAATTTCGTGATACATGTTGAAAATTTCGCCTTCATCAAGCCCCAGGCTTTCCGTGATGTATTGATAAGCATGGGTGTGGATAGCCTCCTCAAATGCCTGGCGCAGCAAATACTGCCGGCATTCCGGGTTGGTGATATGGCGGTAAGTGCCGAGCACGATATTGTTCGCAGCAAGGCTGTCAGCCGTGACAAAAAAACCCAGGTTGCGTTTAACGACGAGGCGCTCGTCTTCGGTGAGGCCGAGCGGGTCCCTCCACAGCGCGATGTCGCGGCTCATGTTGATTTCCTGCGGCATCCAGTGATTGGCGCAGGCGGCAAGATATTTTTCCCAGGCCCATTTGTATTTGAATGGCACCAGTTGGTTAACATCAGCGCGGCAGTTGATGATGTGCTTGTCTTCGACTGAAATGCGCTTCACACTGTTGCCGGCAGCGTAGCGCTCTTCGGGCTGCGTCAATGCAGGTGCCGCCGGAACGAATCCGGTCACCGGTTGCAGGCCTAGGCCGGGAACCGAGCCCACAGCATCTTCAAATTGCAACATTTTTGCCTCCTTTATGTAGTTTTAGGTGGATGCTCATTACTGACAAGATTCGCAATCTGGATTATGGACGGAACACATCTGTACTCCGTCTTGAGTCTGGTTTTTTGCCACCGGAACAGCATTGAGCTGCCCTGCCTTGACCGTGGACTTCTCGGCGTGCGTTGCACCGAGCGTGCGCAGATAATAAGTAGTCTTCAAACCACGCTGCCACGCAAGCTTGTACACCTCATCAAGTTTTTTGCCGCTTGCTCCCGCCATATAAATATTGAGGGACTGCGCCTGGTCAATCCATTTCTGGCGGCGCGAGGCCGCTTCCACCAGAAACACGGGGTCGATTTCAAAAGCAGTAGCGTAAAGATTGCGGATATCGCCGGGGATGCGGTCGATTTTCGAGAGGCCCCCGTCGAAATACTTGAGGTCCGAGATCATCACCTCATCCCACATGCCAAGCTTTTTCAGGTCATCCACCAGATATTGATTGACTACCGTGAACTCGCCCGACAGGTTGGATTTGACATACAGATTCTGGTAAGTGGGTTCGATGCTCGCGGAAACCCCGATGATGTTGGCGATGGTCGCGGTAGGCGCGATCGCCAGGCAATTGGAATTTCGCATGCCGTGGGTCTTGATGCGCGCGCGCAAAGCATCCCAGTCGAGCACCGATGACTGATCCACCTCGACATGACCGCCGCGCGCCTCACTGAGCAGCTTCAAAGTGTCCTGTGGCAGTATGCCACGGTCCCACAACGAGCCGCGGCACGAGGGGTAGCGCCCGCGCTCGGAAGCGAGCTCGGTGGACGCCCAGTAGGCATGGTAGGCCACCGCTTCCATGGAGCGGTCGGCGAACTCGATTGCGGCCTCTGAAGCGTAAGGGATGCGCAGCTCGTGTAAGCAATCCTGAAAACCCATGATGCCAAGGCCAACCGGGCGGTGCTTGAGATTGGAATTGCGCGCCTTGTTGACGGCATAGAAATTAATATCAATGACGTTATCCAGCATGCGCATGGCAGTACCCACCGTGCGCATCAGTTTTTCATGGTCAAGTTTGCCGTCTTTCAAGTGCGCCGCCAGGTTGAGCGAACCCAGGTTGCACACTGCGATTTCGGAATCGTTGGTATTGAGCGTGATCTCGGTGCAAAGATTGGAGCTGTGCACCACGCCGACGTGTTGCTGCGGCGAGCGAACGTTGCAGGCGTCCTTGAAGGTAATCCACGGATGCCCGGTTTCAAACAGCATGCTCAGCATTTTGCGCCATAGCGTGAGCGCGGGGATTTTCTTGTACATCTTGAGTTCGCCCCTGGCTGCCTTCTCTTCGTGGGACGTATAGGCCTCCTCGAACGCCTTGCCGTACTTGTCGTGCAGGTCCGGCACGTCCGAAGGCGAAAACAGCGTCCATTCTCCGCCTTCCATGACGCGCTTCATAAACAGATCCGGAATCCAGTTGGCGGTGTTCATATCATGCGTGCGTCGGCGATCGTCGCCTGTGTTCTTGCGCAACTCCAGGAATTCCTCGATATCCAGATGCCAGGTTTCAAGGTAAGAACAGACCGCGCCCTTGCGCTTGCCCCCCTGGTTCACCGCGACCGCGGTATCGTTCACCACTTTCAGGAACGGCACCACGCCCTGGGACTTGCCATTAGTGCCTTTGATATGGCTGCCTAAAGCCCGCACCGGCGTCCAGTCATTGCCCAACCCCCCCGCATACTTGGCCAGGAGAGCGTTATCCTTGATCGCTTCATAAATACCGTCGAGATCGTCCTTGACGGTAGTGAGGTAGCAACTGGAAAGCTGCGAGCGCAAGGTGCCGGAATTGAACAGCGTGGGCGTCGAGCTCATGAAATCGAAGCTGGAAAGCACGTTGTAGAACTCGACGGCGCGCGCCTCACGGTCGATTTCATTGAGTGCCAGCCCCATCGCCACGCGCATGAAAAACACCTGCGGCAACTCGATATGGCGGCCGTGAACGTGCAGGAAGTAGCGGTCGTATAGCGTTTGCAGCCCGAGGTAGCCAAACTGGAGATCGCGGCTCGCATCCAGCGCGGCGGCAAGGCGTTGCAGATCAAAGCGCGCCAGGCGCGGATCCAGCAATTCGGCGTCGATACCGTCCTGAATAAAGCGCGGAAAATATTCGGCATAAGCCGTTGCTATTTGTTCCTGGGTCACCTCTTCGCCGAGCACTTCCAAACAGATCGAATGCAGCAGCAGGCGCGCCGTGACAAAACCATAGGCCGGGTCTTTTTCAATCAGCGAGCGCGCCGAGAGGATCGCCGATTTGCGCACCTCTTCCACAGGCACGCCGTCATACAGGTCTTTGAGCGTGGATTTAAGGATCGGCCCCGCATCCACGGCCTCCCCAAGGCCGGCGCAGGAAGCGTGCAACAGCGCGGTCAGGCGTTGCATGTCGAGCGGGACCCTGCGGCCATTTTCGACCACGTTGATCACCTGCGAAGGCGCTGCGGCCTCGATTACCGCCTTGTGCTTGGCGCGGCTGCGCGCGCGCTCCTCCCGGTACAGTACATACGAACGCGCCACCTCATGCTCTCCCGAGCGCATCAGGGAAAGCTCCACCTGATCCTGAATATCTTCGATGTGGAAAGTGCCGCCGTTCGGCTGGCGGCGCATCAGCGCATTCACCGCGGTTTCGGTAAGCTTCGCCACCATTTCGCGGATGCGCGCTGAAGCCGCCCCTTGCCCGCCGTTCACCGCGATATAGGCTTTAGTCATGGCCAGCGAAATCTTGGCCGGCTCGAACGCCACCACGCTGCCGTTGCGGCGGATTACTTTGTATTGCGCATAACGTGGATCTTGGTCGGGAATAGGGGCAAGGTCGGAAAAACTAATACTGGGCGCAGAAGCGGTGGAAGCGCCGTCAGTAGCAACAAGCTGCTGCATATCGAAAGTCTCCTAATGTTTTTATATTTAGCCACTTAAGGCAACCGGCAAGATACCTATTCGACTGCTACCTACTACAGGTGGTAGTCAAATTATTTTTTACAACTAATACTAGTAGTTTGATTTCGAGATTGCAACTACTTTTTGTGGTTTGAGGAGATGTGAACTACCACACATTGTGGTAGGAGATTGAATTACGTGCGCAGGACCGCGAAATACCGATCCCAATCGAAAAACGGCCCTGGGTCTGTCTTGCGCCCGGGTGCAATAGCAGAATGTCCTACGATATCCATAATCGGATACGCTTGTTTCAGCGCCAGAGTAAGCGCAGTGAGCATGACATATTGAGTGTCCCGAAACGGCAGAAGATCGCTGCCCTCCAGTTCGATGCCTATGGAAAAGTCGTTGCAGCAAGAGCGGCCGCGCCATTGCGATGGCCCCGCATGCCAAGCGCGTTTGCGGCAGGGCACAAACTGCAGGATTTCGCCGTCACGGCGGATAAAAAAGTGCGTTGAAACCTTGAGCTCGCAGATCGCCCGGTAATAGGGATGGGTGGCCGGGTCGAGGCTGTTGGTGAACAGCTCTGTGACTCCCGGTCCGCCGAATTCATGGGGCGGCAGGCTGATGTTATGGATTACCAATAGCTCGATTGCGCAGCCTTCCGGCCGCTCATCGCAATTGGAGGACGGGAGATAGCGTGCGCCTTGCAATATGCCTTGGGAATCGAACCGCATGCGGCACTGCGCAAAAAGTTGCGGATTGTGGCTCAATTAATGCCCAAGCGTTCCATGCGATAGCGCAATGAGCGGAAGGTGATGCCGAGCAGCTTCGCCGCCGCGGTGCGGTTAAAGCGGGTCTTCCCCAAAGCTTCCAGTATGGCTTCCTTTTCCAGTCTGTCGAGATAATCCTGCAACGGCCATTTGCCGTCTGGAACGCCGGCGCGTTCCACAGTTTGCTGCGGGGTAAGCTGTAAGTCCTCCCTCATGATTTTGGCGTCTGTGCAAAGCGCCAGCGCCCGTTCCAGGATATTTTCAAGCTCGCGGACATTGCCCGGGAAATCGTACTGGACAAGCGCCTGCAACGCGTCTTCATCGAACTCGCTTGCGGTGGCTCCATGCTGTTTGGCCAGGCGTGCCAAAATCGCCCGGGTGATCAAGGGAATATCCTCGCGCATGTCGCGCAGCGAAGGCATCTTCAGCTCAATCACGTTAAGCCGGTAATAAAGGTCCTGACGGAATTTACCTTTCTCGACGCCAGCCGCAAGGTTCTGGTGGGTCGCGCTGATGATGCGCACATCGGCGTTTTCCTCCTGAGTGGAGCCCACCTTGCGCACTTTTTTCTCCTGAATCGCGCGCAGCAATTTGACCTGCATCAACAACGGCAGGTCCGCCACTTCATCGAGAAACAGCGTGCCGCCGTTGGCCGCCTGAAAAAAACCTTCGCGGTCTTGCTCGGCGCCGGTAAAGGCGCCCTTCTTGTAGCCGAAAAACTCGCTTTCCATCAAGTTTTCGGGGATCGCGCCGCAGTTTACCGGAACAAATGGGCCATTTCGGCGCGCGCTTTTATCATGGATCAGCCTTGCTGCAAGCTCCTTGCCGCTTCCCGACTCGCCGCTAATGTAAACCGGCGCTTCGCTGCGCGAAAGCTTTTCGATCAACTGGCGCGCCTGGCTCATAGCCTCCGACTCGCCGAGAAGCATGTCTTCGCCGGATTTATCGGCAGCTGGCTGGGCCAGGCTTAATGCAGACTTCACCAGGGTGCGCAACTGTTCCAGGGAAACCGGTTTCGCAATGTAATCAAAGGCACCGGCCTTCAATGCGGCAACCGCGTTTTCGGCGCTGCCATGGGCGGTAATCACCGCCACCGGCAAATCGGCACAGTGCGCATCGATGTACTTGACCAGTTCCAGTCCGTCGCCGTCAGGCAGGCGCATGTCAGTGAGACATAAATCATAATGCCGGGATTGTAAAAGCTTGGTTGCGGAAGCAAGATCTTCGGCGCGTTCCACCTCTAGTCCCATGCGCAACAAAGTAAGTTCCAGCAACTCCAGAATATCGGCCTCGTCGTCCACGATGAGAACGTTGTGTCCCGCAGCTGCGCCTTCTAACTTCGCCTGTTTGCGCTTGATCATGCTTTTGCCCTGCAAAGTACGGTGAAATGGCCGCCGCTTGTGGTTTCCACGTAATCCAAAGAGGCGCCGTTCGCGTCGCAGATTTCGCGCGCGATGTATAGCCCCAGCCCGGTGCCGCTTGCCGCGGTGGTAAAAAACGGCTCAAACAACTGGCTGCGCAGTGCCGGGGGCACTCCCGGCCCGTCGTCGATAACGTCCAATCTTACTGTATCCTTGCTGGTGCCGCTTCCCGCCGCCACCAGCCGAATGCTGCCCTCCCGCCGCTGGCAATGGCGCAAAGCGTTACGGCACAGATTCCACATCACTTGATTCAAATGGCTGCGGTCAAAAAACACTGCGCGTTGAGTACGGCTCTCCAGCTTGAAAATATGGGCCGGAATGTTTTCGTTCCGGCAGAATTCTTCGACAAAAGTCCGCAGGAAATTCACCAGCTTTATGTTCTCGCCCAGCGCCCGGTCGCGGCGGTTGAGCTTGAGCACATCCTGCACCATGTGATCCAGACGTTGCGCGTTGTCGCTGATAATTTCCAGCAAGCGGGCTTGCGTTTCAGTGTGCTCGGATTCTTCCTGAAGCAGCTCGGTAGCATGGCTGATCGAACTCAAGGGATTTCGGATTTCGTGTGCGATATTGGCGGTAAGCCTTCCCAAAGCCGCGAGCTTGAGCTGCTTGGCCTGCGCCTGGACCCGGCTCAAATCTTCAAGAAAAATGACGGTGCCGAGAGCATAGCTGTCGCCCACTGCCACGAAGCGAGCTCCGATCAGGTGTGTGCGTGAAACCGCAAGCGGCTCGATCGCGGCGTCAGGCTGCTTACGCCAGCGCTCGAGTCGCTGCGCCAGCGCCGGGGCGTACTCGTGCAACAGCATGCCTTTGCGCTCACGGGGCAGCACCCCTAAAAGCCTTTCCGCCTGCGAATTATGTTGCCGGATCGCGCCTTTTTCGTCCACCACCAGCACGCCATCCTGCATATCCTGAATCACCAGTTGATTGACATGCGCCAAGTTGGCAAGGTCAATGCCGCGCTGCAAGGCAAGCCGTTCGCTGGCCAAAGCATACTTTGCAAGCGTATGCGCCAGCCAAGCGGTTGCGAAGTAACCGATGCTGAGCATGCCTGACTGGACATACTGCGTGCTGTCCTCATGCCCTTGCAGCACTTGCAGGGTTTGCTGCAGCAGCACCGCGATGCTGGCCAGCGCCGCATAAAAGAAAGCGAGCCGCCCGCGACTGATCAAGCCCGCGGCGGCGAGGGACGCCAGAAGCAGCAGGCCGAGTCCGCTGGTAATGCCACCGCTGGCATACATCAGCGCCACCAGAAACACGATGTCGCCAAAAACCTGCAAGCTTAGCTGCAGGGCAAAATGTGGACGCCGCGCAGAGATAGTGAAATGGCAAAAAATACCGAACAGCACGTAGATTATGCTGCCTCGCCAAAACAAGCCTCGATCGAGCGAACCAAACAGGGTATGTCCGAAAAATCCGGCGGTGAAGATAAACGAAATGGCGACAGCCAGCCGGTAAAAATTGAAATAGAAAAGGGAGCGCCAGAAAGTAGCGGGGTGCTCGGATTGCTGCGCGCTCAGCAATTGTGGCAGGGTGGCTAGCTCCTGCCACAGGTTGCGGCGAAGTCCCATCAGCAAAGATGCGGAGCGTGCTAAAATTCCAATGCCCCCACCGTCAGGGTCGGCTTGGGTAGCACCTCCCGACTTGCTCGAGTCATGCATCTGCGAATCTGGCACTTGCATTAACTCATCGCCATCAGCGGGTCGGATTATTTTTTGTTCGGGTGCGCGCGCTGATGTTCTTGAGAACAGAAAAAATCACCCTCGCTGGTACAGCTTTCGCTCTTCGGCAAGTTCACGCCGCAATGCGCGCAGCGCACCATGTCTTCGCCCGCGGCATCCCGGTGCCGCTGCGATTTTAGCAGGCCCTTGCGATAGCTCCTGAGAACCCAGTAAACCAGCAATGCGGCAATTATCAGTAATAGCAATCTGCTCAAGCTTATCTCCGCTGCGTAAAGCGCCCCGGAATCATGTATGGTCGGGGTGACTGGATTCGAACCAGCGACTCCTGCGTCCCGAACGCAGTACTCTACCAGGCTGAGCTACACCCCGAATATATTGCAGTAGTCCGGGATACCAACAAATCCGGCTTATGGGTTCTAGATTTTATATCTAATAGCTTCTGCTGACCGCAAAGTCCGCCAATTGTAACAAAGAATCACGGTAATTTGAACGCGGCAGGACGGCGCAGGCCGCACATGCTGCTTGCGCCTCGGCACAGGCTTGGGCATGCGCATAGTCAAGTGCACGGGTTTCATGAATGGTATTTAGCACCGTTTCAAATTCCTCGAGTCCGCCCTGCTCGATCGCCTTGCGGATGATTGCCGCCTGTTTTTCATTGCCATGTTTCATCGCATAAATCAGCGGCAAAGTCGGTTTGCCTTCGGTTAAGTCATCACCGATGTTCTTCCCTGTCTGCTGGCGGTCTCCGGAATAGTCAAGTACATCATCGATGAGCTGGAAGGCGGTGCCGAGATGCATCCCATAGCTTGCCATAGCCTCCTCGTCAGCGCTTTTTGCTTTGCCAAGTATTGCACCAAGCCGGGTGGCCGCCTCAAACAGCTTGGCGGTTTTATAACGTATCACGCGCAAGTAGCTTTGTTCGTCCAGGTCCGCGTTATGACAATTCAACAGCTGCAACACTTCGCCCTCGGCAATGATATTGGTGGCATCGGCCAAAACCCGCATTACGCGCATGCTGTCGACATCCACCATCATCTGGAATGCCCGCGAATAGACGAAATCACCAACCAGCACGCTGGCGGCATTGCCGAACAATGCATTTGCGGTGGGACTGCTGCGGCGCAGCGCCGATCCGTCGACTACATCGTCATGCAGCAAGGTGGCGGTGTGGATGAATTCAATCACCGCCGCCAGGTCATAATGATGCGTGCCGTGATAGTCAAACGCGCCCGCTGAAAGGATAACCAGCGCCGGGCGCAAGCGCTTGCCGCCGCTGTTGATGATGTATTCGGCAACCTGGCGCACCAGCGCGACATCGGAATGCAAGCGCTTGCGGATGACCCGATCCACCTCGCGCATGTCCTGCTCGATGGATCCTCTGATGGCCTCAATTGACAAAGAGGTGCCCAAATTAAAATACCAGTGCAGGAGAATGTCCTCCAAGCATAACAGAATAAGCCGGTTTGTAGAGGCTGGTTCGTTGCTTGCGCTCGCTTTCAGGGAAAGAGCGGGAGTTTTGACCAGGCATGTTGGTTAATATAGAATTACAGGTTTGCTGAAGAAATTAGGGCTCGCTTGGAGCATAACATGTACGCGGTGATAAAAACCGGGGGCAAGCAGTACCGGGTTGCCTCCGGTGAAAAACTGAAAATCGAGCAGATACCGCAGGCAGTCGGCAGCGAAATCGTGCTCGACCAGGTGCTGCTGGTGGCCAACGGCGACAAGATCGCGACTGGCGCTCCATTGGTTCGGGGCGCCACGGTCAAGGCCACCGTGATCGGCCACGGGCGCGGCGAGAAGGTGCGCATCTTCAAGATGCGCCGCCGCAAGAATTACCGCAGAACCCAGGGCCACCGCCAGAACTACACGGAAATCCGCATCGACGCAATATCTGCATGAGGAAGGTTAAGCATGGCACATAAAAAAGCGGGCGGCAGTTCCCGCAACGGCCGCGATTCACAGTCCAAGCGCCTCGGCGTGAAATGTTTCGGCGGCGAACTGATTTCCGCGGGCAGCATCATCGTGCGCCAACGCGGCACCAAGGTCCATGCCGGCGACAATGTCGGCACCGGCAAGGATCACACCTTGTTCGCCAAAGTTGCCGGAAAAGTGCAATTCAGGGCCAGGGGACCGGAGAGACACAAAATCGTAAGCGTGGTTCCGGTTTAGCGGGCGTCTAACCGAACCGCAAAGCCCTATCGCTCGATAGGGCTTTTTTGTTTCCACCGCTTGAAAACCAAAATGCGGTTTCCAACATGAAATTCATAGACGAAGCAATAATTCAAGTCATCGCCGGCAATGGCGGCGACGGCGTGGCCCACTTTCGCCGGGAAAAATTCGTGCCGCGCGGCGGGCCCGATGGGGGAGACGGTGGGCGCGGCGGCAGCATATACGCGATTGCCGACCGCAATATCAATACGCTGATCGATTACCGCTACGCGCGCATCCACCGCGCCAAAAACGGCGAAAAAGGCCGCGGCCGCGACTGCTACGGCAAAGGCGCTGAAGATGTGGTGCTGCGCGTACCGGTCGGCACGGTGGTCAGTGACAATCATACCGGCGAAAGCATCGCTGACCTTGCGCAGGACGGGCAAAAAGCGCTGCTTGCCAAAGGCGGCGAAGGCGGGCTTGGCAACCTGCATTTCAAATCCAGCACCAACCGCGCCCCGCGCAAATTCACACCGGGAACACAAGGAGTAAGCCTTGATCTCAAACTGGAACTCAAGGTGCTGGCGGATGTTGGTTTGCTGGGAATGCCCAATGCCGGGAAATCCACGCTCATCCGTGCGGTGTCGGCGGCGCGCCCAAAAGTGGCGGACTATCCTTTCACTACCTTGCATCCGCATTTGGGCGTGGTGCGTGTGGACCACGACCGTAGCTTTGTGATTGCCGACATTCCCGGGCTGATCGAAGGCGCGGCTGAAGGCGCCGGACTGGGACACCAGTTCCTGAAGCATCTTGCGCGTACTCGTCTTTTACTGCACCTTGTTGACATCGCGCCGCTCGATGAAACGGCAAATCCCGTGCGTGATGCTCGCGCAGTAATCGAAGAACTCAAAAAATACGATGAAGCGCTTTACCGCAAGCCGCGCTGGTTGGTGCTCAACAAGCTCGACTTGTTGGTCCCGTCCGAGCGCGCGCAAAAATGCCGCCAGTTCCTGAGCGATTTTGGCTGGCACGAAAAAAGCTTTATCATTTCAGCGCTCACCGGTGAAGGGTGCAGGGAACTCATTTTTGCGGTGATGCAGTATCTGGAACAAAACCGCGGAGTTGGAGGCTGAATCATGCGAGAGGCTTTAAAAAACGCCAAGCGGCTGGTAGTAAAAGTCGGCAGCAGCCTGGTCACCAATAAGGGACAGGGGCTGGAGCGTGCCGCGCTTGCGCGCTGGGCGCGGCAGATTGCCACGCTGAAGAACCTCGGCAAGGAAGTGCTGCTGGTTTCATCCGGGGCCATCGCCGAAGGCATGCAGCGGCTCGGTTGGAAAAAACGCCCGAACACCATGCATGAGCTGCAGGCCGCCGCCGCAGTCGGCCAGATGGGGCTGATACAGGCTTATGAAACCTGCTTCCGGGAGTTCGGCTTGCACACCGCCCAGATTCTTCTGACCCACGAAGACCTGTCCGACCGCAGGCGTTACCTCAACGCCCGCTCCACCCTGCGCGCCCTGCTCGTCCTCAATGTCATTCCCATCATCAATGAAAACGACACGGTGGTGACCGACGAGATCCGTTTCGGCGACAACGACACGCTGGGCGCGCTGGTCACCAACCTGGTTGAAGCCGATGCGTTGATCATACTCACCGACCAGGCCGGATTGTATACCGCCGATCCGCGCAAAAGCCCGCAGGCCACGTTGGTAAGCGAAGCGCGGGCGGGTGATGAAGAGCTTGAAAAAATGGCGGGCGGCAGCGGCTCGCATGTCGGCAGCGGCGGCATGCTCACCAAAGTGCTTGCCGCCAAGCGCGCGGCCCGCAGCGGGGCGCATACCATCATCGCTTCGGGTTATGAAGACAATGTTCTGCTCAGGCTCGCGCAAGGCGAAGCCATCGGTACCCAGCTTACTGCCGACACCATGACCCTTGCCGCGCGCAAGCAATGGCTTGCCGATCATCTGCAGGTGCGCGGCAAACTGGTGCTGGATGCCGGGGCAGCGCGGGCGCTCTGCGCGGACGGCAAAAGCCTGCTGCCGATCGGTGTCTACGAATTATCAGGGGATTTCGAGCGCGGCGAAGTGGTGGCCTGTGTTGACCCGCACGGCCGGGAAATCGCGCGTGGACTGGTCAATTACAATGCCGCGGAAACGCGCCGCATTCTGCGGCTGCCGAGCCATGAAATCGAATCGGTGCTGGGCTACGTGGACGAACCCGAGCTCATTCACCGCGATAATCTGGTGCTGCTCTAAGACCTGTACACAAACTCGCGTGTCAAGGGATAAGCGAGGCTGCCGTCCGGCAACGGTTTCCCGGCCAAAAGCTGGTAGATGGAAAGCCAGCCGTGTTCAAAAGACCGGGCCGACCCACCCATGTAAATTTGCCAGGTGCGGAATACTTTTTCGCCCGCCAGTTTGCGTGCTTCCTCTTGCCTTGCCTCCAGGCGTCGCACCCAATGCCAGAGCGTTTTCGCGTAATGAGGTCGCAGGTTTTCGGCATCCCGGCAATCCAGTTTTTGCCGCGCCATTTCTTCCATTATGCTGGAGACATGCATCAGTTCTCCTCCGGGAAACACATACTGCTCGATGAATTCACCGACATCGCTGCCCAGTTCCCTGGTGTCGGGCAAGGTAAGCGTGATGCCATGATTCATCACCAGTCCGCCGGGTTTAAGCAGGCGGTAGATTTTGCCGAAATAAAACGGCAGGTGTTTTTTGCCCACATGCTCGAACATGCCCACGCTGGCAATCTTGTCGTACGGTTCGCTTTCAGCCAGATCGCGGTAATCGCAAAGCATAACCTGGCAGAAATCCTGCAAGCCGAGTTCCGCGATTTTCTCCTGTACGTATTGATACTGGTTCTGGCTTAAGGTAATTCCGGTCGCCCGCACGCGGTAGCGTTGCGCCGCCCACAGAATCAATCCACCCCAGCCGCAGCCGATGTCGAGGAAACGCTCGCCTTCCTGCATATTGAGCTTGCGGCAAATCAGATCGAGTTTCTGCTCCTGCGCCAGATCCAGGCTGTCATCGGGCGTTTTGAAGTAGGCGCAGGAATACACGCGCCAGCGGTCCAGCCACAACGCGTAAAAATCGTTGGAAATATCGTAGTGGCGACCGATTGCCCGGCGGTCCGCGGCACGTGTGTGGCGCCACCACTTCCAGGCGCGATTGATTTTGTTCACTGCGCCGACGTCGGAATCGCAGAACCGCGCACCGATTTCGAGTATGTCCTGCAGGTTCCCGCTTACATCCAGCTCCTGTTCCACGTAGGCCTTGGCAAGTTTACCCAGCGTGGGTTTGGCCAGGGCAAGCCACGCGCGCGGGCTGCGCAATGTCACCGTAACTTCCGGGGAAGGGTGAGGGTTGATAAGCCGCTTGTCAGGAAGGCAAATGCTTAAAGGCAGGCCGCGAGAAATGATGCGCCGCTCCAGCCAATCGTGTATGCGGTCTTGCAGCATGAGGTAAAACCTTCGGCAGGTAAGCCAGGATGAATTGATTCAAGCTTACCACCTCTCAGGAATCGCGCAAATCCTTGATAAGCGATAACCGCACTGCATCACCAACGGTTTCCCCGGCAACCTGATAGGCGGGATGGTCGATGCCTATCACGAGAGCGGCACCGTGCTTGAGCGACCGGATCATATCGGGTGTGAGTTCAAAGCGCAGAAAATGCACTGCAGAGGTTTTTTCCTCGTCTTCGCGTTCCATGTCTTCATCCGCGATCGCGTGAACGCGGCTGCAGCCTGAAACCTGCACCCACACTCGTTTTTCTGCGCCTTTGAGCCTGGTTAGCATCTGCCTGCGCTGTTCGACGTCGGGATACTCTATCAGCATCGTGGCTTTCCAATTGCTGCCATCGGGTATCAGCGGGTTGTAGGCTTCCAGCTCATCCCGGATGCCATCTTCCTCGAAAATGCGCTCGACGCGCAGCATTTCCTGGATCTGGTAGCGCATGGTGAGCTCGTCCTCGAACATCAGCGTCACGTGGTTGCCCACATATACTTTGCGGTTTTTCTTGTGCGCCATTACTTTGGCGCGAAATTCCTCGCGCTGCCTGGCGTAGGCTTCGAGGGTCATCAGGCTGTCGCGTGTCACCATGCATAACTCCATTCCCGGCTTATTCAAGTTCATCATTTACAACCCGTAAGCAATACGTATCAGGGTCAGCGGATGCTCTTTCCGGGGGGCGGCATCACCCATGCCTTGCGCGATGTGGCGGCCGGCGATGGCGCAATCGGAGCTGATGTAATCCGGCGCCTGCTCAGCCATTTGCTTGAAAACCGGCTTGCCGATTTTCATCGAATACTCGAAAAACTCGGTCTTCACTCCCCAGGTGCCGTCATGCCCGGAGCAGCGCTCCACGGTATTCACCTGGGTGCCGGGCACCATTTGCAGCAGCTCCCGTGTTTTCTGCCCTATGTTCTGCACACGCAGGTGACAGGGAATATGATATGAGACCTTGCCGAGCGCTTGCTTGAAATCGGTTTTGAGCAAGCCGTCGCGCAGCCGCAGCATGAGATACTCGAACGGATCGAACATCGCATCTGCAACCGCCTTGACCTCGGCGTCATCGGGAAACAGAAGCGGCAGCTCCTGCTTGAACATCAGGGTACAGGACGGCACCGCAGTGAGTATCGCGTAGCCTTGCCTGGCGAGTTTCACAAGCTGCGGAATATTGGCTTCCTTAAGTTTTGCTACCTCTTCAAGAGCGCCGAGTTCCAGCTTGGGCATGCCGCAACAGGCTTCCTTTTCCACGATCACCGTGGGAATTTCGTTGTGCTCGAGGATTTTCAGCAAGTCATGGCCTATTCCCGGTTCGTTGTAGTTGACATAGCAGGTGGAAAAAATCCCCACCTTGCCGGGGGTATTGGCGCCGTCTTTCACTGCAAACTCATGGTTGCACACCGCGGTCTTGCGGAAAGTCGCGCTCTGGTATTCAGGCAAATGGCGGTCTTTATGAATGCCCAGCACATTTTGCATCACCTTGCGGGCCGCCGGCGCCTTGTTGACCGCGTTGACCATCTGCACCACCACGGGAATGCTGGCGAGTTTGCCTACAGCATCGGTGCTGGAGAGCAGCTGGTCGCGGAATTTCACTTCGCCCCGCTGGTACTTGACTGCCTTGGCGCGCAGCATCAAGTGCGGGAAATCAACGTTCCAGGGATGGGGCGGCACGTACGGGCACTTGGTCATGAAACACATGTCGCACAGATAACACTGGTCAACCACTTCCCAGTATTTGCTTTTTTCCACGCCGTCCAGTTCCCCCGTAGTGCCCTTGTCAATTAAATCGAACAGGCGCGGAAAAGCGTTGCATAGATTGACGCAACGGCGGCAGCCGTGACAGACATCGAAGACCCGCCCCAGTTCATTGAGCAGCGGCCCCTCGCTGTAGAAATCCGGATTGCGCCAGTCAATGGGATTGCGCTGTGGCGCCTCCAGGCTACCTTCTCTGGTCATGTCAGGAGATGTCAGGAGTGAGACGTCAGGGGTGAAGGAGCAAAAAACAACACGAAATAAGGATTGTTAACCCCTCACTCCTAACTCCTTACCCCTCACGTGCATTTAGTCAGCCAGTGCGTCGAGCGCTTTCTTGAAACGGTTGGCATGAGAGCGCTCGGCCTTGGCCAGCGTCTCAAACCAATCCGCGATTTCGTCAAAACCTTCCTCGCGGGCGACCTTGGCCATTCCCGGATACATGTCGGTGTATTCGTGGGTTTCGCCGTGAATCGCGGATTTCAGGTTAAGGCGGGTGGGACCGAAAGGCTGATCAGTGGCGGGATCACCACAGGGTTCCAGATATTCGAGATGACCATGCGCGTGCCCGGTTTCGCCTTCCGCAGTGGAACGAAACACGGCCGACACATCGTTTTGCCCTTCCACGTCGGCCTTTGCTGCGAAATATAAATAGCGACGGTTCGCCATGGATTCGCCGGCAAATGCCGCTTTGAGACTTTCATGAGTTTTAGACCCTTTGAGCTGCATCTTCGTCTCCTGTAATAAATTGATTGAAAACAACAAATGTTTATTATTGCGCTCGCCCGAATGGTAAAGCCAATAAACCGTAAACTGCAGTTAGACTAAATCTAATCTGTGAACTAAGTATAATCAGCGGCTGAAAACCTGTCAACAAAACTTCGCGGGGAAGTTTCAATGGCTCTACTTCGGTTCGATTTCAGCAAAGGTGCGGGCCACTTCGCGGCTTGAATGGTTACTCCCGGTTGCCTTGCGACCTGGGCAACGGAAAAACTGCGCGCGCATTTTACCTGTGGTCCGCTGCGCTTGCATCCACCGGCGCCGTGTTTTAGCGTCGCGCCCTCGTGGGACTTAATCAGAGGTCCCCTAGGGAGCTTTCACTTTTTGGGAGCGAGAATCGTAATGGCGACTCAGAAACCGCGACAGTTCATTGAGCGCCTGCTGGTAAACTTCGCGCTTGAATTCAATCACAAACTCCAGCGGCACCCAATAATTCTGCCAGCGCCAGGCATCAAACTCGGGATGGGAACTCGAGCGAAGCTTGACATCGCAATCGCGCCCGACGAGCCTCAGCAGATACCAGATCTGCTTTTGGCCTTTGTAGGCTCCGCGCCATTCCCGCCTGACCCAGTTAAACGGCACCTCGTAGCGCAACCAATCGCGGGTGCGCCCGATGATTTTCACGTGCTCCGGGCTTAAACCCACCTCTTCCATGAGCTCGCGGTACATCGCTTGCTCGGGGGTTTCCCCGGGCTTAATGCCACCCTGTGGAAACTGCCAGGAATGTTCTTTTACACGCTTGCCCCAAAATACCTCGTTCTTGAAATTCAGAATAATGATGCCAACATTGGGGCGATATCCATCTCGATCAATCATGTCAACCACCCGTCGTTTCTCGAATTAGTGTAATTTTTCCATATTTCCCATAAGAATGAAAGACGGACAACCTTTGTGCAAAGGATTTCGGGCATCATAATCAGGCCTATGTCTAGACATGCTAAAAACCTGCATAACTCCCGGCTAAATTGTAAAATACGGGACTTTTGGCTGAGGTTCGACGAAAACTTATGCGGGTTTCGCAGTTTTTTCTTTCCACGCTGAAGGAAGCGCCTTCCGAAGCGGAACTCGTCAGCCACCGCCTGATGCTGCGCGCCGGCCTCATCAAACGCCTGGCGAGCGGCCTTTATACCTGGATGCCGATGGGATTGCGCGTGCTGCGCAAAGTGGAAACCGTCGTGCGCGAGGAAATGGACAGAAGCGGCGCGATTGAATTGTCGATGCCCGCCGTGCAGCCGGCGGAGTTGTGGCAGGAATCCATGCGCTGGGAAAAATACGGCCCGGAACTGCTGCGCATCAAAGACCGTCACCAGCGCGATTTCTGTTTTGGCCCTACGCACGAAGAAGTTATCACCGACATCGTGCGGCGCGAAGTGAAAAGTTACCGCCAGCTGCCTGTCAATCTCTACCAGATCCAGACCAAGTTCCGCGATGAAATCCGCCCGCGCTTTGGCGTAATGCGCGCCCGCGAGTTCCTAATGAAGGACGCCTATTCGTTCCATGCCGACAAGGCGAGTCTCGATCAAACCTATCAGCTGATGTACGACACCTATACGCGGATTTTCACCCGGCTGGGACTCAATTTCCGCGCGGTGGCCGCCGCCACCGGCGTCATCGGCGGCACTGGCTCGCACGAATTCCATGTGCTTGCGGAATCCGGTGAAGACGCGATCGCATTTTGCCCGGACTCGGAATACGCGGCCAACATCCAGCTCGCCGAAGCTCTCGCGCCCGATTGCGCACGCTCCGCGCCGAATCAAACCATGAAAAAAGTTGCCACACCGGGGAAAAAAACCTGTGAAGAAGTAAGCGAATTTCTCAAGCTGCCGCTTGCAAAAACCGTCAAGTCACTGATGGTAGCGCACGACCAGCAGATGCATATGTTGCTGCTGCGCGGCGATCATGCGCTGAACGAAGCCAAGACACAGAAAGTTACCGGCCTCAACCCATTCCGCTTCCTCAGGGATGAAGAAATCATCAAGGCGACGGGATGCCCGCCCGGCTATATCGGGCCTGTAGGCCTAAGCCCGAATATAGGAATAATTGCCGACCGCAGCGTAGCCGTGATGAGCGACTTCGTCTGTGGCGCCAATGCGGCCGATTATCACTTGACTGGCGTCAACTTTGGCCGCGACTTGCCGGAAGCTTCTCTCGTCGCCGACATCCGCAACGTGGCGCCGGGGGATCCCAGCCCTGATGGCAAGGGAAAATTGGAAATTTGCCGCGGCATCGAAGTCGGCCATGTTTTTCAACTGCGCACCAAATATTCCGAGGCTATGAACGCTACATTTCTTGATGAAACCGGGCAGGCGCGGTTCATGGAAATGGGTTGTTACGGAATCGGCGTGTCGCGCATCGTGGCGGCGGCGATCGAACAGAATAACGATGAACATGGTATTATTTTTCCGCAGGCGATGGCGCCCTTCCACCTCGCCATCGTGCCGATCGGCAAAAGCGCCGATGTACGCGCACAGTCGGAAAGACTCCACAATGAGCTTTCCGCCTGCGGTATCGAGGTCCTGCTGGATGATCGCGACGAGCGTCCTGGATCGATGTTCGCCGACATGGAACTCATCGGCATCCCGCACCGGCTGGTGGTCGGCGAGCGGGGGCTGAAGCAGGGCGAGGTGGAATACCAGGGACGCCGCGATGCGAAAATGCGAACTGTTTCCTTGCAAAACTGCGTGAGTTTTATAAAATCCAAGCTATGCGCAAACTAATTGGCTGTTTTCTGCTGGTGGCGAGCCCGCTCACGTGGGCCGGCGCGCAAATTTACGAGCCGCTTTCAGCGAGCGTCCGCGCGGTGATGCAAAAAGCGGTAACTGACAAAGCCAGCACACGACCTGCTTTCAATTCCGATGCGGAAGCCAAAGCCTGGCTTGACGAAATGTCACGCCGGCTGGGAAATCGCATTCCCGACGCGAAAGCGCGTTATGATTTCCTCAAGACCGTGCATTACGAGGCGACCCGCGCCGGGCTTGACCCGCAATTGGTGCTGGGGCTGATTCAGGTGGAAAGCCATTTCAAAAAATACGCGGTATCAAAAGTCGGCGCGCGCGGCTACATGCAAGTGATGCCGTTCTGGGTAAGGGAAATAGGTGCTAATGAACATAACCTGTTTCATCTCAAGACCAATCTCCGCTATGGCTGCACCATCCTGCGTTATTACCTGGGTCTGGAAAACGGCGATCTGTACCGGGCGCTTGGACGCTATAACGGGAGTCTCGGACAGCCCAATTATCCCTACCGGGTCGTCCGAGAATGGATTACCGCCTGGAAATACCCGGCGCGCGGCAGGCAGTATAGCCGCACTTAGGCGCGGTGGGTTAACACATCAACCCGGCTTGTGATTGGGAACCTCTGATTAAGTCCCACGCAGTTGCGACGGCGGCTTTCCGGGAGGGGATGCGCAAAGCGAGGCGCAGTGAATGGCCAGACCCCCTTCACAAGCCGAGCGACAAAGCAGACCGCCAGGACAAGCCCCGTCCCACTGGGTTGCGTCAAAATGCGGCGTCAGCGTCGTTGCGCTCCTCGGCTTCGTAGTTGGCTACGACCTTCGTCGCGCGCCTTGCATCCATCCGCATTTTGCCAGCAACGCAATCTGCGGAGGACTTAATCAGAGGTCCCCTTGCCCGGACCGCCCCGCAGTCGGCCTTGTTGAACCCCAGGAACCGTTCAACAGTCTGCCGGTCGAGCGCTCCAACGTGACGCAGCGCCAGCTTGCCGCCGGGGCTGAATATGAAACTGGTGGGGAGCCCGTTGACCTTGCCGATTTGCGCGGCGATGTTGTCGTTACCCAGCACCACCGGATAGGATATGAACAAATTGTCGGCAAATTCGATCACCGCTTTCGAGTCCCGGTATTCCATGGCAATGCCGATCACTTCCAGTTCTTTTCTGTGGGCTTCGTACAGCGCCACCAAATCCGGGATTTCTTCAAGGCAGGGCGGACACCAGGTTGCCCAGAAATTCACCAATACCCATTTACCGCGGTAATCGCTAAGGCGGTGCGTTTTACCCTGGGTGTCGGTCAACGAAAAATCTTCGCCGTAAGCTGCGCCCGCGAGCATGAAACACAGTGCCAAAATGAAATGCTTCATGAAAATCGCGACCTGATTTTGATTTATGACTCCCTGCACAAAACCGAAGTTCCCTGGCCCCGCGCCGGTGCAGCAGATGGCGCCCAAGGGTTAATTCTGTTGCATATTGCGTGAATAGTTGCCATTTTGCGTCTATACTTGGTTTTCCAATAAAATAATGCAAAATACGGTGAGTTGCGAGGCGTGCCTGTTCAGCATATTTTTGATTGCTTTGCCGGAGGCTTATTTGGAAGCAACAGTACCTAATCTGTAATCCTGTAAGTAATTTATGCCACTCAAACTCAGTTTGCCCGAAACGGGCGAAGGATTGCAATCAAAAGCGGAAATCCGCCCGAGGCGGGTCAAAGCCTGGCTTGAGGCTTTGCCGCTGGCCAACATCGTGGAGGCCGCCACCAGTGTTTCCGACGCGCTGATCTCGCTAAACCGTAATCCGCTCGACGCCGATACCCGTTTGAAGCTGCTCGAATTGTACACGACCGCCATTAACAACCTGGTGCCGGAATTGCAGCACAAATATACGCTGGTCGCACTGCCGTTGCCTGAGAAAAGCCGCCAGGCCGCGAATCTGGCACGCAGGCTGTTCATGGAGCTGGCTTATGGCTACAAGATCATACTGCTCGAACGCCTGGAAAAAAAACGCATCGGCTTTGGCGGCCGCGTGCACTTGGCCCTCCTGATCCAACGCGCCATCGCTGCATTGAGCAAAGAACTGTGTGCGTTTTACAAAACCTATTCCCCCACGCCGCCAGGCATATGGTCGGAAATCCACCGGCTGGCGCACCTCGCGCTGGAGCGCAACCTGCACGACGAGCCGGTGGATAGGGGCCGCAACAGTATCAGCGCAACTTACAAGCAGACTCTGCTGCTTGCATTGGCGAATCCCTATAAGCTGATGCATGGAGAGGTGGACCGGGTCACCGATTATCTTGTGGAGTACGGGAACCTGGCCAGACTCTACCCCATGCAAGCTACGCAGAGCTCCGTCGGGGTATTCCTGGTTAACCTGGACAGCGACGCTCCGCCCAAATCCCTCGAGCAGGGCCATACCAAAGGGCGCAATTACATTCTGCTCGGCACTGACGCGCTGGTTTCGACTTTACAGGATCAAATTTCCAAACTCGAATCCGGGAGACCGCCGAAGGCGCTTAACTTGCCGGATTATGCCAAGCTGCCCTCATACCTAAACCTGATGCGCCGTCTGCTCAAAGACTGGACGCTTGTACCCAAACGCAAATTCCAGCGCATGGCAAACAATAACATCATGGAAATCTGCGTGGGCCTGCGCGCGGCGTCCCACTTCATTTCATTTCAGCCCGGGGCGACCGAGATGGAAACTCTGGATTTCAGCGGTATTGAACAAAGCGGCTCTCCGGCCATGGGCAAACCGGAACAGTCGCAGTTTGTCACCAGCCAGTGGGCGGTCACCAATGAAAGCGCCGGCGGGTTGGGACTGAAATGCATCTCCGGCAGCACCCAGCCGATCCGCATCGGGGAAATCATCGCTTTGCGCTCACAGGACAGTCAAAATTGGAATATCGGCGTTGTGCGCCGGGTGTTCAGTGACAAACCGGAGCATCTCGAGCTCGGCGTGCAGATGCTGGCGCCTACGGCATCTCCGATCACCATCAAGCCGGTTGTAGCCGGTCCCAAGGACACTTTCCAGGCAGCGCTGCTGCTGCCTGAAATCCGCGCTCTGCAACAGCCCGCCACGATTGTTGCGGCGCCCGCCACATATCGCAGCAAACTCGAATACCTGCTCTACCAGAACAGCGGGATCAGCAACGTGCGCGCTATGCGCCTCATCGAGCAGACCGCCAGTTTCGACCAGTTCCAGTTCAGCATCGAATAACAGGACCCTTACGCCGGTCTGCTATTGTTTTCGCCCTCGGTAAACAGCGTCTTCAGCGGGGTTTTCATTTCCCCTTCCTCAAGCACGTTCTGCAACAAAGTATCAGGGAAGCCGGAATCGGCCATTTTCGGGTGCGCGTGCTGCGGATCAAACACGAACAGGCGGTAGACGTCGGCGACCGCAAGCTGCTCCGCATCGCGCGCCAGCACCCAACCTTCCCCGGCCGCTTTGCGCACCCAGTTTGCCGCACTCAAGCGCTGCAACACGTCTTCGATTTCCTCTATGCCGAGGCGCAACCGGTTGCGCAATAGCGGCACATTCACCACCTCCCCGGTTTTAAGCGATTGATGGAGAGCCCGCAAAATTTGCAGGGCGTGATAAAACTGGTATCCGGGAGCGCGCTCCTCCAACGTGACTGCACCACGATAGTTGGCAAGTGATGCCGCCACCACCGCACCCAGCAAAAGCACCAGCCAGGACAAGTAAATCCACAGCAGGAAAATCGGGATGCTGGCGAAAGTGCCGTACACCAGCTTGTAGCTCGCCAGGTGCGTCACATAGAACGCAAAGCCGCGTTTCATGAATTCGAACGCCGCCGCCGCAACCACGGCGCCCGCCAGCGCGTGCCAAAAGGGAACGTAGCGGACCGGCACGATGAGAAACAGCATAGTGAATGCAAGCGCGGTCAGCGCCACCGGAGCGAGATTGAGTAGCAGCACTTGCAATTCGGGCGTTTCCCGCGTGAAGCCGTGGGAAACGCCGATGAGCCAGGACGTGAGCGAAAGGCTGGCGCCGATCAGAAGCGGGCCCACTGTCAACATCGCCCAGTAAATCAACACGCGGTTGATCAGCGGCCGCGGGCGGGTGACTCGCCAGATGCTGTTGAGCGCGCGGTCAATGGTGAACATCAGCATCAGCGCCGTCGCCACCAGGACCCCCCCGCTGACGGCAGTGAGGCGCGCGGCGTGCTCGGTGAACTGCCGCATGTAAACGCTGATGACCTTGCCGGCCGCTTCTGGAACCAGGTTGCTCCATATGAATGTTTTCAACTCGGCCGAAAAATCCGAAAACACCGGAAACGCAGCGAGCACTGCCAGCGCCACCGTAATCAGCGGCACCAAGGCAAGCAAAGTAGTGAAAGTCAGGCTACCCGCCACCTGGAGGCAGCGGTCCTGCCTGAAGCGCTTCAGTACAAAGCGTAAATAGCCTGCGCCTGAGTAAATTCTTCTGGGCATGAACGAGGGGCGTAATTCTAATTGCTATATAATACCGGCGATTCAATACAAAAGTGCAAGTCATGCAAGAAATCCTGGTTTTGTACTACAGTCACTATGGTGCAGTGAAACAAATGGCGCAGGCGGTGGCGCACGGCATTGAACAGGTGAAAAGTATAAAAGCGCGGATTCGCACCGTGCCCAAGGTGTCCACCGTGTGCGAAGCGGTGGAAAAAGAGATTCCCGATGCCGGCGCGCCTTACGCCGAGCTTACTGATCTTGAAGAATGCATCGGCATCGCCATGGGAAGTCCGACCCGCTTCGGCAACATGGCGGCGCCGCTCAAATATTTCTGGGACGGCACCGGCAGCTTGTGGATGAAAGGCACGTTGATCGGCAAGCCCGCCGCGTTGTTCACTTCCACCGCCAGCCTGCACGGCGGACAGGAAACAACGCTGATCTCGATGATGTTGCCGCTTTTGCATCACGGCATGGTGATTGTGGGGCTCCCCTATTCCGAGCCTGAACTCACCACGACCACCAGCGGCGGCACGCCTTACGGAGCCAGCCATGTCGCCGGCATGACGAGCGACAAACCCGTCACCGAAGAAGAAAGAAAGCTCTGCATCGCCCTCGGCAAGCGGCTTGCCGAGACCGCCCTCAAACTCGCATGAGTGTCGCTGCAGAAGCGCGGCGTTTGCTGCGCAAAAACCGCTTCGGCATGCTGGCGACACTCTCCAAGAAATTCGGCGGCTACCCGTTCGGTTCGATTACCCCCTACATCCTCGACCACGAGGCGCGCCCCGTGATTCTCATCAGCACGCTCGCCGAGCACACCAAGAACATCGAAAACGACAGCCGGGTGAGCCTCCTCGTCCATGAAGCGGGCGACAACGTGCAAGCGGAAGCACGGATTACCGTGCTCGGCAATTGCACGCGCATGCAGGACCAGGAACAAGTGAAAACACGCTATCTGCGCTATTTTCCAAATGCGTCAGGCTATTTCGCCACGCATGACTTCTTTTTCTACCGCATCAAGCCCATCATGATCCGGTACATCGGCGGCTTCGGCGAAATCCACTGGATTCCAGCGAAAGATTTCACCGCCCCCGAAAACAAGATCGCCGCACAGGAAGAAAGCATACTCGCGCACATGAATCAGGATCACGCCCAGAATCTTTGCGACTACTGCAGCCACTATCAAGGCAAGAAAGTGAAGAATGTCGAAATGATGGGAATAGACAGCGACGGCTTCGATGTCCGCGCCGATGGAGAATTATTGCGCTTTGATTTCGAAACTCCCGTGCTCGACGCCATGCAAGCACGCGAAGCGCTGGTCAAAATGGCGAAGGAAAGTAAAACCTGAACATATCGGCGGTATAGAGACAACACGATGTACAGCAGTGTGTTGCGACGAAAATAAACGTTCGATGGAGAAATAGGTTCAAGTCTTGAAAATTGCCCCCCGCATCTTTGCTTTGATTTCTTTGCTCACCATCGAGCATTCAAGATTGAAGACTTGATCTCCTATCTTTCACTAACGAGCTGTTCTCTAGGTACGTTTTTCATTGGCTAACTTATTCAGAAGTAATTTTGCATTTAGTAATGAATTATCTGGAATTTGCTTCGCCTGGGCTATGTGTTGTTGAATTAGCGTAAGGAGATAGCTGTCATGTTTTACGCTCTCGAGTAGTTTTACAAAGCATTTATTTAACTTCTCTCGCAGATTTTCAATTTTTTCGCAACACAAATTTAATTCGGTTTCATACTCCGTGATTAAATCCATACGGTCATGCTTGTGGATGCGGTCAATTTTGCTGAGTCTCTGGAAAAACTCAGATTCTTTGTTAAGTACAATATTCAATTCTTTTGTATCGTCTTCTAAAGTGGCCATTTGTGCTGACAGCCAACTGCTGAACTCGTGACCGAGATGCTCATCCTGTAATCGCAGCTTTATTTCGGTAACTGGAATGCCATGGAGCACAATGTCACGCTCCAAGTTATCTAAAGTTTCGAGTTTATCGGATTCGGCTAAAAAACTTAAGAAAAGTTGTAAAACCATTGCGATCAGGGCTAACTCCATGCCAAGCATCTGTGCGGTCTCGTATTGATTTTCGTTCATCGGAAATGACGGCTCAATGAAATAGTATGCATTGAAAGATACTAATACTATGGCGACTATCGCAAAGAATATTGATATCCGTTTATAAGCCTTCGTCGGGCGCAGCTTTAGAGTCGATGGAGTTGGATAGGCCTCGGAATTAGAGTCCTTGAATCGTCCGATGATTAACATTAAGAGAGGAAGAACGGCCAAAAATAGAAATAGGGTCCCACTAATATGAAAAAATCCACCTTCGACCTTACTAAGTTCTGGCATATTCGATCCCATCAGGTACGCAGATATGCCGTATAAACCAAACGAACACCACGCAATCGCACCCACTTGAATCAACTGGCGACGTGAATATTCACGCTTAAAGCGATAATCGAATCGCCCCATCGCGCGTTTGCCTCTCAATTCTTCATATATTATCTGTAGGCCTACAAAGATTCCCATTGAGTGAGCGAACATGACAATTAAATACTTGGTTGGTAATACACCTGTGCGAAGATCAACTAAACTAGGTAGCGCTCTAAGCCAAAGATAAACTGAAGCAGCAGCCAAAGCCCACTTGGTCATGCCATGAAATTTGGTGTCGTTGGCTACCCTCTTGCGGAGCTCCCGAACATACTTAAGATAATCCTTTTCATTCATACGCCCCCCCTGCATCAATCAGAGTTTAACTCGTATCATAAGCTATCTACGCCTAATGAAGAAAAAAGCGGTTTACAGCAGAAGATAGAGTCCGAATAGTTTTTCACAGAATCATAAAACAAGCAGGCTGCATTTCTGCAGCCCTTTTTGTTGGTAGGTCGTGGCGGATTCGAACCACTGACCAACGGATTAAAAGTCCGCTGCTCTACCTACTGATAACAATTGGGGTTGGGGTAGAAATAATTTTCGGCAGTCCAGGATCTTGGCACCCCCTGTGAGCCGCCAAGTGACGAGGACAAATCGGGGGAAGTGAAGCGAGCACTGTCTGAGCGCGGAACGCGCGAGTTGCGCAGCGCCCGATTTGGCTGAGGAGCGCAGGGGAAGTCGGCGAACCGGGGTCGCCTTTTCTTTGGTAACTTTCTTTTGGCGACACAAAAGAAAGTTACCAGCCGCCGGTCTGCCACCGGCTTTTAAATCATATTCCAAGACCTGATCCCACTGTTCTCCCCCAGTGCAACTGACAACGGTTAGGCCTTTCGCCGCACGGCCCTCTTTTTCGCGGCCTTTTTCTTCGCAGGCTTCTTAGAAACCTTCACCTTTCGAAGCATCTGTTCCGTTAGGAGTACGTCACTTGAGATCAAGCCGGCGGCCTTCGCAATAGCAAGTTTGGCCTCAACTTCGTTTTCGTTCGGATCAGCGAGGAGCAGCTCCCGAATGGCTTCCCGTATCGCTTTCTCGGCGTTCTGCTTTAGGTGAGTGTGTTCTCTCTTTTTGAGCACACGCATGATCGCGTCGACAACCGGTCTAATTAGTGCCGCTTCAATCGCCATATTGATTTCCCCTGTGAGCCGCCAAGTGGCAAGGCAAGAAAAAGTAACCAGCCGCCGGTCTGCCACCGGCTTTTAAATCAAATTTCAAGACATGCCCCCATTGTTTTCACTTCTTCTATTGTTTATCGAGATGGAGTCTATGCAAAATACGGTGGGCGAACGGCGCTACCAATACGGACGCCACAGCAATGAAAGCTAAGCCTGAAAATAGAGCGTAAAAGGAAGCGAAGAGCTTCGCCATTGGTGTGTGAAGAGGATCCACTGGTCCCATCCCGCTCAGAATCATCGAAGCATTCAGTAACGCATCCAGCCATGGCAACTCTGCAAGGTAGTGGTAACCGAGAACTCCAATCCCCAAACCAAACCCCAGGACAAAAAGGGCAAGTATCACATGACGCGCAACGCGTCTTGTAAAGGCAGCACGGTTCAGGAGATGCTGCGTCCGATGTTCGTACATGACCCGAGTCGCCTAACTAGATATAGAAACCCGAAAAGGTGTAATCAATTGCGTCAAATACGTATGTAATTTTATTATGCTACATGAATCAGCATCAAAGGGTTTTGGTTTTGTATCCCCTGTGAGCCGCCAAGCGACTAGGACAAATCGGGGGGCTTGCCGCGACACGATGAATAAAGTTTGGGGTAGAGGAGTGATATCGCGCCGTTTTACATTACCTCTTGCGGCAGCATGCACCCCTTCCCGCTCCACGCTTCGCGAGTCCGAGTCCGGGGCGCGTACCTCGCACAAAACTGAGCGCGAAGCGCGAGTTGCGCAGCGCCCGATTTGGCCGAGGCGCGCAGGGAACCCTGAGCTCGTCGAAGGGCGGCGAACCGGGGTCGCCTTCTTTTTGGTTACTTTTTCTTGCCTCGCCAAGAAAAAGTAACCGGCCGCCGGTCTGCCACCGGCAAACTTAAATTTAGCATGACCCCGGTCTTGCGACGGGCGAGGACTTGCATGCAGCGGGACAGGAATAAACGCCCGTATAATCCAAGCGTAATGTTGCGCAAGCGCCGATGCAGCATGTGTTCCCCCCTCGGGCAGGTCCTCGATATCCTTTGCAATCCGGCCCTACGCTGCAAGCGCCGCCCAGTTCCTGCCCGTGCTTCGTTCCTTCGCCGGAGATTATTCGCCCCATGTCTTTTCCGTATTCGACGACATCTTTCACCAGCTTGCCCGGAATGTCTCGAATTGGGGTATGCGATTCGTATGCCCGGTACCCCGCTACAATCACAACGGCCAATCCGATCAGCACCAAGATTTTCTTCACGACTCACTGCCCTCTTATGCAGCCCAACGCACGAGTTAATATGTAATTTTATTATGCTACATGAATCAGCATCAAAGGGTTTTGGTTTTGTACCCCCTGTGAGCCGCCAAGCGACGAAGCCAAAGCGGGGGAAGTGAAGCGAGCACTGTCTGAGCGCGTAGCGCGAGTTGCGCAGCGCCCGATTTGGCTGAGGAACGCAGGGGAAGTCGGCGAACCGGGGGCGCCTTCTTTTTGGTTACTTTTTCTTGGCGAGGCAAGAAAAAGTAACCAGCTGCCGGGCTGCCCCCGGCGAATTCAAATTTCCCCTCACTCCTTCGGCAGGCTCAGGACAGGCTCTCCGCCCTCTCCCTCAAGGGGAGAGGGAATAAACTGATCACACCGTCATTGCCTGCGGATTGATTCTCTCCAGCTTGCTGTGCAGCTTGTTTAAAGCGCTGATGTAGGCCTTGGCGGAGGCCACCACGATATCGGTATCCGCTCCCAGCCCGTTGACGATGCGCCCGCCTTTCTGCAGCCGCACCGTCACTTCGCCCTGCGACTCGGTGCCGGTGGTGATGTTGTTGACCGAAAAAAGCTGCAGCTCGGTGCCGCTCTTGGCAATGCTTTCAATCGCCTTGAAGGATGCATCCACCGGACCGCTGCCGTTCGATTCGGCGCGCCGCTCCTTGCCTGCTTCGGTGATCACCACGCTGGCATAAGGCTGTTTGCCGGTTTCGGAATGCGCTGTGAGCGATACCAGCTTGTAATGCTCCTGCACGTGAGCCGCCGCCTCTTGCGACACCAGCGCCTGCAAATCCTCGTCGAAGATTTCATGCTTCTTGTCGGCAAGCTCCTTGAAACGCACGAACGCGGCGTTGACGGCTTCTTCCGATTCGAGCTCGATTCCCAACTCCATGAGGCGGTTCTTGAATGCATTGCGCCCGGAATGCTTGCCCAATACCAGCTTGTTCGCGCCCCAGCCCACGTCCTCGGCGCGCATGATTTCGTAGGTCTCGCGATGCTTAAGCACGCCGTCCTGGTGGATTCCCGATTCATGGGCGAAGGCGTTGGCGCCGACGATGGCTTTGTTGGGCTGCACGGTGAAACCGGTGATGCCCGCAACCAGCCGGCTTGCCGGAACGATCTGGGTGGTGTCAATGCGCGTATCGCACGGGAAAATGTCCTGGCGGGTGCGCACCGTCATGACGATTTCCTCAAGCGCGGCGTTGCCGGCGCGCTCGCCTAGGCCGTTGATGGTGCATTCCACCTGGCGCGCCCCCTGCAATACCGCGCTCAGCGAATTCGCCACCGCCAAGCCCAGGTCATTATGGCAATGCACCGAAAACACCACCTTGTCCGAATTGGGAATGCGCGAGCGCAACTCGCGGATCAGTTTGCCGAACTGGTCGGGAACGTTGTAGCCCACGGTGTCGGGGATGTTGAGCGTCTTCGCCCCGGCCTTGATCACCGCTTCCAGCACGCGGCACAGGAAATCCACTTCCGAGCGCCCGGCGTCTTCAGGTGAAAACTCCACATCGTCGGTATATTTGCGCGCCCATTGCACCGCCTTTACCGCCTGCTCGAGCACCTGCTCAGGTGACATGCGCAGCTTTTTTTCCATGTGGATCGGCGAAGTGGCGATGAAGGTATGCACGCGTGCGGCGGCTGCGCCCTTGAGCGCCGTGCCCGCGCGCTCGACGTCCGCCTCGATGGCGCGCGCCAGTGCGCACACGGTGCTGTCCTTGATGGTTTTGGCGACCGCTTGCACCGACTCGAAGTCGCCGTTGCTCGCCGCCGGGAAACCGGCTTCGATGACATCCACGCGCATGCGCTCGAGCTGCCTGGCGATGCGCACTTTCTCCTCGCGCGTCATGGAAGCGCCGGGGCTCTGCTCGCCGTCGCGCAAGGTGGTGTCGAATATAATTAAACGTTCTTTCATGTCTTTCTCCGCTTGAAGATGCTGGAAATCACAAAGCAGAAACCGGCCAGCGGTTTCTGAAGCTCAAAGCAAAACTGTAAGGGAAAGTAGGAGTATTTAGCGCGCAAGGCGCAGCAGCAGACCTGCAAGCAGAATGCCGGCAAGACGGGAAACGAAGCTAATGCTGCAAATGGAACTCATAGTGCAGGAAATATAATGCCTTTTTGGCGAATATGCAAGAAGCGGGCTTAATGGGGCGCCGATTTATCTCTGGAAGAAGCGCCGGCAACAGGTTTCTTCTTTCTCAGTTCCCAGAACCACATACCATAGCCGGAGAGCGCGTAGGCGACGAAGCCGCTGAACAGCACCATCGGCGGGTCGACCGAAATCAAGACGAACGACAGCACCAGAAGCAGCATGAATACGAAGGGCACGCTCTTGCGCAAATTGATGTCCTTGAAGCTGTAAAAGCGGAGGTTGTTCACCATGGAAAGCCCGGCAAACACCGTCACCCCCCAGGCAAGCCAGCGCACATCCCCGCCGCTCACCTGATAGTCATTCATCACCCACACCAGCGTTGCAATCAGCGCCGCGGCGGCGGGGCTTGGCAATCCCTGGAAGAAGCGCTTGTCCGCCACTTCGGTGGTGGTGTTGAAGCGGGCGAGCCTGAGCGCCGCTCCCGCGCAGTAAACGAAGGCGGCAATCCAGCCAAGCCGGCCCATGGTCTGTAGCGCCCAAACGTAAGAAACCAGCGCCGGCGCCGCGCCGAAGGATACCATGTCGGAAAGGCTGTCATACTCGGCGCCAAAAGCGCTCTGGGTATGGGTAAGCCGCGCCACGCGCCCGTCCAGCCCATCGAGCACCATCGCTATAAGAATGCCTATCGCAGAATATTCGAACCGGCCGTTCATCGCCTGGACAATCGAATAGAACCCGGCAAACAGCGCCGCCGTGGTGAAAAGATTGGGCAGCAAGTAAATCCCGCGCCTCGGGAGCTTGCCTTTCAGCATCCATTTGTTGGGTTGTTCCGGATCGTACATTTCCATAAGTTATTTCTCCGGCAATTGCGCGAGAACCGATTCCGCCGCATATACCTTATCACCGATGCTGGTTTTGACCAAGACATCCTTCGGCAGGTAGACATCCACCCTCGAGCCAAAACGGATGAAACCATAGCGCTGGCCGCGCGCCAGCTTATCTCCCTGCCGCACGTAGCAAAGCACGCGCCGGGCAATCAATCCTGCAACTTGCACGCAAACAACGTCGAAACCGTTCACGGTTTTGATCCACAACGCCTTGCGTTCGTTTCCCTCGGAAGCCTTGGACAGCGCGGCGTTGATGAATTTGCCGGGATGGTACCAGTCTTTTTCCACCACGCCGTCCACCGGGCTGCGGTTGGAATGCACGTTAAAGACGTTCATGAATACGCTGATTTTCTGCGCGTCGCGCTGCAAATACGGGTCCTGAGTGCGTTCCACCGCGACGATGCGGCCGTCGGCCGGCGACACTACGGTACGATCATCGCCCGGTATTTTGCGCGGGGGGTCGCGGAAAAACTGCAGAATGAACAGGCTCAAAAGCCACAGGGGCAGGCTGCAATACCACGGGGCGAATATCGTCACCAGGATCGAAGCGATGACCGCGACCGCCAGGAACAGCCAGCCTTCGCGGGCGATGATGGGATGGGGATAATTCATCAGTGAGGGGCGAGGGGTGAGGGGTGAGGGGTGCACATCAAAACAAACCGTGTCCGCTCTACTCCTTACTCCTCACTCCTTACTCCTCACTAGTTTTTGGTGATATCCACCAGCTTGTTTTTCTTGATCCACGGCATCATGCCGCGCAGCTTTGCCCCAATCTCTTCTATCGGATGCTGGGCGGCCAGTCGGCGCATGGCTTTGAGCGAAGGCGCCCCCGCGCGGTTCTCCAGGATGAATTCCTTGGCGAACGTTCCGTTCTGGATATCCTTGAGAATCTTCTTCATCTCTGCGCGGGTCTTCTCGTTGATGATGCGCGGACCGCGGGTAAAGTCGCCGTATTCCGCGGTGTTGGAAATCGAATAGCGCATGTTGGCGATGCCGCCTTCATAAATCAGATCAACAATCAGCTTCACTTCATGCAGGCACTCGAAATAAGCCATCTCCGGCGCATAACCTGCTTCCACCAGCGTTTCAAAACCCGCCTGTATCAGCGCCGTCAAGCCTCCGCACAGCACCACCTGCTCGCCAAACAGGTCGGTTTCGCACTCGTCACGGAAGGTGGTTTCAATCACGCCGGCACGCGTGGCACCGATGGCGCAAGCGTAGGAGAGCGCGACATCGCGTGCCTTGCCAGAGGCGTCCTGCTTCACCGCAATCAAGCTGGGCACGCCTCCGCCCTGTGTGTAAGTCGAGCGCACCAGATGACCGGGTCCTTTAGGCGCAATCATGATGACGTCGAGGTCTGCGCGCGGCACAATCTGGTCGAAGTGGATGTTGAATCCGTGGGCAAACGCCAGCGCCGCGCCCTTCTTGATGTTCGGCTCGATCTCCTTGCGATAGACTTCGGGATGGTGCTCGTCAGGGAGCAAAATCGTCACCACATCCGCGCCTTTTACCGCCTCCCCGATTTCCTTCACCGTGAGCTTGGCTTTCTTCGCCTTGTCCCATGACGCTCCGCCTTTTCTCAGGCCCACCGTCACTTTCACGCCCGAATCCTGCAGATTATTGGCGTGCGCGTGCCCCTGCGAGCCGTAGCCGACGATGGTGACTTTTCTTCCCTTGATCAGCGACAGGTTGGCGTCCTTGTCGTAATAGACTCTCATAGTTTTATCTCCGATAAAAAGTGAGGGGTAAGGGGTAAGGTGTGAGGGGTTTAAACCAGCGATGAATTTCCTCCCTACTCCTCACTCCTCACTCCTTACTAGACTTTTAGTATGCGTTCGCCGCGGCCGATGCCGGAGGCGCCGGTGCGCACCGTCTCCAGTATCGCGCTGGGCTCCAATGCCTGCAGGAAAGCGTCGAGCTTCGATCCCGGCCCGGTGAGTTCGATGGTATAGGCTTTGTCGGTTACATCTATGATGCGGCCGCGGAAAATGTCCGCCATGCGCTTCATTTCCTCGCGGTCCTTGCCCGCAGCGCGGATTTTCACCAGCATCAGTTCGCGCTCAATATGCTCGCCATCGTTCAAGTCCACCACTTTCACCACGTCCACCAGCTTGTTCAACTGCTTGGTGATCTGCTCAATGACGTCGTCCGAACCTTTGGTGACGATGGTCATGCGCGATAGCGTGGCGTCTTCGGTGGGCGCCACTGTAAGCGACTCGATGTTGTAGCCGCGCGCCGAAAACAGACCGGAGACGCGCGACAGCGCGCCGGCCTCGTTTTCCAAAAGCAGAGAAAGAATATGTCTCATGTGTTTAATTATAGGTTTTTCAACTTGGGGCTGTCGAAACCACAAGGCCTTGGGGCCCAAAAGACGCCGTTCATCAAAGATCTTCTGCCAGAATCATCTCGGAAATACCCTTGCCGCCGGGCACCATCGGATACACGTTTTCGTTTTGATCGGTGATGAAATCCATGAATACCAGATCGTCCTTCCGGGCAAACGCCTCTTTGAGCGCCGGCTCGACGTCGGCGGGTTTCTCGATTTTCATGCCGACATGGCCGTAGCTTTCGGCGAGCTTCACGAAATCAGGAAGCGCGTCCATATAGGATTCGGAGTAGCGGTTGCCATGGAAGAACTGCTGCCACTGCCGCACCATGCCCATGTAGCGGTTGTTGACGTTCACGATTTTGATCGGCAACCGGTACTGCTTGCAGGTGGAAAGCTCCTGAATGCACATCTGGATGCTTGCTTCGCCGGTCACGCACGCCACGGTTGCGCCCGGGTTGGCGAGCTGCACTCCCATCGCCGCAGGCAAACCGAAGCCCATGGTGCCCAGCCCGCCGGAATTGATCCAGCGCCGCGGCTTGTTGAACTTGTAAAATTGCGCCGCCCACATCTGGTGCTGGCCGACGTCCGAGGTGACAAAAGCATTGCCCTTGGTGACCTCGTAGAGCTTCTCCAGCACGAGCTGCGGTTTGATGATCGGGCTGGCGCGGTCGTACTTGAGGCAGTCCTTGGACCTCCAAGCCTGGATTTGCGTCCACCAGGGCTTGAGCGCCGCGGCATCGGGCTTTTCCTTGGAAGATTCGAAAAGCTTGATCATTTCCTCAAGCACGTCCTTAACGTTGCCGACGATGGGCACGTCCACCTTGACGCGCTTGGAAATCGAGGAGGGATCAATATCAATGTGGATGATTTTGCGGTTCGGGTCGTAAAAATGCTTGGGATTGCCGATCACCCGGTCATCAAAGCGCGCGCCGATGGCGAGCAACACATCGCAGTTCTGCATCGCCATGTTGGCTTCATAAGTGCCGTGCATGCCGAGCATGCCGACGAACAGCGGATCGGTCGCGGGATATCCGCCCAAGCCCATCAGCGTGTTGGTACAGGGGAAGCCGAGCAAGCGCACCAGACGGGTCAATTCGTCCGAAGCCGCGTTGAGTATTACCCCCCCACCGGTGTAAATCATCGGGCGCCTGGCTTCCATCAAAAGCTGCACCGCTTTCTTGATTTGTCCCGAATGCCCTTTGGTCACCGGGTTGTAGGAGCGCATACTGATGGTTTCCGGATAGACAAACTCGGTTTTCTGTTGCGTGACGTCTTTGGGAATATCCACCAGCACCGGTCCCGGACGGCCGGTACTGGCAAGGTAAAACGCCTTCTTGATGGTGATGGCGAGGTCCTTCACGTCCTTCACCAGAAAGTTGTGCTTGACGCAGGGACGGGTAATGCCCACCGTATCGCATTCCTGGAATGCATCTAGGCCGATGGCGTAGGTTGGCACCTGACCGGTAATAATGACCAAGGGAATCGAATCCATGTAGGCGGTGGCAATGCCCGTCACCGCATTGGTCACGCCCGGGCCGGACGTGACAAGGCACACCCCCACTTTATTGGAGGAACGCGAATAGCCGTCGGCGGCATGCGCAGCGCCCTGCTCATGCCGGACCAAAATGTGCTTGACCTTGTCCTGCTTGAAGAGTTCGTCGTAAATAAACAGCACCGCGCCACCGGGGTAGCCGAATATATGCTCGACCTTTTCTTCCTGCAGGCAACGCACTACAATCTCTGCGCCCGTCAGTTCCATCGCTTTAAATCGCTCCATCGCGTTAAACTGCTAAATAAGTTGAGGAATCTTTAACACTACCGTTTCGCTGATTTTTGGTCAAGTGCAAGCTGACCGTGGCTTGTGCCACATGAACTGCATCGTTACCATCACTTGAGCCCACGAGGTTGACTTAACTGGCTACCTATCAGGAACTCTCCAATTTTTTGGCCGGAGTGGAACGCCGCGCCTATAAACAGGCACTGTTCGCGGTGCGGGATGAAGATTCTGCGCTGGATATCGTCCAGGACGCGATGCTCAAACTTGCCGAGAAATACGCGGCAAAACCGCTTGCGCAATTGCCCCTGCTGTTTCATCGTATCCTGCAAAACACCATCCGTGACTACTACCGCAGGCAGAAGGTGCGGTCGTTGTGGACCACCCTGTTTTCCTCTTTTTATCACGGCGATGATGAGGAGGAGCGCGACCCACTGGAAACATTGCATCCCGGGGATGCTTCCAAGCCGGCGGATGGACCACTTGAGCAGCTTGAACAAGCTCAAATTGTTGCTATTATTGAACAAGCATTGGAAAGCTTGCCGGGGCGTCAACGCCAGGCGTTCCTGCTGCGTTATTGGGAGGATATGGACGTCGCCGAAACCGCGGCCGTGATGGGCTGCTCGCAAGGCAGCGTCAAAACGCATTGTTCCAGGGCAACGCATGCGCTTGCCGCTATCCTGAAGCAAAAAGGGGTCGAACTATGAACGAACGTGACCTGGGGAGCAAAATCGCCCGGCATTTGGAGCATGGAGCGAGCCGGCTCAGGCAAGGCACGCTCTATCGCCTGCAAGCCGCGCGCAACGCCGCTATGCAGAAATACCACGCCCAACCGGCAATCGGTTTGGCGGGGGTAGGGCTTGCCGCTTCCCGGCTCCGCCACGGCCAGTTGCTAAGCGCCCGGATCCTGCTGCCGCTGGCGTTTCTGCTGCTGAGTCTGGGCGGCATCGTTTACTGGCAAACCGTCCAGCAAAATAACGATGCCGAGGAAATCGACACACATCTGCTGACCGGTGATCTACCCATCAACGCGTATCTCGACAAGGATTTTGATGCATGGCTCAAGCGCTCCTCCTTGTGATTCTCTTATTAAGCTTCATCTCCCCCGCTTTTGCCGCTGCTACCAAAGCACCGACCTGGGTGGAACTGACGCCCGCGCAGAAGGAAATTCTCGCTCCGCTGGCACCGGAATGGAACAGCATGGAGCCGCAGCGGCGCAAGAACTGGCTGAAGAGGGCAGAGCAATACCCGCAAATGACCCCGGAGAAACAGCAGCGGATGCAATCGCGGATGCGGGAATGGGCCAAGCTCACTCCTGAGCAGCGCAAACAGGCGCGCGAGAAGTTCAAGAACATGCAGCGGCTGCCACCGGAAAAGCGGCAGGAAATCAAAAGAAAATGGGATCAATACCAGGAAGAACGAAACCGCCAAACCCCCACTGCTCCACAACTCCCCGCCACCGCGCCTGGCGCGGCACCCCAGCCTGCGCGCTGAAGCTTGGGGCGGGGTAATGATTCAAAGCTGAATCCCCCGGCCCCCTCCCAAAGGAGGAAAACGCGCTGTCCCTCAAGACGGCGGCGTGCCGCCCTGGCACAATCGTGAGGAGTAAATCTTGGTACCGAGGCTTTGCCTACTCACTCCTCACTCCTTACCCCTCACCCCTCACGCTTTATCTCCTCTCCACCCACCACATCATCCCCATCGCGCCGGCAAAAAACAAAATCGTAGGCGCAGCCGCGGAAAATAGCGGCGGCCAGTCGTTCAACAGGCCAAGATGGGCAAACAGCTTATTCAGGAAATGAAACCCCAGGCCGAGCATGGTTCCGGCAAATATATTTGCACTGATGCCGCCGGTGCGCCTCTGATACTGAGCGAAGGGGAGAGCCAGCATCATCATCACCAGCACCGCGACGGGATAAACCAGCTTGGTCCACAGCGCGAGATCATGACGCGAGGTTTTCTGCTTATTTTCGCGCAAGTGCTGAGTGTACAGATACAGGTTCCACGCCGACATCTGCTCGGGCACCACCAACAACACGTCCAGAATGTCGGGATTCAAAACCGAATACCAGTTCGCCTCCGCAATCGACTCCACCGTGGTATGGTCGTCGTCGAAACGGGTCTGCACCACGTCGCGCAGGCGCCATTTATTGTCCTTGAGATAATTGCCTTTCTGCGCAAAACTGATGGTGCGCAGGCGCCGCTGCGGGTCGAATTCGTAAATCTTCACCCCTATCAGCGTGGTATCGGGAAGGATTTGCGACACGTTGACGAAGCTCATTTCATCCTTTACCCACAATCCGGAGCGGAATTCCTGCGCTACCACCAGGCTTAACGCTTTGAGGCGCAATTGGTGAGCGGCGCGCTCGCTTATGGGAGCGATGAATTCGCCAAACACAAACGTCAACACCACAAAAATCAGGCCGGTCTGCAGCAGCGAGAAAACCATGCCTTGCGCCGACACTCCGGAGACGCGCATCACCGTGTATTCGGAATGCACCACCAGCTGCGCCAGCGCAAGCAGTGTGCCGATCAGCGCCGCGATAGGAAATAATTCATACACGTGGCCGGGCACACTGAGCAGCACATAGAGAAGGACGCGATACAGTTGGTAATTGGCGCGGCCCAGGTCGCCCAGTTCGTGAATCAAGTCGAGCAGCGCAAACAGCGTGAGAAGCGCGGCAAAAACCAGCAGAGTGCTGCCGAAAATATGCTGTCTGAGATAGCGGCTGAGTGTCCTCATCACCTGAAGAGGTTCCTTAAATACTGTGCGCCGCTTCGATCTGGCGCGAAGTCAAGCGGCCGCGCGTCACTGCTTTCAGGCCGTACTCGCCGAAGCTTACTTTGTTGCCGCGCGTGGCCACGCCGATGTTGCGGCCTTTCTGCTGTTTGCGGTACTTGGTCCTTGCTGGTTGCAGCATATTTCGCTCCTGGCTTTACTTTTTCGCTTTGCTCTCGCCGCGCTTGGGCTTGGGTTTGGCCTCTGCCGCGGTGCTTCCCACTTTGGCTTTGACCGTCACTCGAGGCTTGGGTTTGGATTTCGTTTCCACCCCGACCTTGCCCTTGGCCTCGCCTTCGCGCTTGGGCTTGGCTTTGGTCCCGGGGCTTTCCGCAGGCTTGGCCTTGGCTTCACTCTGCTTGACCCAGTGTTTGTGCGCGGTCTCACGCGGCGTTTCGCGCTTGGCTTCGATTTCACTGCGCTGAGGTGTGACTTTCTTTTCCACCTCGAAAGGCAGCACGGCCTGCCGCTGGTCGGTTCTGTAGCTATCCACGGGCTTGGCCTTGGCTTCACTCTGCTTGGGCCCGGGCTTGTGGGCGGTTTCGCTCGGCGTCTCGCGCTGGGCCTCGATTTCACTGCGCTGGGGCATGACTTTCTTTTCCATCTCGACGGGCGGCGCGGCCTGCGGCTGGTCGGTTTGCCCCAGCACTTCGATGCTGGTCACGCCGTGGGTGTTTCTCGCTTCGGCAAAACCATGATCAATGTCAGCGTCAGCGTGCTGCGTATGCAGCGGTACCCGCTCTTCGCGGGCCCCTTCGCTGCGCGCATTTTCAATGCTGTTCAATCTTCCGGGACTCGCGATCTTGGCGCCCTTTGCTCCCAGGCGCATGACGTTGGTGCGGAACAACGAAAACACTGCAATGCGACGGTAAAAGAGCAACAGCAGCAGCGCCAGCATGAATACGTGCACCCCCCAGAAACCCAGCATCAGACTGATTTTCTGCTGAGCCACGAGTCCGCGGGCGATGCTTAAGGTGTTGCTGTAAACCATGTAAACCGCGAGCGCCAGCACCAGATTGAAAGAGCGCCCGACGCGCGGGTTGACAAAGCTCAAGGGTATCGCCAGCAGCGCAAGAAGCAACGCGCTCAACGGCAGACCGGCGCGCCACACGAATTCTGCGAGGCTCGCCGGACTGCCTTCTCGCAGCAAATCGAGCGTGGACGTTCCGCGCCCCTGCGGCACTTCCTGTTTCGCCTCATAAGGCTCAACGCGTATATCATATTTGTCGAAATCCGTGATTTTGTATTCGGGGGAGCCGGGCGGCCCTTCGTAGCGCCTGCCATGCAACAGCACGAGAAAACGGTCGCCATTCTCGCGCGTTTCCTGATAGCCGTTTTTCGCCACCGTGATGCCCAATTGCTGGTTCTGCACCGAACTCACAAAAATATCGGATACCGTGTCGCCCTCACCCGCGGCGCTTCCCACGAAATACACGCGATCTGCCTGCTTGGATTCGCGGAACACCCCGGGCGTTGGGGTGGCGACGTCATCGCGGGCTTCCAGCTGCTGCCGATATTCTTCACCCTTGCCGAACGCCCACGGTGAAAGAAACAGGCTTAATGCCGCGATTATGATGGTCAGTGGAACGGCAAACGTGAGCACCGGACGAATCCAGGCGGTGATGCTTATGCCGGAACTAAACCAGACGATCATTTCGGAATCCCGGTAACTACGGGTCAGGCTCAGCAACACCGAAATAAACAGGGTCAACGCCAACAGCACCGGAAGATAGTAGATCGCCTTGAAGCCGAGCAGGGCAATCACACCCTCGGGAGCAACCACCCCGCTCGCGGCGGCACTCAAGAAGCGCACCAGCTGCGTTATCATGATGATGGCGAACATAACCACAAATACCGCCAGCGCAACGTCGATGAATTCACGCAGCAAAGCGCGGCGGAAAATCATGATTTGCTTACCCTAGGAACCTCTGATTGACCCACTCGTGAGCTGCGTTGCTCGCTCGATTCGGATGATGGCGCGAAGCGCGGCGAAGGACCAGTAGTTCGGGCTACGGCCGAGCCGCGCGACAAAGCCAGCGCCGAATCAGGCCGCAACCCGCATGGGACGGGGCTTGGCAGGCGCCCTGCGGCGGCGCTTGTCGTCATAGTGGGAGTGACCACAATTTCCTCCTCGCTCCTTGCATGGCATCCCGCCAAGCCGCCGTCGCGGCCACGCGGGGGTTAATCAGAGGTTCCGCTGTTTTGACTTTTCATAAAAACTCTGTGGATAATGCAGTGTGACTTGCGTTTAGCGGGGTTTTTTGAATAAGGAGCAAGTGTGGAATTTAGCATAAAAACTGGCGGCTTGGAAAAGCAGCGCAGCGCCTGCGTGGTTGCCGGAGTATTCACGCCGCGCAAACTCTCGCCTGCGGCAAGCTTGATAGACCGGGTTTCCGGCGGCTACCTGAGCGGCATCACCCGCCGCGGCGACATGCAGGGCAAGCCCGGTTCCACCCTGCTTCTGCACAACGTGCCGCGGATAGCCTCCGAGCGCGTCCTGCTGGTAGGCCTGGGGCGCGAACAGGAATTCAAGGAGCAGCAATACCGTGAAGCGGTGCGCGCGGCTGTCAAGGCGCTCAACGAAACCGGCGTGCCGGAAGCCGTGCTGGGTCTCGCCGAACTGCCGGTCAAGAAACGCGACATCGCATGGAAAATCCTGCAAACCGTTCTGGTAGCGACGGACTCGACCTACCGCTTCGACCGCCTGAAAAGCAAGCATGATGAAGAAAACAAACCGCTGGGTAAACTCACCTTGATGGTAGAGCGCGGCGAGTTGAAGCAAAGCGAAGCGGCACTCAAGCAGGCGCTTGCCATCGCCGAAGGCATAAATCTCGCCAAGGACCTTGGTAATTTGCCGCCCAACATCTGCACCCCGAGCTATCTCGCCGAACAAGCTTTGCAAATCGCCAAAAAGCACCACCTCAAGGCCGAGGTGCTGGAGCAAAAAGACATGGAAAAGCTCGGCATGGGTTCGCTGTTGTCGGTTGCCCGCGGCAGCCATCAACCGGCCAAGCTTATCGTGCTGCAATATGCGGGCGCGGCCAAAAAGCAAAAACCGGTGGTGCTGGTCGGCAAGGGCATAACTTTCGACACCGGCGGCATCTCGATCAAGCCCGCTGCTGAAATGGATGAAATGAAATTCGACATGTGCGGCGCGGCGAGCGTGCTGGGCTCAATCAAGGCGGTAGCGCAAATGCGCCTGCCGCTTAACGTGGTGGGCATCATTCCCACCGCCGAAAACATGCCAAGCGGCAACGCCAGCCGGCCGGGCGATATCGTCACCAGCATGTCCGGGCAAACTATCGAGATCCTCAATACCGACGCAGAAGGCCGCCTCATCCTGTGCGATGCGCTCACTTACGCCGAACGTTTCAATCCGGCCGCGGTGATTGACATCGCCACACTCACCGGAGCTTGCGTGATCGCCCTCGGCCATGTCGCATCCGGCCTCTACAGCAGTGACGAAGCTCTGGCACGCGAGTTGCTGAACGCGGGCGAATACGCGCACGACCGGGCCTGGCAGATGCCGCTGTGGGACGATTACCAGGATCAGTTGAAAAGCAATTTTGCCGACATGGCGAACATCGGCGGCCGCCCGGCGGGCAGCATCACCGCAGCTTGTTTCCTGTCGCGCTTTACCAAGAAATACTCCTGGGCGCACCTGGATACCGCAGGCACGGCGTGGAAGAGCGGCAAGGAAAAAGGCTCTACCGGACGGCCCGTGCCATTGCTTACGCAATTCCTGATACAGAAAGCAGCCAAAGCATAACACCGATGACGCAGATTGATTTCTACTCCCATGCGGACAACAAGCTGCAAGTCGCCTGCAGCTTGAGCGCTCAAGCGCTGGAACGCGCCCTGCGCGTGATGATTTACACCGCCGACGCTGACGCCACGGATAAGCTCGACAAGCTGATGTGGTGCTACCCCGCCATCGGCTTCATACCGCATTGCCGCGCCGCCGACCGGCTGGCGGAGGAAACGCCGGTGATTATTGATCATCTCGCCGAACCGCTTCTGCACGACCAGGTGCTGCTCAATTTGCATCCTGACTACCCGCCGTTTTTCAGCCGCTTTCAGCGCCTGATCGAAATTGTGGGCACAGATGAAAAAGACAGGCAGGCGGGGCGCGAGCGCTTTCGTTTTTACCGCGACCGGGGCTACGAGGTCCGCCATCACGATCTCAGCCGGTCCCCGGGTACGTTATAAAAAACCCCCATGGCGAAACAGGACGACATCCTGGATAAAATGGATGTGCTGATGAAAAAGCACGGCGCGCAGGGCGGCGAAGCCATACCCACACTCACCGACGTCATTGTCGGCAAACCCGGCGCGGCGCGCGCGGGCTTGCCCGAACTGAGCGCAGAGCAGGTGGAAACGCTTGCCATCGAAATCTACCAACACGTTCTGCAAAATCTCGATGCACGCATCAACAACGAGCTGCAGCAGCACCTCAAACCGCAACTGGCAAGAATGCTGGAGCAGGTGCTGGAGCGTATGCTCGGCGAGCTGAAGAACAGCATCAAGAGCATGGTTGACGACGCAGTGGCCCATGCGCTTGATGCGCAACTGGAACAACATCAAAAAGTCAGCCAATCCTCTGTTTCCGCTGCAAAGCGCTCCGGCGGCGATAAGGTATAATCGCTGCTTTTCGTGTCACCGTTTCACCCGATATGGAACTCGCCAAGAGTTTTAACCCGCACGCCATCGAGCAACGCTGGTATCAGGAATGGGAAAAGCGCGGCTATTTTGCCCATTCCGCAAAATCGGAGAAGCCGCCTTACTGTGTCCAGCTTCCGCCACCGAATGTGACGGGCACCCTGCACATGGGGCATGCGTTCCAGCAAACGCTGATGGACATCCTCATCCGCTACCACCGCATGCGCGGCTTCAACACCAACTGGGTGATGGGCACCGATCATGCGGGAATCGCGACGCAAATCGTGGTCGAGCGCCAGCTCGAAATGGAAAACAAGACGCGCCGCGACCTCGGGCGCGGGAAATTCATCGAGCGTGTCTGGCAATGGAAGCAGCAATCCGGCGCCACCATCACGCGCCAGATGCGCCGCCTGGGCGTCTCCGGCAACTGGGATTACGCGAGCACTGATGGCCAGCACGCGGGCTACTTCACGATGGACGAGCGCATGTCGCGCGCAGTCATCGAAGTCTTCGTGCAGCTCCACGAGCAAGGGCTGATTTACCGCGGCAAGCGGCTGGTCAACTGGGACCCGGTGCTGGGTACCGCGGTCTCCGACCTGGAAGTGGACAGCGAGGAAGAGGACGGCAAGATCTGGGAGATCCGTTATCCCCTCGAGGACGGGAGCGGGTCTGTGGTGGTCGCCACCACGCGGCCGGAAACCATGCTGGGCGACGTCGCGGTGGCGGTCAACCCGGGAGATAAACGCTACAAATCACTTCTTGGCAAACGCGTCAAGCTGCCTCTCACCGGCCGCTCTATTCTCGTTATCGCCGATGAATACGTGGACCCTGTATTTGGCACCGGCTGCGTGAAAATCACGCCGGCGCATGACTTCAACGACTATCAGGTTTGGTTGCGACACAAAGACAAGTCGTATCTTCCAATCTTCAGCGTCTTAACTCTTGACGCGAAAATTATCGGCAGCTCGGTTTCACCTACGGGTGCCCAATGGCAGAAGTATGTCGCCTCGAATGAATATGGCGGGAAGATTGGGCCAGTAGAGGCACAGCCGCTTGCAACCGATCTCGGCATTCCAAAGGAGTACCGGGGTCTCGACCGCTTCGAGGCGCGCAAGCGTATCCTCGCCGATCTCGAGGCGCAGGATTTGCTGGTTTCAGAAAAGCCCTACAAGCTGCGCGTGCCGCGCTCGGGGCGCACCGGCGTAATCGTCGAGCCGATGCTCACCGATCAGTGGTTCGTGAAAATGGACGGGCTGGCGAAGCTCGGCCTGGAAGCAGTTGCTGATGGCAGGGTGAAATTTTTCCCCAAGCACTGGACCACAACCTACAATCAATGGCTGGAGAATATCCAGGACTGGTGCATCTCGCGCCAACTGTGGTGGGGGCACCAGATCCCCGCCTGGTACGACGACAAAGGCAACGTGTATGTCGCACGCAACGAGGAAGAGGCGAAAAAGCAGGCTGCCGCCAAGGGCTATCGCGGCGCGCTGAAGCGCGATGAAGACGTTCTCGACACCTGGTTTTCCTCGGCTTTGGTGCCGTTTTCCTCGCTCGGCTGGCCGGAAAAAACGAAGGACTTGGAGACTTTTCTTCCTTCGTCGGTGCTGGTCACGGGTTTCGACATCATCTTCTTCTGGGTAGCACGGATGATCATGATGACGCTGCATTTCACCAGCAAGGCGCCGTTCCGCCACGTTTACATCAACGCCATCGTGCGCGACGCGGAAGGCCAGAAGATGTCGAAGTCCAAGGGCAACACGCTTGATCCGCTCGATCTGATCGACGGCATAACGCTGGAAGCGCTGCTATCGAAGTCCACTGTTGATCTGCTGCGTGCCGAGCACAAGGCAAAGATCGAGAAGTACATCCGCAATCATTATCCGAACGGCATCCCCTCGTTCGGCGCGGATGCGCTGCGCTTCACCTTCGCCTCGCTCGCGAGCTTCGCGCGCACGCTCAATTTCGACCTCAACCGCTGCGATGGCTACCGCAATTTCTGCAACAAGCTTTGGAACGCGGCGCGCTTCGTGCTCATGAACTCGGAGGGACAGGACTGCGGCGCGGACGAATCCCTGCCGGTCGAACTCTCGGTGGTGGACCGCTGGATCATCAGTCGGCTGCAGCGGACCAAAGCGGAAGTCGAGAAGGGTTTCGCCGAGTACCGTTTCGACAACGTCACCAGCGCGATCTACCGTTTCGTATGGGACGAGTACTGCGACTGGTATGTCGAGCTTGCGAAGGTGCAGATCGCCGAAGCGGGAAAATCGGGCAACCAGGCGCAGGCGCGCGGCACGCGAAAAACGCTGGTGCGCGTGCTGGAAGCGGCGCTGCGGCTTGCGCATCCGATTATTCCATTCATCACCGAGGAGCTGTGGCAACGAATCGCGCCACTTGCCGGAAAGACCGGTGAAAGCATCATGCTCGCGCCCTACCCGAAGCCGCAGCTCGAGCGTATTGATAAAAGTGCCGAGGCAGAAATGAACCGGATGCAAGAGCGCATCAACGCTATCCGCAACCGTCGCAGCGAAATGGGAATTCCTCCCTCGCAGCGTGTCTCTCTCTACGCTTTGGGCGATGGGGACGTGAAAGAGCTTCAGGCTAGCGTCACGTCCACGGTCGCGCTCGCGCGTTTATCCGACTTCAAGATTGTCTCGAAGCTTCCCGAGTACGACGCTCCGGTGTTGGACGTCGGGGATTGGCGCCTGATGGTACAGGTGGAGATGGACGTTGCTGCCGAACGAGCGCGGCTGAAGAAGGAAATCGCGCGGCACGAAAGCGAGATCACCAAGGCGAAAACCAAACTCGCCAATCACGATTTCGTCGAGCGCGCCCCCGCTCATGTCATCGCTCAGGAAAAAGACCGCCTTGCCAACTTCGGCTCGACTCTGGAAAAACTCAGAACGGAACTGGAAAAACTGGGCTGAGGAACCTCTGATTAAGTCCCGCGTGGTCGCGACGGCGGCTTTCCGGGATGGGATGCGCGAAGCGAGGCGCAGCGAATGGTTGACCCCCTTCACAAGCCGAGAGACAAAGCAGACCGCCCGGAAAGGCGCCCCTTCCCGCACCACGCTGCGCGAGACCGTGTCGCGGCAGCCGTCCCTCCGGGTTGCGGCAAAATGCGGTGTCTGCATCGTTGCGCTCCTCGGCTTCGTAGTCCCGGCTACGACCTTCGTCGCGCGCCTCGCATCCATCCGCATTTTGCCAGCAACGCGGCTCACGAAGGACTTAATCAGAGGTTCCCTGATAATATCTTTCTGGCGGGCTTGCGGCAGGCGAATCAACGCTTCTTCACGAAGAAAATGAATTCCCTGTTGACCTCGGACTGCGATAGCAATTCGTTTCCGGTCTGCCTGGAAAACGCCTCGAAATCCTTGACCGAGCCGGGGTCGGTGGCAAGCACCTTCAACACCTTCCCAGAAGTCATTTCAGCCAGCGTTTTCTTAGTGCGCAGAATCGGCAGCGGGCAATTCAAGCCCCGGGTGTCAATTTCCTTGTCGTAGTTCATGTTGCTGCAGCTGCGATGAGCGGCAGACCGCTCCGCACCCAGGCGTTGACGCCGCCTTGCAGGTGATACAACTTGCTGAAACCCTTGCCGGCAAAAAATGCGCAAGCCTGCGCCGAGCGCGCGCCCGACTGGCAATAAAACACCGTGGGCGTTGCGCTATCCCACTCACCTGCCTTGGGCGGCAGCAATTGCAGGGGAATATGCAGCGCGCCCTGGATGATTCCGCGCACCGCCTCGGCCTCGCTGCGCACATCTATCAGCCTTAAGTTTCCGCCGGATTGCATTTCCCGCAATTCGGCGGGAGTGATTTCGTTGAAACCTTGCATGTGCAAATTGTAAGACGGCAGGTGAATTTAAGGAACCGCTGACAAGTCCAACAATATAGCAAACTATCCGCTCCCGGCAAAAGCGCAGAAAGGCGTTTCAAAATATGCTGATCTTGCGGTCGAGCAACAGCTGCGAAAGCCGGATATTGGCGGCGGACAGGCGGTCAACCAATATTTCCAGAAAAGCGCGGTTAAATTGATGGCGGCAGTTCTCAGAGGCCTGCGCCAGTGATTCGGAAGTGATTTCAATCGCGGCGATGTCGCTCAGCGAGGTGACGCTGGCGCTTCGCACGACATGGGTTTTGCCCAGATACGCCATTTCGCCGAAGCATTCTCCCGGCTGCAATACGTTGAGCAGCTTGCCATCCTTGCTGACGTTAACTTCTCCCGAGGAAAGAATAAAAAACGATTTGCCGACCCCTCCCTCTTTAATCAGCGTGACCCCCGGCGGATGCATGCGCCAGGTGGTAATGCGCATCACCTCCCAAAGCTCGACATCGCTGAAATGCGTGAAGAACGCCAGCTTCCGCAAGGTATCAAACTTTTCGCCTTCGGAAATGTCCTCCTTGGGTTTTTCCAGGTTGTTGAACACCTCGACCAGCGCTTGGGCAAATTCTTCCCAGGTTTGGTAGCGAGTCTCCAGATCTTTGCGCAGCGCGGTTTTGACGACCACATCCAGATGCGGCGGGATTTCCGGGCGGTGCAAGCTGGGCGGTGGCGGGTCCACGTTGATGATCTGATAAACCGTGCTGTAATTATTGTTCCCGGTGAACGGCAACCTGCCTGTCAGCAACTGGTACATCACCACGCCCAGGGAAAAAATATCGGTTTGATGAGTCAGCGGCTGCTCTCTTACCTGTTGTGGCGACATGTAGGCCGGCGAGCCGACGCCGATAACCTGCGTGGTGTCGGTCTGCTCGGTGATCGCTGCTCCGAAATCGGAAATTTTGATGTCCAGGCCGTCGCTGAACAAAATATTCGCCGGCTTGATGTCGCGATGAATGATGCCGTGGCGGTGAGCAAACGCCAACGCCCTGCTGCACTTGAAAATGATCTCTATGGCTTTGTCTATCGGCAGCAGGTTTTGGATATTGCAGTACTTCTCCAGCGTCCCGCCCGGTACATACTCCATAACGATGTAGCAGAGCTCGTCCTCAACCACGGCGTCGTAAATGGCCGCGATATGAGGGTGCGAGAGCTTGCCCACCAGCGAGGCTTCGGTGAGGAACAGCTTTTTATAGCGCCGTCCCTTTTGTTTGTCGCGCAACGCTTCGGAATTGACGAGCTTAATCGCTACCTGGCGCTCGGCAAACGGGTCGTTGGCAAGGTAAACCACGCTGGTCGCCCCCTTCCCCAGCTCTTCCACGATTTCATATTTTCCGATTTTTTCCATGGTCACGGCACGACAGATGGATTATGCATACAATAGCGCTAATTTAAAGCGCTAGTTTATAGAAGCCGGCTCTACATGGACATACCACCCAAGACAGCGCCGCCTCGAATATCGCTCGCCGAGGCTTTCCGCTACTGGCTCAAGCTGGGCTTCATCAGCTTTGGCGGGCCGGCCGGGCAAATCGCCATCATGCACCAGGAACTGGTGGAAAAGCGCCGCTGGATTTCCGAGCGGCGCTTTCTGCATGCGTTCAACTATTGCATGCTGCTTCCCGGCCCCGAAGCGACGCAGTTGGCCACTTATATCGGCTGGCTCATGCACAAGACGCCAGGGGGGATCATCGCGGGCGTGCTGTTCTTTTTGCCTTCGCTGTTTATCCTGATTGCGCTCACCTGGATTTATCTGGCGTTCGGAAATGTTCCGGTGGTGGCGGGAATATTTTACGGCATCAAACCGGCGGTGACGGCAATCGTGGTGTTCGCCAGCTACCGCATCGGCTCGCGCGCGCTTAAAAATGCCTGGCTTTGGCTTATCGCCGCCGCCGCTTTCATAGCCATTTTCGCATTTAAAGCGCCCTTCCCTTACATCGTGCTGGGCGCGGGCATCAGCGGCTATTTCGGCGGGCGCCTGGCTCCGGATAAATTCTCCATCGGCGGCGCACACGGCAGTTCGGAGAAAAGCTTCGGCCCGGCCATCATTGACGACCATACGCCTACGCCGGAACACGCCCGCTTGAGCTGGCCGCGCCTTGCTTATTACAGCGTGGTCGGCCTTAGCTTGTGGGGCGGGGCAATGGCCATCCTTATAGCGCTCTATGGCTGGGAGGGAACGCTTACACAAATGGGCTGGTTCTTCACCAAGGCGGCGCTGCTCACTTTCGGCGGCGCGTATGCAGTCTTGCCCTATGTCTACCAAGGCGGCGTCGAGCATTATCACTGGCTCACCGCGGCGCAAATGATAGACGGCCTGGCGCTGGGCGAGACCACTCCCGGGCCGCTCATCATGATCGTTGCGTTTGTGGGTTTCGTTGGCGGCTGGAGCAAAGAATTGCTCGGTCCGGGCACGCAGTTTGTCTCGGGTGCAATCGCGGCGATTGTGGTGACCTATTTTACTTTCCTGCCTTGCTTCCTCTTCATCCTGCTGGGCGGCCCGTTTGTCGAAACCACCCACGGCGACATCAAGTTCACCGCCCCGCTCACCGGCATTACCGCAGCGGTGGTGGGCGTGGTGCTGAACCTCGCCCTGTTCTTCGCCTATCACGTGCTTTGGCCGCAAGGCTTTGGCAGGATGTTCGAGTGGCCGCTGCTCATCATCGGCGTGGCTGCTGCGGTGGCGCTGTTTCGCTACAGAGCCGGCATCATTCCGGTGATCGGCGGCTGCGCCGTGGCCGGGCTTGTCTATATGCGGATTCACGCTTTGCTTGGCTAGCGTCGCGCCCTCGTGGGACTTAATCAGAGGTTCCCTAAGGCTTGCGCGCTTCCACCTCGAGCGCGCGCAGTTCCTTGAGCCTGGCTTCGACTGAGGAGAGCTGGTAAAAATCGCCGTCACCGCTTTTCTGCGCGATCTGCAGCTGCTCGACCGCGCCCCGCAGATTGCCCATTAGATAATAGGCTTCGGCCTGCGATTTATGCTGGAGCAGTTTTTTATCGAGCACGGCATAGCTTTTGGCCTGCAGCAGGAAAAGATGGTGGTCCTGCGGATAAAATTGCAACTGATCGGAAATGAGCTTGAGCGCATCCTGCGGCTGGCGGTTTTGCAGTAGCGCGTCGCAGCTGGCGTAGACCAACGGCCGGTATTGCGGGTAGCTTTTCAACGCCGCCTGATAAATGCCGGCCGCCTCCGCGCCTTTTCCCTCCGCCAGCTTCAACTCGCCGTCGAGCAGCTCGATGAGCGGGCTGGGCTGCGCCACTTTTCTCAACTGCAAAAGCTCTTTCTCGGCGCGCTCGTAGTTTCTCGCACGCAATAGCGCGCTGGCCAACCCGAAACGCAGCGGCGCTTCGCTGCTGTACTTCTTTTCCTGCAGGCCGTTTTCGAAATAGGCGAGCGCGTCTTTCGTCGATTCTGCTTGCGCCCGCAGCCGCGCGCGCAAAAACTGGAAATTCTGGCTGTCGGGGACCTGCCGGTAGCGCATGTTCTGCACGCGGTTCTGTATATCGGCAATCCGTTCAAAGGTGACCGGGTGGGTGCGCAAGTAGGATGGTGCACTACCTTCAATGAAGCGCGTGGCTTTCTGCAGGCGCTCGAAAAACGCCGGCATCGCGCGCACGTCAAAGCCGGCCTTGTCCAGGGTTTGCAGGCCGATGCGGTCTGCTTCCTGCTCGTGCTCGCGGGTGAAATTAAGCTGGTTCTGCATCGCCGCGGCCTGGGTACCCAATATTGCCCCTTGCGCGAGCTGGCCGTTGCCGGCGCGTGCCGCAAGAATGGCAATCGCCATGCCGGCGAGCGTAGTCGCGAGCGTCTGCTTCTGCGTCGCAAGGATGCGCGCTATATGATGCTGAGTCACGTGCCCGATTTCGTGCGCCAGCACCGAGGCCAGTTCGGACTCGCTCTGCGCAAGGAGAATCAAGCCGGTGTTGACGCCGATGAAGCCGCCGGGCAGTGAAAATGCGTTGATCTCGCTGTCGCGGATGGCGAACAGTTCGAGGCCGGTCTTGGGATCGTCGCTGCTGGAAATGAGGCGGTAGCCCAGGTTGTTGAGATAATCGGTAAGCGGCGGATCGTCGAGATAGCTTGGGTCAGCGCGAATTTCGCGCATGATATTCTCGCCGAGACGCCGCTCCTGCAAGGGCGAAAGAGTGGTTTGCGAAGCCTCTCCCAGCTCCGGCAAGCCGTCCGCCAGCGCACGCGGAATGAGCAAGAACAGCAAGGCGATTAGATAGCTTAAACGCATGATGCTATGATAAAACCTTTTAGGCAGAGTTCCTAACCGGCACCTGCAATTTCATGGCCAAGAAACTCACGCATTTCGATGCCCAAGGCCGGGCGAGCATGGTGGATGTGGCGGAAAAAGGAGAAACCCACCGCATTGCGCGCGCCGGCGGCAGAATTGTCATGCTTCCCGCAACGCTCAAGAAAATCCTCGCGGGCAGCGCCAAGAAAGGCGATGTGCTGGGAGTCGCGCGAATTGCCGCAATTCAGGCTTCAAAACGCGTTTCCGAACTGATACCGCTGTGCCATACCCTTGCCTTAACCAAGATTGCGGTGGACTTCAGCGTGGACCCGGCAAATGCCGCGGTGGAATGCGTGGCGACGGCGGAAACCGTGGGACGCACCGGCGTGGAAATGGAAGCGCTCACCGCGGTGAGCGTGGGGTTGCTGACCATCTACGATATGTGCAAAGCGGTAGACCGCGGCATGCGCATGGAAGGCATCCGCCTGCTGCACAAGCAAGGCGGCAAATCCGGGCTGTGGCGGGCAGAGCAAGCCAAACCGGTAAAAAACAGGAAAACGTAAAAAACTAACCTTTGGGCGGCCGCACCCCAAGCTTCGCTGACCGAGTCGCGGCAGCCCTGGGTTTCCTGCTGGCAATCGCGGCACCACGCGTACAGTGCGTCGTACATTACCATGCCGTGTTTCAACATTTCCAGATCATTTGTGAAATTAACGGCGAAGCAATTTACCCGAAGCAAAACTGAGGAACCTCTGATTAAGTCCTCCGCGGAGCGCGTTTCTGGCGCAATGCGGATGATTGCAAGGCGCGCGACGAAGGTGCCTAGCCGTAGCTTAAGCACGCGGAGCGCAACGATGCAAGCGCCGCATTGCGCCGAAACCCGGATGGGACGGCTGCCGCGACACGGTCAG